>JBGVQS010000014.1:0-23461 GCA_045127595.1 Candidatus Scatosoma sp. | reverse complement strand
GTCGGCCAGTCAATCAATCTTGACATCTCCGCAGAAGTGAATAAAACGGTAGCAAGATTTTTTGAGGGAATTAAAGCGGAGCTTGACGATACGTTTGACGTTTCCAAAAACACCGCGATATTATCCGCGGAGATTGCAAATGCATTGAGTAAATCGAAGGTTCTTACCCCGGAAGAACAGAAACAGTTACATGCTGACGCTGTTTCGGTTTTGGAGCATGCGCAAAAGGGCGGGAAAACGCTCTCTGCCCCGGTAAAAGTGCTTTTAAAAGAGGAGAAACAAGACCACAAGGAAGTTTCGGAAAACGTTGAAAAGACGGTAAAACAATCGGGGAATCCTTATATGCTTGATTTTACGGAGGTGTAACAATGAAAAGAACACTCAAAAAATGGGGGTTCAAGTCGTTAGAATTGCTATTTGTTGCCGTTATTCCACTCGTCATTATTTACGTAGGCTACGGCGGGTGGGGAGCTAAAGCGACAAAGTTTAAATGGTATTTTGGCGCGTTGCTTGCCGTGTTGGCGGTTCTCTTTATTGTTAAAAAAGTATGGTTAAATCCTTGGATTGACAAACGGAAGATTAAAACGGCGAATTTGGAAACGGACCTTGAAACGGAAGTCGATCAAGCTAAAATACTCTACATTGAGGACGCATTACGTCGGGCGCGATTGATTGAAACCGTAATAAATTGGATTATGCCGATAATCCTACTCGTACTTGCGCTTATGGCGTTCCGCGCAGTCGAGCGTTCGATCGTTACCTTTGCGGGTATCATAGGTTGGGTATTGGTATCGGAAGTGCTTGGGTTCGTCGTCTCGATATTTGACGCGCTTTCCGTCCACAGTAAGAATAAAGGAGAGTAGCTGTGTTAAAGAACGTTAAATCTGTTGTATCAATTATACTCATTGCATTGATCTCGTCGGTTAAGATTTTATCGGATTTTATCCAAGTGGGGGCGAGTTCAGATTTCTTCAATGCTGAGTATTGGCAAACGACTATACGCGACAATCTTTTATTGGTCATCGTGCTTTTTCTTGCAAGTTCTGTGCGAAAGGACAAAGCTAAGGCTAAAAACGCGGAATATACAGAACTTCGTAAAGCATTATCGGAGGCGTTTTTGTCGCTGAAAGCTAAAAAGCTTATAAAACGATTTGAACAGTATATTGATGAAGATAATTTATCGGCGAAGCTCACGGCTTACAAATATTATCTAAACACAAAATTGGACCGAATAAAGGCACGTATCACTGCGCTCGAAATCAAGTACAATTCTAAGCTTGTAGCGAATGGGCAAGCTCCGATTGCGGAGCCTAACACGGAAAAACTTGCTCACTTGCGCTTAAAAAAGGAAGGACTTGAAGATAAGATTAAAAATGCAGAAGATTGTATAATGTACGTCAAGCGCGTTCGGTATATAAAGGTAAGCTATGCTGAAATATTCAGTGAAGAAGAAGCGAAAGATCGGAATACTCGAGACTTAAGATTTCATGAAACTGCACATAAGGTCTTTGTGCTTGGTAAAAAGGCTTTGCTTATGCTCGTCATCGGCTTCCTCGTTACCGCAAACGTGGAAGAAGTTATTGTTAATTGGACGGCGTATTCCGCTTTAAAAATTTGTTACGACCTTTTTTGTATAATGTTATCCGTTTATCTTGGTATACTCGACGGAGATAAATTTGTCAGCGGAGAAATGTGCGATACGCTGCGAAGACGTATAAATTACCTGAATGGATTCATCGAAAAAAACAAAAAAGAGGAGTAAAAAAAGAGAGCTGAAGCTCTCTAATAACATGCAAAGGTCTACAACGACAATGTATATAATTTGTGGTGAACATTTGGTGAACAAACGCTGAAAGCCTTTATTTATAAGGCTTTGCGCTTCGAACTTATTGGTTCAAATCCCTTTCTCTGCGCCAAAAACGACAAGTTTCTTATAGAAACTTGTCGTTTTTACTTATTACCTATTCACTCTTCACTTTTCACTAAAAAGTCTGTCGATTTTTGAAAGTAATAACTAATAGTGAATAGTGAAAAAGTGCGGAAAATTAAAAATATTCCCCTTGCTTTGTGCAAGGGGAGTTGTTCATTTATAAAGTTTCAACGTTGATTAAGTTCGAGTTGCCGCTCTTTCCGTTCGGCGTACCGCCCGTGATAACAATCGTGTCTCCTTTTTTTACCAAACCGCTCTTTAAAGCGATTTGTTTTGCAAAATAAAAGAGAATATCAATCGAAGTATATTCGTCCGTTATGGCAGGTAAAACGCCCCAACTAAGCGCTAATTGACGGTATGCGTGAATATTCGTCGTAATGCCGATAATATTGATATTTGGACGGAAACGGGAAACTTTGCGCGCAGTGCCACCCGTACGCGTACAAACAACAATCGCGCTCGCGTTTAAGTCTTTTGCAAGTGTTGCAGCCGAGTGAGATAACGCTTCTGCGGTGGTTTCTATTTCAAAATCGTCGATCGTTTGGATATATTCGATATGCGTTTCTGCGTGTTCAACAATTTTTGCCATAGCGGCAACCGATTGAACGGGGAATTCGCCTGCCGCGGTTTCGCCCGAAAGCATAACTGCGGACGTACCGTCGTAAACAGCGTTTGCAACGTCGGAAATTTCCGCTCTGGTAGGACGGGTGTTATGGATCATAGATTCCAGCATTTCCGTTGCGGTAATAACACGTTTCCCGTGAATACGGCATTGAGAAATGATATGCTTTTGAAGATTCGGGAGCTCCATATAGGGGATTTCAACGCCCAAATCGCCGCGGGCAACCATGATTCCGTCGGAAACGTTCATAATATCAAGCAAATTGTTTACGCCTGCTCGGTTTTCAATTTTTGCAATAACGTCGATATGCTCGCCGCCGTTTGCTTTTAAAAATTCTTTTGCGTCAATAACGTCTTGCGCTTTGGAAACGAAAGAAAGCGCTACAAAGTCAACGTCCTGTTCAATACCGAACAATAAATCGGATTTATCCTGTTCGGAAAGGAATTCCAAATGCATTTCTTTTTCAGGGAAAAACATGGATTTACGGTTGGAAAGCACACCGCCGATTTCAACGATGCAATGCACGTTCGGCGCGGATATTTCCGTAACACGGAAAACCATAAGCCCGTTGTTAAGTAAAATTTTATCTCCGATAGAAAGATCTTCGCAAATCCCTGCGTAGGAAACGCTGACGCGGCTTATATCGCCTTCAATATCTTCCGTTGTAAAAGTGAACGGATCACCTTCGTTTAATTGAATTTTGCCGTCTTTAAAGGTTTTAATACGGAATTCAGGACCTTTTGTATCGAGCAAAATTGGCAGGGGGAGTTGCTTTTCATCACGGACTTCTTTAATGAGTTTAATTTTTTCAGCATGATCTTCGTGCGTACCGTGCGAAAAGTTCAAGCGGACAATATCCATTCCCGCATCTGCCATTTGGGAAAGAGTTTTCTTGTTTCCGCTTGCAGGGCCGATTGTGCAAATAATTTTTGTTTTTTTCATAATAGCTCCTAAGGGTGTTTCACGAAAATTGTTTTTTCTAAAAGTCAAGAAAGAGGGAAACTTTGCCAAATTCGACAACAACGCTTTCTATCTTTTAAATAAAAGCCAACTTCCACCCCATTATAAAAAATTTTAAAATTCGATTATATTTTACACCTTTTTCATCAAAATAGCAAGGAAAATAGGTGCATTTTTTAAATAAAAGTGCTATAATAATAAAAGATTTGAGTTTGTTATACGGTCGCGGTGCTAATAAGCAATGAGGAAAGTCCGAGCAGCATAGGACAGGGTGCCTGATAACGTCAGGTGAAGGCGACTTTAAGGATAGTGCAACAGAAATAGACCGCAAGGGTTTCCCTTGTAAGGATGGAAAGGCGAGGTAAGAGCTCACCGATACTGTGGTAACACGGTATGCCATGTAAACCCCACCCGCTGCAAGATTGGGTTTCCGTCAATAGGGCTGTCCGTCCGACGGAATACCGTGAATATCGCTTGAGCTTGTCGGCAACGGCAAGCCTAGATAAATGACCGTACACGACAGAACTCGGCTTACAGACAGACTCAAATCCCTTTAAAATCTAAGGAAATCTACGCATAATGGTAGATTTCCTTTCTTTTTTGCTTAAAAAAGCAGGTATTATGTTAGATATAATACATATGTCTGGCATAATTTAGCTGATATAACTATGTTAAACACAATAATTACGGCAGGCGTAGTACTTTATGGGTTGCTGAAATTATTGATAAAAAAATTTGCATAGTACAAACTGTCAAAAACATAGGATAAACATGCGTAAGGACGCAAATATGCATAAAAGGAAGGCGTTGCGTATGTTTTTGGACTTTATTTGGGCGATACTAGGTAAAATTGTATTTTTTACGGGGAGCATCGGGACGAAGAACTCTTTTCCGAAGCCTTTATCCAAAGTAGATGAGGAATATTATCTTTCTTTGGCCGCGAAAGGAGATAAGAGGGCGAAAGAGTTGTTGATCAAGCATAATATGCGTTTGGTGGCGCATATCGTAAAAAAATATACGGGCGCGGCGGAAACGGACGATTTAATTTCGGTGGGGAGCATAGGGCTTATAAAGGCGATCGGCACGTATAAATCAGAGCACGGTACTTCGCTTGCAACCTATACGGCTCGATGTATTGAAAACGAGATTTTGATGTTGATTCGTGCGAATAAAAAGCATAAAAATATTCTTTCTTTATCCGAGCCTGTGGGGATGGATAAAGATGGGAACGAGCTTACGCTTATGGATTTACTTTTTGAAAAGGAAGATTGCGTATTTGCACAGGTGGAACGATCGGTGCAAAGGGAAAAGCTTTTAGAGCAAATCAAAGGAATTTTGAGCGAACGGGAATATACGATTGTTTGTTTGCGTTATGCGTTAAAGGGGGGAATTCCTTTGCCGCAAAGGGAGGTTGCAAACGTATTAAAAATTTCACGTTCGTATATATCGCGCATTGAAAAACACGCCATTGAAAAGTTGCGCGCAAAACTTCGTTCGGAGGATTTTTTGGATTGAAAAAAATGGTTGTAGGAGCGGCGGCGAGTGGCTGCCGTTCTTTATTTACTATTTTTTTGGACGAAAATAGTAGTATTTGCTTAAATTTTTCCTAAAAATGACAAAAAATTTCGTTTGGGCAGTTGAAATTTTTGGAAAGATGTGTTATACTAATATTTGGTAAGGTGTCTTATAAGACACGGATATAAATTTGAGAAAAATTTTTTTGGAGGAATTTCACAATGACAATATCACAAGATGTTGCACAGATGTACTGCGTTGCGAAAGGCGCAGGCGTTGCAAAACATGAAAACGCGGCTATTCCCGAAGAAGGCAAGTGGGTTCATGCGAAAGAAATCAAAGATATCAGCGGCTTTACGCACGGTATCGGTTGGTGTGCGCCTCAACAGGGTGCTTGTAAGCTCAGCTTAAACATTAAGCAGGGTATCATTCAGGAAGCGCTCGTTGAAACGATCGGCTGCTCGGGGATGACCCATTCTGCGGCAATGGCTGCTGAAATTTTGCCTGGCAAAACGCCTTTGGAAGCACTCAATACCGACCTTGTTTGCGACGCTATCAATACGGCTATGAGAGAGTTGTTCTTGCAAATCGTATACGGAAGATCGCAATCCGCGTTCTCTGACGACGGTCTTGCAATCGGCGCAGGTCTTGAAGACCTTGGTAAAGGCCACCGTTCGCAGGTAGGTACGATGAATTCCACCCTTCAAAAAGGCGTTAGATACCTTGAAATGGCAGAAGGTTACGTTACCCGTCTTGCGCTTGACGCTGCAAATGAAGTTATCGGCTACGAATTCGTTTCGCTTGGCAAGATGACCGATTTCATCAAGAAAGGTATGGAACCCAACGAAGCGTACAAGAAGGCTATGGGACGTTACGGTAGATTCTCTACCGAACAGGGCGCTGTGAAATTCATCGACCCTCGTAAAGAGTAATAGGAGGACAAGCATATGTCATTATTTGAAGGTTATGAAAGAAGAGTTGAAAAAATCAACGGCGTTTTGGCTCAATATGGTATTTCTTCCATTGAAGAATGTAGAGAGATTTGCCTTTCCAAGGGCGTAGATTGTGATAAAATCGTTCGTGCTGGTCAGCCTATTTGCTTTGAAAACGCAGTTTGGGCTTACACCGTAGGCGCGGCGATTGCAATTAAGAAGGGTTGCAAGAAGGCTTCGGAAGCTGCTGCTGCAATCGGCGAAGGCTTGCAAGCGTTCTGTATTCCCGGCTCGGTTGCGCAAAACCGTTTGGTCGGTCTTGGCCACGGAAACCTTGGCGCAATGCTCCTTTCCGATGAAACGGAATGCTTCTGTTTCCTTGCAGGACACGAATCTTTTGCGGCTGCGGAAGGCGCGATTTCGATTGCATTGAACGCAAATAAAGTTAGACAAAACCCCCTTCGCGTTGTATTGAACGGTCTTGGTAAAGACGCGGCGTATATCATTTCCAGAATCAACGGCTTTACGTACGTTGAAACGGAATTCAACCCCGCTACGGAAACGGTAGAAGTTGTTTATGAAAAGCCTTTCTCGATGGGCGACAGAGCAAAAGTTAAATGCTATGGCGCGGATTCCGTACCCGAAGGCGTTGCAATCATGAAGCTTGAAAACGTTGGCGTATCCATAACCGGTAATTCGACCAACCCCACGAGATTCCAACACCCCGTTGCAGGTACGTACAAAAAATGGTGTAATGAAAACGGCGTGAAGTACTTCTCCGTTGCAAGCGGCGGCGGTACGGGTAGAACGTTGCATCCTGATAACATGGCGGCAGGTCCTGCTTCTTATGGTATGACGGATACGATGGGTAGAATGCACTCCGACGCACAATTTGCAGGTTCTTCGTCCGTTCCTGCTCACGTAGAAATGATGGGCTTGATCGGTATGGGTAACAACCCTATGGTTGGTGCTACGGTAGCGGTTGCGGTTGCTATCGAAGAAGGCATGAAAGCGTAAGCATTTGATTAACTAAAAGGAAAAGGCTTGTACAGTATGTACAAGCCTTTTATCATGCATAAAGTTGAAGGTTTAAAGTTTTTCACCGCATTGATCGCAGAATTTGGCATCTTTTTCAAGAACTGCGTTACATTTAGGGCAAAGGGGGACAAGGGGCGTGCCGCATTCCGTGCAGTATTTATCGGTAAAATCATTTTCTTTACCGCAAGAGCAAACAACTTTCTCCGTCAGTCCTTCTTTAACGGCATTGGTCATGGTTTGGATTGCGGGAGCAATATCTTTTGCTGCTTGATTAAGTATAGGCGCAGTTTCTTTTACGTAATATCTGCTAATTTCTTGGCGGAATGCCGTGAAAGTAATACCTGTGCCAATGCCAAGCAAAGGCAAACCGATAAAGGAGAGGAAGAAGAGTTTTGGAAAGCTGTTGTCGCCTAAGGTGGTGAAAAAGTTGACGAAACCAACGATTGTTAATGCGAGTCCGATAACTGCAAGAATAGGACCGATAATTTTTAATGCTTTTTTGATAGAGTTTTGCTTGTTTTCCATATTATATCTCCTTTTTAACAAAATAACCCCGATACAGAAAAAATATCGGGGTTGGGGTGGTGGACGCGAGAGGGCTCGAACCTCCGACCTCTACCATGTCAAGGTAGCGCTCTAACCAACTGAGCTACGCCTCCGTGTGTTTATGAAATTGTAATTGTGGTGGACGCGAGAGGGAATTGGCGCAAAGCGCCAAAGTGTCGCAACTGCGTTGCTCGCGCGAACCTCCGACACCTACCGCGTCAAGGTAGCGCTCTAACCAACTGAGCTACGCCTCCGTGCCTTTATTCGGTTATGGAGTGTAAAAGGAACAGAAAGCAAGGATAAACGCAAACGTAACTTTTACTGTGATATTATAGCAAATAAACAGTCGTTCGTCAACCCTTTTTTGGGAAAAAGTTGAAAAAATTTTAAAACGGCTGAATCCCTTTCAAAATAAGGAAAAATGAAGGTTTGAAAAGTAGGGAATAAATATTTAAAACTTTCACGTGAAACAAAACCCGTCTCTTTAACGGAGACGGGTTTTAGAATGCTTATTTATCGGAGTTTCTTTTTGAGAAGCAGTAATAGAACACTGCAAAGAAAAGAATATTTAATAGATAAATAATAGGAACAAGAACGTAAGCAAAAAGTTCTTTAGGATTAGAGATTTGCGCTTTACAGTAAACGGCGATCATTGTCGCAAGGATAACGGTAATGACAAAAATCAACGTCGCTGTTAAAAGGTAGGTAGGGCGTTTTTTTCTTCTTACGTGAGGCTTATAACCAGTCGCATAAAGAATTGCGCATACGATAAATCCTATAAATCCTATGCCGAATGCGATTGCGGGATAAGCGGCGGATACGCCCAGTTGATTCTTAACGAAAAAGACGATCAAGCTTTCAAAAGCAATGATGCAAAAGATAAGCATAGCCGCTTTAAACAAAGTAAGTCCAACGTTATAAAAACCGTTATTCTTTTTGTTTGTAAGGGAAGTATATGCAGGTTCTTGCATAGCTTGCTGTTGGGGATAGCCGTAGCCTTGGTTTGCGCCTACTATATTCAATCGAATACCGTCAGCCTGCGCGCGTTCTTGTAAATTTGTGGGAACGGTTTCGCTTTGCGGCTGTGTGGGCTGTTGTTGATATGCAGGATAACCGTAAGGGGAGTGCATTTCATTATAGAAAGCGGAGTGTGCAGGGCGAGAATTGATTTCACGGTAGCGTTCGTTGATATAACGCTCTCTTTGCAGTAAAGCGTTTTCCCGTTCCTGAAGCTCGGAGATACGCATTTGCAGTCCCGAATTATCCTCGATGGCTTTCTTTTGCGCTTCCATTTTCTCGTTGAGGAAAACAACTTTTTCTTGTTCAAACTTCGTTTTTTCTTCTTCGAGCGCTTTTTTAGCGGTTTCCAAATCATGAACGTGTTCTTCGTGCAGTTGTTTTTCTGTATTGAATTCCGCGCGTTCCTTTTCAAGCTTTTCAAGGTTTTCGTTAAAAAGTTTTACTTGCGCGTTATACGACGCGAGTTTATCGGCAAAATCAAACTGTTGCGAAGCAAGTGCATTTTTGCGGGTAATAAAATCAAGCTGTTGCTGATTGTAAATGGCTTGTCTTGCGGCAAGCTCTTTTTGCTGCTGTTGCAAGGTAACCAAATCGTCTTGCAATTTTTTGCTGTTTTTATAGAAATTGTCTTCACGGACTTCCAAATCGGTGATTTGCCTTTGGATTTCTTCGGAGGAAGCCGACGTTTGAGATTGTTTGTTTTCAAGGTTTAAACGCTGTTCCGCAAGAGAATATTCCTGTTGCGTAACTTCGTAAGCCTTTTTATCAATGTCTTCACGCTCAATGCGAAGGGCTTCTTGCAATAATTGTAATTCGTGTTTTTCGTTTTCAAACGCTTCACGGGCACTTTCAAGCGCTTCGTTGTCGCCACGAAGGGTGTTTCTTTCTACTTCTAACGTTTCTAACTGATTTTGAAGCTCCGCACGTTTTTCTTCCAAAGCAAGTCGTTCCGCTTCAAGGGCGTTACGGCTCGATTCGATTTCCGCAAAAGCAGACGTGGCATCTTCTTCGGAGTTCTTCATATTTTCTAAGCGCTCGGATAATGCTTTTTCGCGTTCAAATAATTCCGTTTCGCGGGCTTCCAAGGTAGCTTTCCACTCGCTTGTTTGGGCGGATTGTTCTTCCGCGAGCTTCTTTTCTTCGTCGAGTTTTGCGCGTAAAGCGTCGATTTGCGCTTGCTGTGCTTGTAATTCGATGGAGCGGTTGAAGAATTCTTTTTCCTTGTTCTCGCGTTCGTTTTTCAAGAAAGAAATCGTGCTTTCTTGCGCGGTAATCGCGCTATTTAAAGAAAGGATCGTATTTTTCTTGTCTTCAAGCTCCGCTTGTAAATCAATAAGTTCTTCTTTTGCTGCTTGCAATTCTTCGCTGTTTGCCGATTGCTCGGAAAGAAGCTTGGACTGTTCTTCCAAAGCAAGCAGGGAGGTTTTGGCTTGTTCCAGCTCGTTGCTTTGATGATTTAAAAGGGTTTCCTTTTCAGTAACCAACGCGGCTTGTTCATCTAAAAGTGCCTGTAAACGAGAGATTTCTTCGCTTTGACGAAGAAGCTCTTCGCGCGCTTCGTCGATAGCCTGTTCCTTTTCGGACAGCTCGAGTTCTTTCGCGTCGATTACGCCTTGTTTTTCGCTTAAAGACGTTTCTTTTGCTTCCAGTTCGGCTTTTTGCGACGAAATTTTCTCTTTTAATTCATTGATATCCGATTTTTGAGAAGAAAGGGAAGAACTTTGCGTGGAAAGTAGAGAGCGTTCGCGCTGTAATTCGTTGCGCATAGCTTTCAAAGCGCTTTTTTCTTCTTCCAAAGCGTTTTCGCGTGCGGCAAGGGAACGCTTTAATTCATTGAGCTCCGCTTGCTTATCGGTAATGAAAGAGAAATCGTAATGCGCTTCTCCGTCTGAAATCAAGCTATCAATAATGGTACGGGAATATTCCCATTCCGAAAGATTTTGTCTAGTGGTTTGTCTTCCAAGGTCGGTAAGGGAGAAATATTTTCTTCTGCCGCCGTTAGAATAATCGCCGTAATAGGAAGTAACGTAGCGTTCCTTTTCAAGACGTTTCAACGCACTGTAAAGAGTGGGCTGTTTCAAAGTATACATTCCGCCGCTTTTCTTTTCAATCTCGCTGATGATCTCATAGCCGTATTTATCGCCGTCGTATAAACTGCGTAAAATGATGGTGTTGATGTGTCCGCGGATAAGGTCGGAGCTAATGTCGAAGTTTTGTTCTTCGCCGCCCGTAAGCGTTTCGTCTTCCATGGGGAGGTTTTCCATCTCGTCCATAAGTGTTCTCCTTTTATATTTTTTGTCAGACATACTAATGTTATGCCAGATAGACTACAAAAAGGAAAGCCTTTAAATTAAAGGAAATCCTTAGAATTATGTCTACGAGATTATTATATCACATAAAGAAAAATATGTCAATATAATAACGGTAAAAAAATACAAAAAACGGACGGGGGTTAAAATATTTTTCACATAATTCGACAAAGGGAAACTCGGTCTATTTTTTTCAAAAAAACCACATAGCGGTCATTGACATTTTTGATTAAAAATAGTATAATAAATGCATGGAAGTTTACGAACATATACAAAATTTTTCAATTAAATACTGCGACGTTGATTTTAACGACGTAATCAAGCCGTCCGTTGTCCTTTCCTTGATGGAGGAAGTGGCGTGTTCCAGCGCGGACGAGTTGGGTTTTGGTTACGAGTACGTAAAAGGGAAAGGCTATGCCTTTATGGTTACGAATATTTGCTGTGAGTTTTTAACTCCGATACGGCTTGGAGAACGCGTAACGGTAAAAACTTGGCCCACGCCTCCCACGCACGTCATTTTTGGCAGAGAGTATCAATTTCTTTCTAAAACGGGCGTTCCGCAAATCAACGCTTCCTCTCGTTGGTGCTTAATCGATATGAAAAAAGGGAAGCTTTTGCAATCGAAAATGATCGACAATCAGGATTATTCCACGTACAACACGGCGAAAGTGTTGGAAAACGTTCAATGGAAAATCTCCACGTTTGTAAAAGAAGAAGGGGAACTGCGCTTTACGCTGACGATAGCGAATTCGGAATATGACCATAATATGCACGTAAACAATACCCGTTACGCTGATTATTGCTTTAACTGTTTTTCCGTTGCGGAGCTTGCCGCATCTCAGCTTAAAAAGTTTTCTATTTCTTACGTAAGACAATGCAAGGAAGGGGAAACGCTACGTTTTTATAGAAAGAGCGCGGAAGACGGCGGCTTTTTTGTACAGGGCTATAACGAGCGTGAGGAAATCGTGGTGCAATCGTATATCCGTTTTGCGGATAATAGGGAAGAAAAGGAATGAAAAACGAGTTATCCAACGAACAAGGAGTTGAAAACTTCGGGGTGTGCGCGCCGAAAGGTTTTAAAATAAATGGGCTTTGCGAACGCGGCGAGGACGGAGCGGAAAAAGGCTATACCCTTTTACTTTCCGAGCGCCGTTGTTCCGCAGCGGGCGTTTGTGCCGTCAGTGTAAAGCCTACCGCACCCGTTTATATCACGAAAAAGCATCTTGCAAGCGGTTATGCGCGCGGTGTATTCGTCAATAGCGGAAACGCACTGACGTATGCGGATAACGGCGAAAAGTTGGCACGGAATATTTGCTCCGTCGTTGGACAGTATGCGAAAATTTCTACGGACGAAATTCTTTTTTGTTCAACGGGCAGAATAGGAAATTCCTTTGATATAACGGACTTGGAAAGCGTTTTACCGTCGCTTGTAGGGGAACTTGGGCAAGACGCCATACACGAAGAAAGCGCGATAAAGGCATTTTCTTCGGAGAATGAACCAGCTACGCAGCTTTCCGCTACGTTTTTGCTTGGGGATTATTATCCCTGTCGGCTGGGGGCAATGTTCAAAGGCGGCAAGCACGTTTGCCCGAACATGGCGACGACCTTGATTTTGCTTACGACGGACGTGAATATTTCTCCTGAAATGTTACAGCGTGCGTTGCTTGCGGAAACCAAGGAAACCTTTAATTTATTGAACGTAGACGGCGTATCTTCCCCCAACGATACCGTTTGTATTTTGGCGAACGGTTGCGCAGGGAATTACCGCATAGACGTACCCGATTCCGAATATAAAAAATTTGCCAAAGCCTTGCATGAACTTGCCGTTCGCATTTGCAATATGCTTGCTTTGGGGGCGAAGGGAAAACGTTTTGCCTGCGAAGCGGTCGGGGGGATTTCAAAACGCGTTTCCCGCTCGGTAGCGTCTTCTATTGTCGGGGCGCAAAGGATTAAAGAAGACTTGCAAAAGGGGACTTTGAACGTTGAGAGTATTTTATACGCGATAGCCGCTACCGAATACGCGGAAGAATCCCGCGCAGTCAAATTGACTTTGCTTTCGGGGAATAAAGCTTTCGTTTTATACGAAGACGGTCGAATAACGCCGACTACGGACGGATTTTTTAAAGATTTTCTTGACGCGGAAGAAATTTGCTTGCGGATTTTATTAGGGAATGGTAATTATTCGGCAAGAGCGGTTACTACGCTTTCCGTATAATTTTTGAAATGAAAAATATTTTTAAAGATTTCTTTAAAAAGAAGCGTTCGTATCGTTGACAAATGGGTGCGCTCGTGCTATAATATATAGAAATGTGCAGGTGTTAAAATGTATAAGATTTCAAAAGATACGACAATGAAAAAAAACGGTTTGAATTTTGCGGCGGAAGATTTATTTTCTTTCGGCAATGTTCATTTTTCCGTTTTTTCTAATTTGTTTGATATTGCACAAGACTGATTTTTTTAAATCAGTCTTATTTTTTATTTTTTCGGCTGCATAATAGAATTAAGAATAAAAAATTACGACGGAAGGTAATTGTATGACAAAGAAAAAGGTGTATTTAACGTTGCAAAACGGCAGAACGTTCCAAGGCTACCGCTTTGGCGCGGCGGGGGAACTCACGGGCGAACTCGTATTTTCTACCAACATGGTCGGATACGTAGAAACGTTGACCGATCCCTCTAATTATGGACAAATTATCGTGCAAACGTTCCCTTTAATCGGGAATTACGGCGTAATGCGCTGTGATGCGGAAAGCAATCGCGCATGGGTTTCTGCGTACGTGGTTCGCGAAATTTGCGACGAACCTTCCAACTTCCGTAGCGAAGGCAAGCTTGACGAATATTTAAAAGAACAGGGCGTAGTCGGCATCTACGGCGTGGACACGCGTGAGCTGACAAAGATCCTGCGCGAAGAAGGGGCAATGAATGCGCGCATCAGCGACAAGCCGTTGACGGAAGAAAAGCTTGCGGATATAGCGGCATACAAAATAGAAAACGCAACGCAAACCGTTTGCGGAAAGGAAAAGGGCTATTTTGCGGCTGAAAATCCTTGCTATACGGTTGCGCTTTGGGATTTCGGCGCAAAATACAGCGCGATTTCTAACCTTGTAGAACAGGGCTGTAACGTAATGACCTTCCCTGCTGATACCACTGCGGAAGAACTGCTTTCGAGCGGCGTTGACGGAATCGTTCTTTCGGACGGTGCGGGCAATCCTGCGGAAAACGTCGCGATTATTGACGAAATTAAAAAGCTGCTCGGCAAAAAACCGATTTTCGGTATGGGGCTTGGGTATCAGCTTCTTGCACTTGCCATGGGCGCAGAAACGAAGAAACAGAAATACGGACACCGCGGTGGCAATCAACCTGTGAAATGCACGAAATGCGGCAAGGTGTACGTTTCTACGCAAAACCACGGTTATGAAGTAGTTGCAAATTCCGTAAAAGACGGCGAAATTAGCTTTGTAAACGTCAACGACGGTTCTTGCGAAGGGCTCGACTATGCGGCGCAGAACGCGTTCGGCGTACAGTTTACGCCCGAATGTTGCAGTATTGGCGTTCCCGTCAATCCTATCTATGAAAAATTCTTTACGCTTATGAAAAAGGAGAAAGAAAATGCCTAAAAGAAGTGATATTAAAAAAGTATTGGTAATCGGATCAGGTCCGATCGTTATCGGTCAGGCGGCGGAATTCGACTATGCCGGTGCGCAGGCTTGCCGTGTTATGAAAAGCGAGGGGATTAACGTAGTTCTTTGCAACTCCAACCCCGCAACAATCATGACGGATCGCGCGCTTGCAGATGAAATCTATCTTGAACCTTTAACGGAAGAAAGCTTAAAGAGAATTATTTTAAAGGAAAAACCCGACAGCTTGCTTGCCTCCTTGGGTGGACAAACGGGGCTTACTATGGGTTGCAAGCTTGCAAAATCGGGCTTTTTGGACGCGCACGGCGTTAAGCTGATCGGTACGAAGCTGGACGCGATCGATCGTTCGGAAGATAGAGAACTTTTCAAGGAAACCATGGAAAAGATTCATCAGCCTTGCGTACCGTCCGATATTGCTTATACGGTAGAGGAATGCGTTGCAATCGCGGACAAGCTTGGTTATCCCGTAATCATTCGTCCTGCGTACACGCTTGGCGGCGCAGGCGGCGGCGTTGCGTATAACGAAGAAGAACTTCGCCTTATTTCGCACAACGGCTTGATGCTTTCTCCCATTACGCAGGTGTTGATTGAAAAATATATCGCGGGTTGGAAAGAAATCGAATTCGAAGTTATTCGCGACTGTATGGGAAACTGCTTGACGGTATGCTCTATGGAAAACGTCGATCCTGTTGGGATTCACACAGGGGACTCTATTGTTGTTGCGCCTGCGGTTACTCTTTCGAATAAAGAATATACTATGTTGCGCACGGCGGCGCTTTCGATTATTACCGAGCTTGGTATTGAAGGGGGGTGTAACGTACAGTTTGCGCTCAATCCCGATTCCTTTGAATATTCGGTTATCGAAGTAAATCCCCGCGTAAGCCGTTCTTCTGCGCTCGCTTCGAAAGCAACGGGCTTCCCGATTGCAAAGGTTACGTCAAAAATAGCGCTTGGCTATACGCTTGACGAGATTGTCAACGACGTTACGGGGAATACGTACGCTTGTTTCGAACCGACAATCGACTATCTCGTTGTAAAAATGCCCAAATGGCCGTTTGATAAATTCTTGTATGCAAAGCGCGAGCTTGGTACGAGAATGAAAGCGACGGGGGAAGTTATGTCGATCGGTACTTCCTTTGAAATGGCAATGATGAAAGCGGTACGCGGCGCGGAAATTTCTACGAGTACCTTTAATTATAAGAAATTCCTGCATTCGACGAAAGAAGAATTGCTTGCGAAATTACCTGAAAAGACGGACGAGAGAATCTTCGTTGTCTATGCGGCGCTCAAAAAAGGCGTATCGGTTGACGAAGTGTTCAATATTACCAAAATCGACCGTTGGTTCTTGAATAAATTTAAAAATTTGATTGCTTATGAAGCGCGTCTTGCAACGGAAAAGCTCACGCGTGAGCTGTACGAAGAAGGGAAACGCTTAGGCTATCTCGATAAGGACATTTCCGCTATGAGCGGTCAAAAGATTCCGTATAGAAAGAAGGTTGCCTATAAAATGGTAGACACCTGCGCGGCGGAATTCCCTGCAAAAACGCCTTATTTCTATTCGACTTTTGATCCGCATGAACACGACGAAGCGAAGCCGTTCGTGGATAGAAGCGAGAAAAAGCGCATTGTTGTTATCGGTTCAGGTCCGATTCGTATCGGTCAGGGGATTGAATTCGACTATTCTTCCGTGCATTGTGTTTGGACGTTGAAAGAACTGGGCTACGAGGTTGTTATTATCAACAACAATCCCGAAACGGTTTCCACCGACTTTGACACGGCGGATAGACTGTATTTCGAGCCGTTGACGCCCGAAGACGTTCAACACGTTTTAGACGTAGAAAAACCGTACGGCGTTATCATTACGTTCGGCGGACAAACGGCAATCAATCTTTGCGCATATTTCAACACGCACGGGATTCGTATTCTCGGTACGTCCGCGGATAGCGTTGATAGAGCAGAAGATAGAGAACGTTTCGAAGCGTTGCTTGAAAAATATTCCATTCCCCGTCCGAAGGCAATCACGGTTATGACGAAGGAAGAAGCGCTTGCGGCGGCGGAGAAGCTGGAATATCCCGTATTACTTCGTCCCTCTTACGTAATCGGCGGTCAAAATATGACGATTGCGTTTACGCAAGAAGACGTATGCAGATATATGGACGTTATTTTGGCGCAAGGCATTGAAAACCCCGTACTTTGCGATAAATATTTGATGGGTACGGAGCTGGAAGTAGACGCGATTTCCGACGGAAAAGACGTTTTAATTCCGGGTATTATGCAGCATATCGAACGTACGGGTATTCACTCGGGAGACTCGATTGCGGTATATCCGCCGTACAATCTCGACGACGTTATGCTCGAACGTATTATCGAGGTTTCCACGCAGCTTGCGTTGGAGCTTAAAACGAAAGGGCTTATCAATATTCAGTACTTGATTTATCGCGGTCAGCTTTACGTAATCGAAGTAAATCCCCGCGCTTCGCGTACCGTGCCGTATATTTCCAAGGTAACGGGCGTGCCGATGGTAGAGCTAGCAACGAAGATTATCGTAGGAGAAAAATTGAAGAAACTCGGCTACGGTACGGGCTTGTACCCGTCTTCGCCGTACGTTGCGGTAAAAGTGCCCGTATTTAGCTTTGAAAAGCTTAACGACGTAAACTCGCAGCTCGGTCCGCAAATGAAATCGACGGGCGAAGTTTTAGGTATCGGGAAAACGTTCGAAGAAGCAATGTTTAAAGGGCTTGTATCGGCTGGCTTTAAAATGTGCCATCCGTCGGAACGCCGTCCCGTTGGCGTGTATATGACGGTAAACGATCAAGACAAGCTTGACGTATTGACGATCGCGAAGAAGTTTGGGGATTTAGGCTGTACCATGTACGCAACGAAGGGTACTGCGCAGGTAATCAACGATTTGGGAATTGATTGTCAAATCGTAGATAGACTCTCTGCTACCGATTCCGTAATTAAGCTGATGGACGAAGGAAAAATCGATTACGTAGTATATACGGGTAAGACGGATATGGAATCGATCAACGACTTCATTCGTTTGCATCATCATGCGATTTTGCTGGGTATCACGGTGCTTACGGCGCTTGATACGGCAAACGCGCTTGCGGATATTATTGCAAGTAAATTTACCGAAGACAATACCGAGCTTGTAGACATTAACGCTTTGCGGAGCGAGAAATTGAAATTGAACTTTACCAAAATGCAATCGTGCGGAAACGATTATATCGTTTTCGATAACCGCGACGGAAAAATCACCTGTCCCGAATCGATTGCAGTCAACTACGTTTTGCCGCATTACGGAATCGGCGGCGACGGGATTGTGCTTATTGAAACGTCGGACGTAGCGGACGCGAAAATGCGTATCTTTAACCGCGACGGACGGGAAGCGCCTACGGGCGGGAACGCGATTCGTTGCGTAGGGAAATATCTCTATGAAAAAGGTATTGTTTGCAAAAACGATATGAAGATCGAAACGGCGACGGGCGTAAAAGACGTTAAGGTATACCCGTTTAGCGGTAAAGTAAACACGGCAAGCGTTAATTTAGGCAAAGCGGAGCTTGAAGGCGCGAAAATTCCTTGCGTATGGAAGGAAAAGCAAATCGTAGGCAAAAAGGCGATTATCGGCGGAAACGAATATGATATAACACTGGTAAACGTAGGGAATCCCCACTGTGTAGTATTTTGCGATAAAGTAGACGCTGTAAACGTACCCGTTGTTGGACCTGAATTTGAAAATTGCGAATATTTCCCTGAGGGAATCAATACGGAATTTATCCGCGTTGTCAATAAGGTAACCTTAAAGATGCGCGTTTGGGAACGCGGCAGCGGTGAAACTTGGGCTTGCGGTACGGGGGCATGTGCGGCGGTTGTCGCGGCGGTGCTTGCAGGCTATTGCGAAAAGGATACGAACGTTACGGTAAAACTTCGCGGCGGTGATTTGACGGTAAATTATCATTCGGACGGCGAAGTGGAGCTTAGCGGTAACGTCAAGACGGTCTACGAAGGTACGTTTGAAATTTAAATAAACAGAAAAGGAAGAAAGATATGGACGTTTTTTATGAAGAAAGCGCCGTAGTGCATAACAAAAAGAAAGGGGAAAGGAAATATAAAATTTTGCATATATTTTCCATGATATTCTTGATTCTTGGGATTATTTTGCTCGTTTTGTTTTTGCTTAATTTCCCTTGGAGCATAGGTTCGTTGTCGGGCGTAGAAAATGCCGAAGAAATTAAAGAACAGTATTATATGGGACGTTTCCTTTACGGCTTCTGCGGTATGCAAGGCGCGGTATTTATGCTTTGCTGGTTCATTTTTGGGCGTATAAAAAGACGTATTAACGTCAGCTATGATTATATTTTTGTTAGCGGCGAATTGCGTATCGCAAAAGTTTTCAACGTAAACAAAAGAAAACTGTTGACTCGTTTTGACTGTGCGGAGATTATTCAAATCGGGGACGTTGACAATCCCAGCTACGATCGTTTCAAAGCCGATCCTACGGTAAAAGAAGTCATTTGTACGCAAAACTCGGAAACGTTCGACGACAAGTTCTTTATGTATATTCTTATCGAAAATTACGGCAAGAAATTATACGTGTTGGAATGTCGCGAAACTTTATTGATGCATATTTTGCGCTATGCAAAGCGTACTGCCCTTGAAAGCGATTACGTAATGCAGGAAAAGAAGAAAAAACAACAACAAGCATGATTTATTTGGACAATGCGGCTACGACAAAGCCGTCTATGTCGGCGTTCGACCGCGCGCGGGAATATGCCGAAGAAAAATTTTATAATCCTTCCGCAATGTATCAGGAAGGGTACGCAATGCAGAGCGAGCTTAAAAAAGCGCGCTCCGTTTTGCTTTCAAAGATAGCCGACGAAAATGCGTTTGAATGGATTTTTACTTCCTGTGGTACGGAGTCGGATAATCAAGCCATTTTTTCTTTTGCGCGCCGCGGAAATGCGGTAACGACCATGGGGGAACATTCCGCTGTTTACGCGCCTTTTACCGAGTTAAAGACAAGGGGAATTGCCGAACCGCGTTTTGCGCCGCTGAACCAAGACGGCACGGTCAACGTTCAAAAATTACTTGCATTGATTGACGAAAAAACGAGTTTTGTTTCTGTAATGCACGTGAATAACGAGCTTGGCTCGATTAACGACGTCAATTCGATTGCAAAGCTCGTTAAGCAAAAAAATCCGCGTGTGATCTTTCACAGCGACGGCGTACAAGCATACGGAAAACTGTCCTTTAAGCTTGCCAAAGAAGTGGATTTATATTCCGTCAGCGCGCATAAAATCGGCGGTTTAAAGGGAGTCGGCGGGTTGATAAAGCGTAAATCGCTTACGTTACCGCCCTATTTAATCGGCGGTGGTCAGGAATCGGGCAAGAGAAGCGGCACGGAAAATACGTTCGGGATTAAACAATTTGAATACGCGGCGGAAGAAAAATTCTCCACCTTAAAAGCGGATAACGAGCGATTAAAAACGTACAAAGAAATGTTTTGGAATGGGTTAAATAAAACGCTTTTTACCCGTTTATCCCCCGAAAACGGTTCTCCGTACATTTTGACGCTTGCGGCGGCGGGTTTACGTGGAGAGATTTTGCAACACATGTGCAGAGATAAAGGCTTATTGATTGGGACTGGCTCGGCATGCTCTTCGAACGCAAAGTTGCGTTATAGCCGCGTGATTCTTGCGTGCGGCTATGACGAAAAAACGGCTGACGGCGTGTTGCGTATCAGTTTTTCAGAAAAGACAACGGAAGAAGAAGTTGTAAAAGGAATAGAAATTTTAAACGGAGTTGCGCAGGATTTGGCGCGAAAAATGAAATAAAATGAAAAAAGTAATTATTATTCGCTATTCTGAAATATATTTAAAAGGCAAAAATAGAGGCTTTTTTGAACGCGCGTTTGAGACGAATCTTCGTCGCGCAATCAAGCAAATCGATTGCGAGTTAATTCATCAAAACGGTCGGTATTTGGTGCAAAATTTTGCCGAAGAAGATGCGGAAACGATCATGGAAAAGCTGAAAAAGGTGTTCGGCTTGCATACCATGAGCTTGGCGTATGAAACTTCGTCGGATATGGATTCGTTGTTTGAAGCGGCAAAGCTTGTGGCGCGAGAAAGCGGTACTTTTAAGGTAGAATCCCATCGCGGCGATAAGAAATATCCCTTAACTTCGGTAGAAATCAGCAAAGAGCTTGGCGCAAGATTGCTTGCGTATGCAAAGGGCGCGCTTCGCGTGGATGTACATACGCCTTCGTTTAGCGTGCGAGTGGATATTCGCGAAAATGGGCTTGCGCTTGTTTTTGGGGAATATATCGAAGGGGCAAACGGAATGCCCGTCGGAACGGCAGGAAAAGGCTTATTGTTGCTTTCGGGCGGCATTGACAGTCCTGTGGCGGGGCATATGATGGCAAAACGTGGTATGAACGTCGATTGTTTGCATTTCCACAGCTATCCTTATACAAATTTACAGGCAAAAGAAAAAGTAGTGGAGCTTGCAAAAATTTTATCGGAATATACCTGCGGTACCCATTTGTATACGGTAAAGGTTACCCATATCCAAGAAGCAATCCACGAAAAATGCCGTCCTGATTTTATGATTACGCTGTTGCGCCGTTTCATGTATAGAATCGCGGAACTCCATGCAAAGCGGATAGGGGCACTGTGCTTGATTACGGGTGAGAGTCTGGGTCAAGTTGCCAGCCAAACGATCGAAGGAATGACTTCTTCCAACTCGGTCGTAGAAACGTTGCCCGTACTTCGTCCGCTTGTCGGGTTTGACAAAAATGAAATTATCGACCGCTCGGTAAAAATGGGTACGTATGAAACGTCGATTTTACCCTTTGAAGATTGTTGCACGGTATTTTTACCCGATTATCCCGCAATTCGTCCGAAAATTTCCGATATTTTAAAGGAAGAAGCGAAACTGGACGTGGAAGGCTTGATTGCTGAAGCGTTTGAATCAATAGAACGTATCACCCTTTGAGAATCAATATTTAAAGGCGCAGCTTGTTGGCTGCGCCTTTTTCAATACCCCCACCATTCTTTTTCAATGATGGTTTGTTCCTTTTCATTTAAAATAGGCTCTTTGGTCGTAACGGCAGGCAAAGTGATTTTTTCTCCTGCAATTCCTTTATAATAGGGGATAATCTCGTAAACGTAGGTGGTTTCCGTTTTTAAAGAATCATCTTTGAAGGTTTTTGGGTTCTCTCCAAAATATAAAGTGTTATGCGTCGCATAATCACTGCGGATAATTTTGTATTCATAATATTTGGACGCGGTTTTTGGGAATTGTATATAAACACCGTCTTTTTGCAGGGAAATCGTAGGGGAATCCATATGTGGATTGCTAAATGAATCGCTTTGTTTTAAAGGGATTGCGCTATTTTTAAACAACTCCCGCAAGGTCGCTTCGGCGGGGGCGTTTTTATCGGCAAGAACCAAACTATGCGTGTCATAATATACCGTTTTATCAAGGTCGATAAAAGAAACGTTTTTGGGCGCGGCAAAATGAGGAATAGGCACGTCTTTTTTTGTATAGGATTCATAAAGATATTCGTTAATTTGCAATAAAAGATTACACGGCAAGCTGCCTCCCGTGTGCTTGATATAACGGTTATCAGGGTTTCCTAACCAAACGGCAACGCTGTCTTTTGTCGTATAGGATACCGCATAGGCATCCGTGTTTCCGTTGCTTGTACCGACCGTACCCGTTTTTGCGGCAATATCAAAGGGCAGGCTGCGTAACTTTTTCGCAGTCCCTGTTTTTGCGGTCGATTGTAAAATGTTGGTCATTAAATAGGTGCTTTCTTCGGAAAAAATCTGTCGTTTTTTACGTTCTCGCTTGTAGACGCGTACGCCGTTGATGCGGATTTCTGAAATAAATCTTCCTTGCTCATAAACGCCGCCGTTTGGTAAAGTTGCATACGCTGAAAGCATATCTTTTAAAGTGAAACCGTTTTTCATGCCCCCTAAAGCAAGCGCAAGGGAAAGATCTTCCTTATCGATATCCAAACCAAGTTTTTTCATATAGGAAGCACCTGTTGCCACGCCGAGCGTTTCTAAGGTTTTAACCGCGGGAATATTTAAACTTTTTTCCACACATTCTCTTGCGCTGACGTAGCCGTGATACTTTCCGTCGTAATTTTCGGGCGCATAGCCGCCGTAATTGACTTTTTCGTCCAAAATCGGAGTCGCAGGGGAAAGAATATCTTTTTCAAAAGCAGGAGTATAAACAAGTAGTGGCTTAATCAAAGAGCCTGGCAACCGCCGTATATTTCCTACTGTTGCGCTGCACGCTTTAAATCCAAGCGTTTCGTTATCGAGAACGAGCGCAAGCTTACCGCAATCCGTTTCAGTGTCAAGAATTTTTTGCGTTTTCGATTGTAAATCTTCGTTCAGATACGTGAAAATTTCCACGTTTCCGCCGACTGTAAAGCCGTATTCGTCGGATAGCGAAGCAAGCTCGTCAAACACAAAATTCATATATCCGACGTTTTGCGTGTTTTGTGCGGACGGGGTAGGCAGGGGCGCGTTGAGTGCCATTTCCATTTCTGCTTTTGAAAGGTGCTTATTTTTAAGCATAGCGTTTAATACGCTTGTCATTCTCCGTTTGCAATTTTCGGGGTTTTTAAAAGGAGAGTAATTATTAGGGGATTTAACGAGCCCTGCTAAAATAGCTGAATCGGCAAGGGAAAGCTCTTGCGGACTTTTCCCAAAATAGAATTTTGCGGCGGCTTGAATCCCAAAACAGTTATGCCCAAAATAGATGGTATTCAAGTATTTTTCAAGAATTTCCGCTTTTGAGTATTTCTTTTCAAGCAGCCTTGTCAGCTTAAACTCTTTCAATTTCCGTTTGACGGTTTTTTCTTGGGAAAGATGGGTATTTTTGATAAGCTGTTGGGAAATGGTAGAGGCGCCCTGTTTGAATGCGCCTGCTTT
>JBGVQS010000013.1:0-169434 GCA_045127595.1 Candidatus Scatosoma sp. | reverse complement strand
CTTCGCCATGATACATTCGATGATGAACATACCCAGCGCAACAGCCGCCGCATACAACGTGTACTGCGTTTCTTTTACGTATTCCCAAAGAGCATCCCAACCAGGGAAACCTTCTACAATCCAAGCGTGTACGTAAGGGATTGCCCAAGCAAGGATAATGCAAAGGAAAATCGTCATCGTCAAGCCGCGAACAGCCTTTCTACCCTTATCCTTACCGCAAGCGTAGAATTCGGTAGGATTGATTGCATGACGAAGTAAGCAGAACCAACATACGAAGCCCAGCGCAAACAATGCGAGCATACCAAGCGACAACGACGTATCCAGCACGCTTTCTTTGAATGCGTCCACGATAGACAGAGGATCGCAAAGCAAGCCGAGTACAGCCAAAATCGTTTTATCGCCAGCCATAAAGAAGGCGATACCGCCGATTGCCGCAAACTGCAATACGTTGCGAACGATAGGCGAGAACGTGCCGTGCTTTCTGTGCATTTCGGCAACCGAATCACGAACGGTGAAACGGCTGATTGAACCTGCCACAGGGCCGCTGATAACGTGGATAAGTAAGAACGCGCCCGTCGTGATGTAGAAAATCAGCGAGAAGCCCGAACCTTCCACCGAGAACAAAATGAGTTCCAACAACGCATAAAACGCCACCAGCCCGTAAGAGCAGGAGAACATCTTGCCAAGCGAATCAACCGCAATCTTGTTTTGGTTAAAGCCCACCCGCTTGCTGCCCTTCATACAAAGGTGGTCAAGCTTCGAGATAGCGCGAAGCACGTTGATGACCGTAAACAAAAGCATCAGCCCATAGAACAGCGTTGCAAGCAAGGGCAACACATAGTCCGTCGGCTGGTCAAGGAAGCCCTTGAAATCCGCAATCAGGTCGGCAACAGGTTTCCAAAAATTCTTAACGGTGAACACGCCGTAGCCAGCCACTTCAACGTCCTTGGTCAGGGGCAGGAATGCCGCCACCGCAAGCCCGATAATCCCGATAAAGTACAACAGCCCGGCAAAGATTGCCTTGCCACGAGCCTTCTTGCTGCGCATTCTTAACGATTGCATAGCCGTCATAATAACCTCCCATCGATTTCCCTGTTTAGAAAAAATCGAATAAATTCACATTTTATTGTATTATACAATAAACAAAAAGCTTTTGTCAATACTTTTCCCTATACTTTTTCCTGATAGGGAAGAAAATTCGCGCAGGAAGCGGCAAGACAACTTCATCAAAAATCATCTTGCCCGTCTGCGCTTGCCGTATTGCTTTTCGTACGTTTCAATGCACTTGTTGATGATTTCCACCGCTTCGTCGCGATGACAAATCTCTTTGACCGTGGTGTGTTTATGCTCCAACGCCTTGTAAACTTCAAAGAAATGCATCATTTCATCAAAGACATGGGTGGGCAATTCGTGGATATCGTAGTACCCGTTGTAGGTAGGATCGCCAAACGGAATAGCGATGATTTTTTCGTCTTCTTCGTCCCCGTCCACCATCTTAATCATACCGATAGGATAGCAGGTAACAAGCGTCATGGGGTAAATCGTTTCGCCGCAGAGCACCAAAACGTCCAAGGGATCCCCGTCGTCGGCAAGCGTGCGGGGAATAAAACCGTAGTTGGAAGGATACACGGTGGACGTGTACAATACCCTATCCAGCTTCAAAAGCCCCGTTTCCTTGTCAAGTTCGTACTTTGCCTTACAGCCCTTGGGAATCTCAATGAGCGCCTCAAAGGATTTTGCCGTAATACGGCTTTTGTCAATGTCGTGCCAAATATTCATACTAATTTCCTCTTATAAAAATTCCTCTTATTGCTTATTATTATAGCATACAATTTTATTTTTCGCAACCGCTTGGCGGCCACTTTTTCATTAAGCAAAGAAAAAAGAGATAATTTTACGGTTTTACCCCTAAAAATCTTTGACAAGCTGAAAAAAATGTGTTATAGTATTATAGCGTTTGAACGAGCCATAAACGCATGGTTGCAGAAGTACCCAAGAGGCTCAAGGGGCTCCCCTGCTAAGGGAGTAGTATGGGAAACCGTAGCACGAGTTCGAATCTCGTCTTCTGCGCCAAAAATCAGCAAGTTTCGACAAGGAAACTTGCTGATTTTTATTCAAGCCAAAAGGCTTGGTATGTAATCACAGCTTGCTGTATTTACATTTTAGTATATATTTTCCTTATATTAAAAAAGATTTAGGCATAGGCAGGTACGAGTTGAGTGAAAATGAGCCACCCATGTACGCGTTGAAAAATGGAACATGGAATAAAAATGCGTCTATTTTTTATAAAAAATAGGCGTTCCGTCCTTGCTTTCTTTTTGAAAATGTGTTAAAATATACGGACAAGAGGAAATATTTTTAGTTGTGTAAGGAGATTGATATGAATATTTGGCATGATATTGCGCCCGAACGCATTACTTCAAAAAAGTTCGAGGCGTTTATCGAGATTCCCAAAGGCTGTAAGGTGAAGTATGAGTTGGATAAAGATACAGGCTTGCTCCGTTTGGATAGGGTACTGTACACTTCCACGGTATACCCTGCGAATTATGGGTTTATTCCCCGTACGTTTGCAGACGACGGAGACCCGTTGGACGTGTTGGTTTTGTGCGGAGAAAGTATTCAACCTGCAACGCTTGTAACCTGCTGCCCGATCGGCGTAATTAAGATGATCGACGGGGATTCGCTCGACGAAAAGATTATCGCTGTTCCCGTGCAGGATCCCACGTATAAGGACTATTACGATATACAGGAATTGCCCAAGCATATTTTTGAAGAAATGATGCACTTTTTCGAGGTGTACAAAAGCTTGGAACATAAGACGACGACGGTTAAGGAAATTTGCCACCGCGACGAAGCGCAGGAAATTATCGTAAAATGTATTGAGGAGTATAAAAAGATCTTCTCAAAATCGTAAATTGCGACAGATAAGCTTTTCAATGAAAAAGCGTGAAAAAATCTTTTATTTTCTCGTTTTTTTTCGTTTTGATATTGACTTTTAGAAAAAAAAGGGGTATAATGAGTAGAAAGAGAGTAGTATCTACAAAAAAATACTATTTTTTAAGGGGAGCAGTCGAATGAAAAAACAAAGAGGCGTATTTTCGGGCGCAAGACCGGACGCACAAGTTAGAAAACGTATCGTTGCCACGCGGGCGAGAGCGGAATTCGTCGGCTTTTTGTATTTGCTCGGATTGCTCGGCGTTGCGGCAATCGTTTGCTTTCCCTTGTTTGAAACCCCTTTGGCTGTTTTGGACGTTACCGTTTTTTGGAAGGAATTTAAAAGCCCCGATTTGAAATCGGAAAACGGCATTGTTATCTTTACGAACGCCGTGATGTACGGCTTGATTTTGCTGACGGCGGCAATCAACGTGATCCGTGGCTTTACCAAGCTGGGCTGGCTGTTTAAAAAACGTGCGAGTAAATCGTACGGCTTTAACAGAAACGTTTATGCGATGGACGATTTGGGGAAACTGTTCTCCGGCTCGTTTGCGGCGGCGGTGATTTTTTATTTTCTCATCTATTTGCTGAGCGACGGCGGTAAGTTTACCGATTATGCGTATATCGCGCTCGGCGGGTGTTTGTTCTTCCATTTCTTCTGCGGCTTTATCGGCGGAAAAGCAAGTCTTTTCGATATGCATAAAGGCGTGGGTGTGCTTGAGGAAAAACGCGTTGTAGGGAGATTTGCGCCGATTGTTAGAAACGTATTGCAATTACTTGCGACGGCTACGATGATGTATATGTTTTTCAAGGCGACCTCTTTGCGGGATTTGCTGTTCTTCGTACTCGGTAAGGGGAACACGGAAATCTTACAAAAGGATATTTCGAAAGAATTCGTGTCGTATATTTCTTTTGCGTTGCAGTTGATTGCGTTGCTTTGTATGTTTGTTTTGATCAAGCATGCGACGGCGGCGACGGAATTCGATATGGACGGAACGCTTGCAAAGGGCATGAAAAACTATCGTGTGTTTTCCTTTTTTGTGGTATTGTCGGCGGGCGGCGCCGCGCTTTGCAGATATATATTCGGCGAAGTGGAATTTGTTTTGGAAGGGGGCATGTACGCGTTGAATGCGGTAAAATCCCTTTCGATACCGCTTATTATTTTGGCGGCGATTGCGCTTGTAATGTTCATCATTGAAAACGTAATGCATAATATGCCGCACGTGATTAAGGATAAACATGCTAAAGAAGAACTGAAAGAAACGTCTTTTGAAGACGAGGATGAAGAGGGATTTGATTTCCCTGATAATGAATAATTAAGAAACAAAGTGTCTTTTGCGGAAACGTCAAAGGCAGCGGCCTCCGATAGGAAAAAGGGGTGTGAAGCCGTGCTCTCGGGCTTTGCGGAAAACATACGCCGCATAGAGAGAATTGATGTATTAAAGGAGTTTTGCAATGAACAATCAACCTATTTACGGCGCAACGCGCAGACGTGTAAGAAGGGTGCAAGGACAGGCGAAATTCGTGGGCTGGTTATACCTGCTCGGTACGATTGCGCTTGCGGCTTTGTCTTTCTTGGCTTTGATGGCAATCCCTAAGGAACAGGCGATGGATGCCGTGTACTGGGAAGAAGGGCTTTCCGTAACGAATTTCTGGAAACCGTTCAAACAGCTTTTCGATAAGGATATGGACTGGAAGAATTTCCGTACGGTGCTCGATTGGTACAGCTTGTCCGTTGCATTTGCATACGGCTTTGTATTGTTGACGGGCGTTGTAAACGTAATCAAAGCGTTTGCGAAGATGGGCGCGTTGATGAGCAAGACGTCTAAATCCGCAAAGCTTTGCAACCGCAATATGCGCGCTATGGAAAAGATGGGCAAGATTTTTGCGGGTACGTTTGCGGCAATCGTTTGTTTCCATTTGTTTATTTACATAATCACGCCGCAAATGGAAAAGGTCTATGAAATTAAATTGACGGCGTATGCGTACATTTTGCTTTGCGTAGGTCTTGGGGTGCATTTCTTTGCTGGACTTTTGCAGGGCAAGATTAGCAATTTCTCCGTAGATACGCAAAAGAAAACGATTACGGAAGAAAAGAGAAAATATAAGCTGTTTGTATATTTTGTACGTAACTTGGTGCAGTTTGTTGCAATCGCGGCAATCTTATATTTCCTGTTGCCGAAGAGCACTCTTTGGGCTACGTTTGAATTGTTCTATACGGTCGATTTTAAGGCGGCGCTTGACTTATGGACGGCTGATAAGATGCTGATGACGCTCGATATTTGCTGGCTGTTGGCAATCGTATTTATGTTCGTGCTCGTGAAGCATGCGACGGCTGCTACCGAATTCAACCGTAAGGGTATCGACGGCAAGGGTATGAAGAATTTTGCAATTTTTTCTTTCTTTTCCTTCCTTGCAATCGGCGCGGCGTTCACGATCCATTATCTTGAACTTGACGGCGACGCAGATATGCCGAAATATTACCTGTTTGCAGGCGGCGTAGCGTTGGCGGCGTTCTTGTTCGACGTGATTGTTAAATCGAAGAAGAAGAAGGTAAAAGAACCCAAGAAAGCGGCAATCGCAAATAATGAAGAAGATTTATTCTTGGACGGCGAAGGCGTTGAAAGCTTTATCCTTTCTCAAACGCCCGAAGAATATTACGCAAAGCAAGACGCTTTGAAGGCGCAGGAAGAAAGAGAAGCGTATAACGCGTCGTTGGCGCGCGCGGCAAGAATGGCGCAGCTCGAACAGACGGAAGTCGTTGCCGTGCCCGTTGAAGAAAAGAAAGATTCTCCTGAAATGCCCAAAGAACATTTTGATATGTGGGAAGTTACCTGTCCGATTTGCGGCAAGCGTCTTGCGGCGAAGAATTCGAGCGAATATCACCGTTGCCCTGGTTGCGGTAAGGTTTTCCAAATCCGTATCGGCACGAAAAAGAGTATTCAAGACTGATTTGAATTGCGAACTCGGATAAAATAGACGGTTGCGCCCCCGAAGCGGTTTGGCTTCGGGGGCGTATTACGGTTTTTAAAAGGCTTTCTTTTTCAAGAACCTTTCAATATTGTGCGCTTTTACGGCGACAAAATCAATAAAATGCCTTGTAAAATGCTTGAAAAATATAGCCGTTTGCGGTATAATGTAAAAGAAGAAAAGGCAGCGGAGAAAATACGCTTTGCCGATAGGAGATAATTATGGCAAAAGAAACTCAATTTGTTGAACAAATCGCGGACATCAACGCGGATTTTCCGCAGTGGTACACGGACGTTGTTTTAAAGACGAAGCTTGTGGATTACGGTCCTGTAAAAGGTACGATGGTCATTCGTCCGTACGGGTATGCGATTTGGGAAAATATTCAAAATGAAATGAACGCGCGCTTTAAAAAGCGCGGTGTGGAAAACGCATATTTCCCGTTGCTCATTCCCATGAGCTATTTCACAAAGGAAGCGGAACACGTAGAAGGGTTTGCGCCCGAAGTGGCGGTTGTTACGGTTGCAGGCGGAGAAACGCTTGCGGAACCCTTGGCAATCCGTCCTACGTCGGAAACGATTATCGGTACAATGTGCTCTAAATGGGTGCAATCCTACCGCGATTTGCCGTTAAAGGTAAATCAATGGTGCAACGTTATGCGTTGGGAAAAGACAACCCGTCCTTTCCTTCGTACGAGCGAGTTTTTGTGGCAGGAAGGTCATACCGTTCACGCAAGCAAGGAAGAAGCGGAAGAAGAAACCTTTGCCATGCTTGAAATTTACAGGGAATTTGCGGAAAACTGCCTTGCTATCCCCGTATTAACGGGCAGAAAGACGGAAAAGGAAAAATTTGCAGGCGCGGTTGCGACGTATACAATGGAAGCTATGATGCGCGACGGTAAGAGCTTGCAGGCGGGGACTTCCCATTATCTTGGGCAGAATTTCGCAACGGCGTTCGACATCAAATATCTTGGAAACGAAGGGGTTTTGCAAACCGCATACACGACTTCGTGGGGAGTATCTACCCGTTTGATCGGCGCGATCATCATGACGCACGGCGACGAACGCGGCTTGGTATTGCCCCCCGTGGTTGCGCCTATTCAATGCGTAATCGTTCCGATTGCGGCAAGAAAGGGCGGCGTGCTTGAAAAGTGCGAAGAATTGAAAGCGGAGCTTGAAAAAGCAGGCGTTCGCGTAACGTTGGACGCGACGGATAACAGCCCCGGTTGGAAGTTTAACGAATGGGAAATGAAAGGCGTTCCTCTCCGTATCGAGCTTGGCCCTCGCGATATTGAAGCGGGCAAGATGCTTTGCGCGCGCAGAGATACCTTTGAAAAGACGGAAGTGTCCTTGGAAAATGCGGCGGATAGCGTAAAGGCGTTGCTTGCGGAAATCCAAAAGGGTATGCTTGAAAACGCAAGGGCGCGTCGCGACGAAAGAATTACGTATGCGGACGACATTGACGGAATTCTCGCAGGGGTAGAAGCAGGGAAATTTGTCAAAGCAGGCTGGTGCGGTTGCCGTGAATGCGAAGACAAAATCAAGGAACAAACGGCGGCGACGGCGCGCGTATACGCAGAAGGCGAACAAAAAGAAACCTGCGCGGTGTGCGGCAAGAAATCTAAGCACGTTATCGTTTACGCAAGAGCATATTAATAGATGCGTTAAAAAGGTTTTCCTAAACACAGGAAAGCCTTTTCTTTTGGCGTTTTCGACGAAAAAAATAGTCTTTATACTGGGTTTGCTATATAATAAGGAAGAAAAATAGGTAAACCCACTTGACGGATTGACGAAAAAATGATATTATAGTATTATGGAAACTTTAAACGAAATCAACCGCAAAATCGGCAAAAACCTGACGCAATATCGCAAGGCGGCAAAATTGACGCAGGCGGAGCTGGCGGAAAAAATCAATTATTCGGATAAATCGATATCCAAATGGGAATCGGGCAACGGTGCGCCCGACGTTTATACTTTGATGCAGCTTTCGGAAATTTTCGGCGTATCTATCAATCAGCTTGTGGGGGAAGAAGCGCCGCCGATCAAACGAGAAAACTCCCGTATATTGCATTGGGTTATTATGCTGTTATCAAGCGGAATCGTATGGCTTGTCGCTATTTGCGGCTTTGTTGCGTGGCAGCTTTGGTTTCCCAAGGTTAATTATCCTTGGCTTTGCTTTTTATACGCAGGGCTTGGCACGGCGGTGGTTTTGGTCGTGTTCAGCGGCTTATGGCGGTATAGGATTTTGAATTTTATTTCCGTATCCTCACTCATTTGGCTTGCAATTACTTGTACCTATTTCACAGCAAGGTTTGTTTCAATACAGCTTGGAAACGATTTCAGTTCCCTTTGGTGCGTGTATCTTTTGGGCGTTCCCTTGCAGATTTTGGAAGTCTTTTGGGTGTTCTTCCGCACGATTGTGCGCAGGGATAAGCGTAGACGGAATACGGAAACGGAAAAGCTTTTGGAAGAAGCCGACCGTTTGGACGAAGAATAAAATCAACGGATTGCGCGTTCGTTCGCGCGAAAGGAGCTTTGATGCTTTGCAGTCATTGTAACAAAAACGAAGCGGTAAAAACGTACGATATGGCAAAGGAAGGCAAGAAGGGAAAGAAATATTACTGCCTTACTTGTTACGAAAATTTGTTTTTGAGCGCCGACGAAGAAACTATGGACGTGAGCGTTTGTCCGTATTGTGGGACGAGCGTAGAAGAATTTCAAAAGACCAAGCTCGTTGGTTGCGCGCATTGTTATCGCACGTTATCTTCGGCGGTTACGCCGTCGGTGATTGGTATGCAAGGTAGAAACGGGCATCGCGGCAAAACGCCGCCCGTGGAAGACGGTGCTGCTGCGCAGGACGAAGAAGGGGTTGCGAAAATCCGTTTTCAGCGGCAATGTCGGGAATTGGAATTGGTCATTGAAAAATTGGCAGGGGAAGACAATTACGAAGATGCGAAAGAATATGCGGCAAAGCTGTCGCGTATGAAGAGTAAATCAAGGGTGGAGGAGGAATTTGTATGGAGGAAGAAAAGAACCCCATTGAAAAAATCGTAATCTCCACGCGAATCCGTTTGGCAAGAAATTTTGCGGCGTATCCCTTTCCCTCAAAAATGGACGAAAAGCAGGCGTCGGATATCGTATATCTTGTGGAAAGGGGCTTAAAGAAGCTGGAAGGAAAAGGGGATTCCGCTTCCAAGGAAGAAGAAAAATTCACCCGTTACGATATGGCTACGTTGAGCAAGGAAAAAGCCATTTCCCTGCAAGAGCATTATTTGATCAGTCCCGCTCTATTAAAAGACAAGCGGGGGGCGGCATTTGTTTCCAAAGACGAAACGGTGTCCATCATGGTCAACGAAGAAGATCATTTGCGACAACAGTATATTTTCAAGGGCTTCGATCTCTACAAAGCCTATGAAAGAATCAGCGGCTTGGACGAAGGCTTGGCGGTGCAATTCGATTTTGCGTACGATAAAAAACTCGGCTACTTGACCGCTTGTCCAAGCAATTTGGGCACGGGAATGCGCGCTTCGGTCATGATGTTTTTACCGGGACTTTCCCAAAGCGGCGGTTTAAGGGATTATTTACCCTCTCTCAAAGCGGACGGCATGACGGTGCGTGGCGCGTTCGGGGAAGGCACAAGTGCGGACGGGTATATTTATCAAATCAGTAACGAGCGTACGCTCGGCGTGTCCGAACGGGATATTTTAGAGCAAACGATTGCCGCGACGGAATACATCTGTCAAAAGGAAGTGGAAGCGCGGGAGAAAATGATAACGTGTATGCGGACGGAAACGCTCGATCGGTGTTTGCGCTCGTACGGGATATTGACCCATTGCGCGACGTTGAGTTTAAAAGAGTTTACGCAGCGGATTGCGGACGTGAAGCTTGGTATGTATTTCGGCTTTTTCGAGGCGCGGGACGAGAGCGGCTTTGAAGAATTTTTAGAAACCATGAATCCTGCGTCCTTTCGCTTGAATAATAAAATGCTCAATGCAAAGGAAAAGGAATGCGACGCGGCAAGGGCAGAAACGGTCAGGAACGTTTTACCCGAGCTTGTCCGCGTGATTTGGGAAAAGGTATAAACCGTCCCTTTTTAAGGGATAGGAATAACGGCGTTTTGCCGCAAAAGGAGTAAGGGAAATGTATCCTTTATCGAAAGCAACGGAAAATTTCAGAAAGGCGTTGGAGATTGCCAACCGCACGGCGGCGGAGTTCGTGGAAACGAATTTTGTCGGCAGCGAGCATTTTATCTATGCGTTTTTATGTATGCCGAATTGCGAAGCGTACGGGATTCTCGCAGGGGAAGGGGTTACGCGCGAAGAATATGGCAGTATTTTCATGAAGGGCGTGGATAGAAACTACCAAGGCAACGGACTCACGCCGCGCACGCAACAAATGTACGACAAAGCGGTGGTGCGCGCAATGGGCATGGATATGTTGGCGGGGACTGCGCATATGCTTTACGAAATTTTATCCGTTCGGGATTGCTGTGCGGTTACTTTTTTAAGAAAGCTTGCGGACGTGGAAGAACTCAAACGTCGTTGTGAAGCGACGTTGCGGATATTACAGCGCAAAAAGGAATTTGGAGACGACGAACCTGAGCCCGATCAAAAATCCGATCCGTTGACGAAAGAACTGCGGGATATTCCCTTGCGGAACGCGGAAGACGAGGGCTGGAAACCGCAGGCTTCGACTGTGCGCACGGCGGAGCGAAGTGAAACGCCCAAAAAGAGCCAAGCGAAGCTTTCGCAGTTTGGGATCGACATGACGGAGCGGGCTTTCCGCGGTAAAATGGATCCTGTAATCGGCAGAAAAAAAGAGATTGAAAAGGTCGTGCAGGTGCTTTCCCGCAGATTGAAAAACAATCCCGTACTCGTAGGCGAGCCGGGGGTTGGGAAAAGCGCGATTATCGAAGGACTTTGTCAGTTAATCGTGCAGGAAAAAGTGCCCGAACAGCTTTATAATAAAACGATTCTTTCGGTGGATTTGCCCGGTATGTTGGCTGGCAGTAGATACCGTGGGGATTTTGAAGAAAAATTAAAACAGCTTGTAGAAGCGGTGCTTGCCGACGGGGATATCGTTTTATTTATCGACGAAATTCACACGCTTGTCGGGGCGGGCGGATCTTCGGACGGGAGCATGGACGCGGCGAATATTTTAAAGCCGATGCTGGCGCGCGGAGATTTGCAGGTAATCGGCGCGACGACGATAGAAGAATATCGAAAATATATTGAAAAGGACAGCGCGTTAGAGCGGCGTTTTACGCCCGTGCAGGTGGACGAGCCGTCGGAAAACGACACGATCGAGATCATCAAGGGCTTGCGTTTGAAATATGAAGAACATCATGGGATTGTGATTACGGACGAGGCAATCGAAGCGGCGGTGAAGCTTTCTAAACGGTATATTAACGACCGTTTCTTGCCTGATAAAGCGATCGATTTGGTGGACGAAGCGGCGGCGCGCGTGCGGATTGTGGATGAAGGCAGCGCGGAAATGCAAGAAGCGAAAAAGGACGCGGAAACTTGGGAAACCAAACGCCGTATGCACGAAAATAGACAGGAATACGCTTTGGCGAACGAAGCCTTAAAAGCGAAACAGCGCGCGGAAGAAAAGGTAAAGGCGTTACAGCTAGCGCAAGCGCCCAAACGGCTTGCGGACGGCAGACTTGCTATCGGCAGGGAACACGTGGCGGCGATCGTTAGCGCGAGAATGCACATTCCCTTAATGAAAATTACGCAGGAAGAAGGGGAAAAGCTGATGCGCTTGGAAGAAGATTTACACAAGCGTATTATCGGACAAAACGAAGCTGTTTCGGCTGTTGCGAAAGCCATTCGGCGGGCAAGGGCAGGGCTGAAAGATCCCTCGCGCCCCATCGGTTCGTTTATCTTCGTAGGACCTACGGGGGTGGGGAAAACCGATCTTTGTAAGGCGCTTGCGGAAGCAATGTTCGGTTCGGAAGAACAAATGATTCGCTTGGATATGAGCGAATATATGGAAAAGCAGTCGATTACGAAAATTATCGGCGCGCCTCCCGGCTACGTTGGCTATGACGAGCAGTCGGGACAGCTCACCGAAAAGGTACGCACGAAGCCGTATAGCGTCATTTTATTCGACGAGATTGAAAAGGCGCACCCCGACGTGTTCAATTTGCTGTTGCAGCTTTTGGACGACGGACGGCTCACGGACAGCAAAGGCAGGACGGTCAGCTTTAAAAATGCGGTAATCATTTTGACGTCGAACGTCGGTGCTTCGGTAGCGCAGGAAGCCAAAACGGGCGTGTATGGGTTTGGTAGCGAAGACCGCGGCGATAACGGCGCGAATGAAAAGCAGTATGAATCCATGAAAGAAAACGTTACGAAGGCGTTGAAGGAGAAATTTCGCCCTGAATTTTTAAACCGCATGGACGATATTATTGTGTTCCACCGTTTGAGTATGGACGAGTGCGCGAAAATCGGCGGAAAAATCATTTCGTCGCTTGCCAAGCGTTTGTTGGAACAGCGCGGAATCGTGCTTGACGTTACGGAAGACGCCTTGAAAGCGCTCGTAGACGAGGGGTATGACGCGGAATTTGGCGCGCGGCCGCTCAAAAGAGTGATTCAGCGCAGAATCGAAGACAGACTTTCCGAAGAAATTTTACTCGGTCGGGTAGAAAACGGACAGCGCGTAACGGTGGATTACCGCATGGGAGCATTTCAATTTTCCACGAAAGGGAATTAAAAAAGGAGAATGCGTATGAAATTGACAACGGCGGGGGAATCGCACGGCAGGGCGTTGATTGCCGTGATCGAGGGCTTGCCCGCGCATTTACAAATTGACGCGGAAAAGATAAACGAAGCGCTCAGCTTACGGCAAAGCGGATTCGGCAGAGGGGCGCGGCAAAAAATTGAAAAGGACCGCGTGGAAATTTTAACGGGCGTACGCAACAAAGAAACGTTGGGCAGTCCCGTAACCCTTTGCATTTTTAATAAGGATTTTGCAAACTGGGAAAATTGCATGTCCGCAGGCGAATGCGACGAAAAGGCAATGCAGGATAAAGCGTTGACGCGGGTTCGTCCCGGACACGCTGATTTGAGCGGCATGCTCAAATATGGACAAACGGACGCGCGGAACGTTTTGGAACGTGCTTCCGCTCGGGAAACGGCAATTCGCGTAGCGGCAGGGGAAGTCTATCGGCAGTACTTGGCGGCGCTTGGCGTAGAAATTGCAGGGTACGTCAAAGAGGTTTGCGGCATAAAAGATGGGGGCATGTACGAGTTTAACGAGTTAAAATCGGCAAAAACCACCGAGCTTGGTATGCTAAATAAAGCCGTGGAAACGCGCGCGAAAGAGAAGATTTCCGCTTTGAAATCGGAAGGAAATACCGCAGGCGGCGTTGTAGAAATACGCGTAAAGGGCTTAAAGAGCGGCTTTGGCAGCGTGATGACGTATGCGGAAAAGCTGGACGCACAGCTTGCGCAAGGACTAATGAGCATTCAGGCGGTAAAAGGCGTACAAGTTGGCATGGGCTTTGGCGTTGCGGAAAAGAGCGGCAAAGAAGTGCATGATGAAATCGTGTTTGACGGAAACGCGTTTACGCGCACGACCAACCGCGCAGGCGGTATTGAAGGGGGTATGTCGAACGGCGAAGAGCTTGTTTTAAGCGTTGCAATGAAGCCGATCCCCACGCTCATGCAAGGCTTGAAAACGGTGCATTTTATTACCAAAGAGCCGTCGGTGGCGGTGGCGGAACGTAGCGACGTGTGCGCGATTTTCGCTTTGGAAATCATTGCCGAAGCGGTGGTGGCGCAGGTGCTTGCCCACGTCGTTTCTAAACGGCTTGGCGGCGATACAATGGCGCAGGTGGCACAAAGGTATAAGGAACTCCCTTAAAGGTGGGGTATGGAAATTATTACGTTGAAAACGCCTTCTATGGAAGGGAAAATATACGTCGGGGACGAGTCGCTTGAAAAACGTTTGCCTATTTTAACGGCAGGGCAAAAGAATTTCGTCGTAACGGACAGTAACGTGTACGCGCTGTATTCCACGTTGTTTGCGCGCTATTTTCAGGGTGCGGAAATCTTTGTTTTGACGGCGGGGGAAGAATATAAAACCTTTTCGTCCTTGCAGGCGATTTTAGAGAAAATGACGGGGGCAGGGTTGCATCGAAGCTCGCGCTTGTTCGCTGTTGGCGGCGGTGTGATCGGGGATATCGGCGGCTTGGCTGCGGCGCTTTATATGCGCGGAATTTCCTGCGTGCAGATCCCTACGACCTTGCTTGCGCAGGTGGATAGCAGCGTTGGCGGTAAGACGGCGGTGGATATGGGCGGCGTAAAAAACGTGGTCGGCGCTTTTTATCAGCCTTGCGAAGTGTTGGTCGCGCCCTGCTTTTTACAAACCTTACCCGCGCGGGAAATCAAGTGCGGCGTTGGGGAAATCATCAAATACGCGGCGTTGAACAGCGAAATTTTCAATCAGCTGCAAAGAAATAGGGAAAAGCTTTCCGATTTAGGTTTTTTGCGGGAATTGATTGTCGCTTGTATTCGTCATAAAGCGCAGGTCGTTGAAAGGGACGAACGGGAATCGGGAGAGAGAAAATCCTTGAACGTCGGGCATACGACGGGGCACGCGATCGAGCTTTCGAGCGGGCTTTCTCACGGCGAGAGCGTTTTATACGGAATGCTTTTTGAAACGCTGATTGCCATAAAAAAGGGCATATGCGACGAAGAATACGGAAAGGAACTCTTAAAAATCGTGCGCGGCGGTTTGGCGCTTGCGCCAAGCGAAAAGACGGATTTTTCGGACGTTGGCGAGCAAGCGGAAAAGGCGCGTTCGGATAAGAAAAATACCGACGACGGAAAGATTACGCTTTCGGTTGCAAAAGCGAAAGGGGCATGGACGACGCTTTCCCTGCCTTTTGACGAATATAAACGGGCATTGGAATGCGCCGTAAAAGAATTGTAAAAAGGGAACGTATGTTACACATCAATCCAAGACAACAATTTGACGGGGAATTTGAACTCCCCGGGGATAAATCGGTTACGCACCGCGCGATCATGCTGTTGGGCGGCGCGGACGGAGAAGCGGTCATTACCAACGCTTTGATGGGGGAAGACTGTCTTTCGACCTGTCGTTGTATGCGTTCTTTGGGGGCAAAAATTGAGGTGGACGGAACGACGCTTCGCGTGCAAGGTACTCCCCATTTTCGGCGTGGAAAGGAGCTTAATTGCGGAAATTCAGGTACGACGATTCGGCTTTTGACGGGCTTTGCGGCAGGAAAAGGCATAGACGCGGTTTTGTATGGGGACGAATCGTTATCTTCCCGACCTATGAAACGGGTTGCCGAGCCGCTTGCCTTGCTTGGCGCGGACGTTAAGACGACGGACGGTCATGCGCCCGTGTACGTAGCGCCGAAACCCTTGGTGGGCGCGAACGTGCAATTACAGATTGCTTCCGCACAGGTGAAGAGCGCTGTTTTGCTTGCAGGGATTTCCGCCGACGGAGAAACCACCGTAACCGAACCGATTAAATCTCGCGATCATACCGAGCGTATGCTGGCGGCTATGGGTGCGGATATACGTGTGGACGGAACTACCGTAACGGTAAAACGCAGTACGTTGAAACCGCTTGATATTTGCGTACCGTCGGATATTTCTTCCGCGGCGTATTTTATGGCGCTTGGGGCGTTACGCGGGCAAACTCTTTGCAAAAACGTGGGGATCAACCCTACGCGCACGGGCATTCTTACCGCATTCGATCGGTTGGGGGTTGCGTACAGCTTACAAAACAAACGTATTTCGGGCGGCGAAGAAACGGCGGATATTTTGGTGCAAAAATCCCCCTTGCGCGCTATAACGCTGACTGCGCAAGACGTACCGTCTATGATAGACGAATTGCCGCTTGTAGCGTTGCTTTGCGCATTCGCTGACGGAGAGAGTGTGATTACGGGCGCGAAAGAGCTTCGTGTAAAAGAGAGCGATAGAATTCGCACGACGGCGGAGCTTATCAATAATCTTGGCGGGGAGTGTAAGGAAACGCCCGACGGGTTCATTATTCGCGGTAAGAAAAAGCTTTTGGGCGGAAACGTGAACAGTTATCTCGATCATAGAATTGCAATGACGGGCGCGATCGGGATACTTGCTTCGGAAAACGGCGGTGGAATTATCGACGCGGAATGTTGTGCAATTTCCTTCCCCGATTTCTTTAAAAAACTTGGCGTAAAAACCTATTGATAGGGGGCAGGTACGAGATGAATGAGAAAAAATTACGTCTTGGGCTTGTTGGAAAAGACGTTTCAAAATCCAAAAGCGAGCAAATGCACAGATTTATTTTAAGCCAAATGGGCTATGAATGTGAGTATGAGTCCTTTTCTGTTGAAAAGCAGGATTTTGATTGGGCTATGCGGCGGCTTTTGGGGGATTTCGACGGCTTTAACGTTACCATTCCCTATAAAAAGGACGTCATGGAATATTTAGACGAAATTGTGGGCGACGCGTTTTCGTTCGGTGCGGTCAATACGGTGCTCAACGCTACCCGAACGGGCTATAACACGGACGGCGTCGGGTTTATCAAGATGTTGGATTTGGCGGGGATTTCCGTGAACGGAAAAAACGTGTTGGTGCTTGGCGCAGGCGGTGCGGGCAGAAGCTCGGCGGGCGCATTAAAGCAAGCGGGCGCAAACGTTTGGCTGTATCAACGGCGCAGAGAAGCGTTGGAAGAAGCCTGCGCGCAGCTTGGTTGTAGCGCGGCGGAAAATCCTTATCAGGGCGGTTTTGATATTTTGCTTAACTGCACGGGGGTAGGAATGCACGAAACGGTGGGCTGTTCCCCCGTAACGGCGGATGCGTTTGACGGCGCGGAAGCGGCGGTGGATTTAATCTATTACCCAGCCGAATCGGAGTTTTTGCGTTTGGCAAGGGAACGGGGCCTAAAAACGCTTAACGGCGGCGCAATGCTTTTTTATCAGGCGTATTATGCCGATTGTTTATATCTTGGTATCGAGCCGAGCGAAACGCAGCTTACGGAATTATATCGACGGTATCTTGCCGTTTAAGGCGAATAAGCAAAGGAGAAAATTATGAAATTTCTTGTAATCAACGGAGTGAATTTGAACTTGACGGGCAAACGCGAAAAGAGTGTTTACGGCACGGAAACGCTGGAAGATATCAACCGCAAGATTGCGGCGTTTTGTCAGGCGAATGGCGACGAAGCGACGTTTTATCAAAGCAATATCGAAGGGGAGCTTGTCAACGCGTTACATACGGCGTATTTAAACGGCGGCGTGGACGGGATTTTGCTTAACGCAGGCGCGTTTACCCATTACAGCTACGCGCTTCGCGACGCGATTGCCGCGATCGATATTCCCGTTGCGGAGGTGCATATGTCCAACGTGCACGCTCGGGAAGAATTCCGTCATAAGAGCGTACTTTCCGAAGTTTGCAAAGGGGTAGTTTGCGGCTTTGGCGCAGGGAGTTATTTGGCGGCGCTTGTCGGCTTAAAGGAGACTTTGAACGCTTAAAAGGGGCAAAGATATGAATATTATTTTATGCGGCATGATGGGTGCGGGAAAGACGACGATCGGGATCAAGATCGCGGAAATTACCGGTCGGCGTTGGTATGACACCGACGGGATTATCGTGGATAAACACGGAAAAATTTCGGACATTTTTGAATATTACGGAGAAGCGCATTTCCGTAAGCTGGAAACGGAAATTACGCGGGAGCTTTCGGGAAAGGACGATCTTGTCATTTCGACGGGCGGCGGTTTGGTTTTGAAAGAAGAAAATAACAAGCTTTTGCAAAAAAACGGCAAAATCGTATTTTTACGCGCGACAGAAGAAACGCTCGCTTCGCGGTTAAAAGTAGACGGGACAAGACCTCTTTTGCAAACGTCTACCGAGAGTATCCGCGACCGCTTATCCAAGCTGATGAAAGAGCGTACTCCCGTGTACGAACACGTAGCCGATTACATTGTGGACGTGGATAACAAATCTCCTGAAACGATTGCAAACGAAATCGTTGCATTGTTACAAAAAGAATAAAAAGGATAGGGCAGGTACGAGATGAATACGGTTTTGATTACAGGCGGAGTGCGTGGGATCGGCAAGAGTATTGCCCTTGCATTCCTGCAAAAGGGGTATCGCGTATGCGTAACCTATTCCAAAGACGAAGAAAACGCGGCTAAGTGCGCCGCGCTTGGGTTAGAAGTGTATAAGGCGGACGTTTCCAAGGAAAAGGACGTTTGCCTGTTGTTTGAAAAAATCGGAAAGGTAGACGTGCTTGTAAACAATGCCGGTATTGCGCTTGTCAAGCAGCTCCAAGACGTTACGTATGAAGAATACGAGCGTGTTTTTGCCGTCAACGTTGGGGGCGCGTTTTTATGCGCGCGCGAAGCGGCGAAAGGCATGATCAGCCGTCAAAAGGGTTTAATCGTCAACGTTTCTTCCGTTTGGGGAGAAGTCGGCGGTAGCTGTGAAAGCGTATATTCCGCGTCGAAAGCCGCGCTGATCGGTTTTACGAAAGCGCTTGCAAAAGAGCTTGGCTGGTCGGGGATTCGCGTGAACAGTATTTCTCCCGGCGTGATTGATACCCCCATGAACGCGCATTTTTCAAGGGAAGAGCTTTCCGCGCTCACGGAAGAAATTCCCATGGGTAGAATGGGTACGGGGGAGGATATAGCAAACGCCGTTATGTATCTTGTTGAAAACGAGTACGTTACGGGGATCGATTTGCCTGTCAACGGCGGATTTTCCATTGTGTAGTTCTCAGTTACGCTTTAAATAATTTTCTAAAATATTTTGTATGAAATCATCTGCAATTCCCGCTGTGGGGGATTGCGGATTTTTTTCTTCCTTTTTGGGTGGCGGGGGAGAATGTGGCGCGTTGTTTGTTGGCGTAGGAGAAGTTTTAAAGGTGGAAAAGGTTTGGGAAAAGGAGGATAAATCCTTTAAAAAGGAAAGCATTTGTTCGGAGTTTTTTAATTTTTCCATCAACGGTTTTACGCTTTCGGAAAAATCGGGGTTTTGTGAAAGATAATATAATAAGACGAGTATTAAAATTTCCATATTCTATGGTATGCGGTATCATTAAAAAAATTGACGGTGTCAAAAGGCGAATAAAAAGAATAGAATGTATAAAAAAGCGCGGGAGGGAATATGAGAAGCTTTAAGAATTATGAAAAGGACAGGGCAAAGGACGAAAAATCGGGGGCGAGCGCGGAGGAATTGACCAAGCGCATGGCGGAAGCGTATCATGGAAAAAGTAATTTGGAAATGATGAAAACCATTTTGACGGAAGCGGAAAAAAGCAAGCGCGCAGGCACGCTTTCCAACGAAGAAATCGACAATTTTTACAACAATTTTGCTCCTATGTTAAATGGCTTACAAAGAAAGAAACTACGCGACGTAGTCGAAAAATTAAAGGAAATATAACCGATTATTCACGCTCGATTGCCTGCAACGCGGCAAGGAAAACGTCTATTTCTCGTTTGGAGTTGAAGTGGGAGAATGACGCCCGAACAAGTCCTCCGTCAAGCGTGCCGAGCGCTTCATGCATCAACGGCGCACAGTGCAAGCCGCCTCGTACGGCAATCGAATACTTGCTCGATAAAATGGAAGCGAGGTGCTCGGATTGTAATTTTTTAGAAGAAAATGCGACGATACCGCAGGGATTGACGGTGGAGTGCAAGGTATAACCGTGTAAATTTTGTATGCCGTCAATACAATATTCGGTTAAGGAATGCAGCGTGTGTTTAAGTTCTTCACCGTGTGCGTTAAGGTATCGTACGCCTTCTAACATGGAAACAATTGCAGGAAAGGCAAGCGTGCCGGCTTCCAAGGCGTCTGGGTAAAAATCGGGCATATCCAAGGAAAGACTGATCGAGCCCGTGCCGCCGTATAAAAGCGGGGAAAGCTCCGCTCGTTCGGAAAAAAGCAAGCCGCCGCTGCCTTGTATGCCGAGCATACCTTTATGCCCTGCAAGCGTTAAAAAATCAATGCCGAGCGCTTGCATATCGATGGAAAAATGCCCGCCCCCTTGCGCTCCGTCGCAAAGCAGAAGGACGTTTTTGGACAATATTTTTTTGATTTCTTTCAAATGGGGAATTTGCCCGTTGACGTTGGAGGCGGTAGTTACGGCAACCAAGCGCGTGTTGGGCTTTATTAGCTTTTTTAACGAGCGTAAGCATATTGTTCCGTGCTCGTTTGCTTCGGTTAATGGGCAAACGTCGTACGTAATTAAGCCCGATTGTTTCAAAAACTCCAAGGGGCGTAAAACGGAATTATGCTCCATACAGCTTGCAATGACGTGATCTCCGCGCTTTAAACAGCCGAATAGGGCAATATTTAACGCTTCGGTACAGTTTTTGGTGAATATAACTCGATCGTAACCGTAGCCGTTGAAATATTCATTTAGCTCGTTTCGGCAATCCTGCACTTGATTGGCACAGGCAAGGGAGAGTTTGTGTCCGCTTCTGCCAGGGTTTGCGCAAACTTTGACTGCGGAAGAAAGGGCGTTTAAGACGGCGTCGGGTTTTCTGCCACCCGTTGCCGCGTTATCGAAATAAATCATAAATGCACCACTCCTTTTGAAAATATCATAAAATATAGTATTCTCAAAAGCTGTGAGGTATGACATATGATGATTTTAGCGGTGTTCCGTTCGCGCGCACACAGTTTGGATTACGCGCAACGGCTGCATATATACGGCGTGGACGCTACAACCGTTTCCGCACCTAAGGAAGTGAAAATCGGTTGCGGACTTTGCGTGCGGTTCGACGGGCGGTATTTTGTCCGCGCGCAAGCAATTTTAAAAACGGGTAGGTATTCTTCTTTTAAGGGATTTTATAGAACGGAGTTTTTAAACGGCGGAGTATCGGTAACGCCATACGCGCCAAAATAAAGAAAAATAGTTGCAAAAAGTGCGCATATGTGCTATACTGAATATGTTATGAAAAAGACGGAAAAACAAGAAGCGCTTGCGCGCTTGGCGCAACTATATCCCGACGCGAAACCTGCGTTGCATTACACGACGGCATATGAATTGTTGGTGGCGGTCATCTTGTCTGCTCAATGCACGGACGAACGGGTGAATATCGTTACGGAAAAGCTGTTCCAAAAATATTCCACACCGCAAATGATGGTTACGCTTTCGCAAACGGAACTGGAAAAATATATTTTCTCTTGCGGCTTTTACCGCATGAAGGCGGCGCATATTTTGTCCGCTTCCAAGGATATTTTAGAGAATTTTAACGGCGAAGTACCAAGCACGATCGAAGAATTGATGCAGCTTGCAGGCGTAGGCAAAAAGACGGCGAACGTCGTGTATTCGGTAGCGTTCGGCGGCGACGCGATTGCCGTGGATACCCACGTATTCCGCGTGAGTAACCGACTGGGCTTAGCGAAAGGAAAAACGCCGCTGGAAGTAGAAGCGGGGCTGTGTAAGGCAATTCCAAAAGAGGATTGGTCGAAAGCGCACCATTGGTTGATCTATCACGGCAGACGGGTGTGCCATTCGCAAAAACCCGATTGCGTAAATTGTACGTTGCGCGAGCTTTGCGATTTTCAAAAATCGGTCAAAAATAAAAAATAAAGTGGGATAAAACCTCTCGTTTTGGCGCATACTGCCTGCAAACGGGAGGTTTTTTATGCAGAAAGAAGAATGTGGAGAAGAATTCCTTTGTCGGTTGACGGGCTTGGAAGATTTGGCGAAAAAGAAGACGGCGATCTATGCAAGATTGCTTACGGATACGGAGCTGGCAAAATCGATGGAAACGCTCTCTTTACGTCATACTAAGCGTATGGAAAGGCTAAATAAATTACTTGGTAAAACTTGTGATAAAAACAAAAAAGGGCAGGGCAGGTACGAGACGACGAAGGAGAATGACGAAAAATGAAGCTGGAAAAAAGAGAAATAACATTAAACGAAAAGGATAGCTTAAAGGACGTTTTTTATACGGAAAAGAATCTTTTATTATCCTACTGCCAGTATCTTTGTATGGCGGAAAGAAACCAAACGCGGGAAGAATTGCTTGCATTGATTAAGGAAACGGGGGAAGATATGCTTTTTACGCGGGATTTGCTTTTGGCGCGTGAAAAAGAAAAATAAGAAAAGTTTAAAATAAAGCCTTGCATATATTCTTGAAATATGCTATAATAAAAGCGCGGAAAAAGAAAACCTTTTTTCGTGCTTTTTTGCGGTATGGAAGTATGTTTAAAACATTCCTTGCCGACTACGAAAGCGGAAAAAATAAGGCACTCAACGCGGAAACGCGGATAAGGATAAAATGAAAAATAGGAGAACTACGTTATGACAAAAGAAGGCAAAGTAAAGAAATTCTTTGGGGAATTTAAGAAGTTTATTACACGCGGCAACGTGTTGGATATGGCCGTTGGTATTATCGTCGGCGGTGCGTTCACGGCAATCGTGAATGCGCTCAGCAATAATATCTTAAAACCCGTAATTAACTGGCTCTTGGCAATGATTTTAGGGAAAGAGGGCTTGACGGGCGCGGTTACCTATTTATCCAAAGCGTACACCCCCGTTTTGGACGCGAACGGAGACGTAATCGGGAAAACGATCGATCTTGCGAACTCCATTTATATCGATTGGGGCGCGTTTATCAGCGCGATCATCAATTTCCTTTTGATCGCGTTCGTGCTGTTTATGATCGTGCGCACAATGAACAAAGTGGCGGAGGCGAACAAGAAAATGATCGAAGGTCTGGAAATCAATGAAAAGCAAGCAATCGGGCGGATTTGCAGAGAGTTACAGTGTTCGAGAAAGGTAGCGCGTAAGATTTACGAACAGGAGCTTGCGGAAAAGAAAGCGCAAAAGGAAGAAGAAATGCGTATTGCGGCTGAAAAGGCGGCGGAAGAAGCGCGTATTGCGGAAGAAAAAGCAACGGCGAACACCCGTCTTTTGGAAGAGATCCGCGATCTTTTGAAAAATAAATAACCGATACTTTCGGTGCGAAAAAAGGGAAAGGCGAACGGCAGTTCCCTTTTTCTTTCTATAATGCGGAAAAATCCGTTGACTTTCTAAAAAAAATCGGGTATAATAAAGTAGTAATATAAATAAAGGCGATGAAAAAGTCGGCGTTTTCCAAACGCTTTTTTATCAGAGAGCAACTCCGTAGGCTGAGAGGGTTGTAAAAAAGGGAAAATTGCCTGTTCACTTTGGAGCTGTTTTTCTGAAACCGCGAACGTGGAAAGTAGGTCAAACCGTAAGGCGCGGCGTTATGGCGCAAACGAGGCGTAAAGAAATTTACGCGAATGCAGGTGGTACAGCGGAAAGGTTCGCCCTGCGCGTTTTTTAAAAACGCGCAGGGCGTTATTTTTATTGAATAAACAAAGAAAATCAAACGAAAGTATTTCGGAGGCAATTATGAAAAACAAAATCGAAGCGTTGCGTGCGGAAATTACCGCGGCGATGGAACAAACGGCAACGGGCAGGGCGCTTTACGAACTGAAAGTAAAGTTCCAAACGGAGCTGAAAGGGATCATGAGCGGCATGAAAGATCTCGCGAAAGAAGACCGCCCTACTTTTGGGAAGCTTGTCAACGAGTTTAAGCAGGATATGGAAGAAAAATTCGAAGCGCGCGCGATCGTTGTCCGTCAAATGGAAATGGAAGAAAAATACGCCAAGGAACGCATTGACATCACGATGCCCGGCAAGACGTATAAAGCGGGGGCTTTGCACCCGATCACGCTTGTAAAAAACGAGCTTATCGATATTTTTGCGGGCATGGGCTTCAAGGTGTTTGAAGGGCCTGAAATTGAAACGGATTATTATAACTTTACGGCGCTCAACACTCCCAAGGACCACCCTGCGCGCGATATGCAAGACACCTTTTATCTTGCGGAAAATTTGCTGCTTCGCACGCAGACTTCGGCAGGGCAAATCCGCGTTATGGAAAAGGACGCGCCGCCCATCAAAATCCTTTCCCCCGGCAGAGTGTTCCGTTCGGACGACGACGCAACGCACTCGCCTATGTTCCACCAAATGGAAGGGCTTGTCGTGGATAAAGGAATCACCCTTTGCGACTTGCAAGGTATGCTTGGGGAGTTCGCGCGGAAGATGTTTACTTCCTCGACGAAGGTGCGTTTGCGCCCCTCCTATTTCCCGTTTACCGAACCGAGCGTAGAAGTCGATTTGAGCTGTTCGGAATGCGGCGGCAAGGGCTGTCGGCTCTGTAAGGGAACGGGCTGGATTGAAGTGCTCGGCGCGGGTATGGTAAACCGTCGCGTGCTTGAAAACTGCAACGTCGATCCCGATGAATATACGGGCTTTGCGTTCGGTATGGGTATCGAGCGTATCGCCATGCTCAAATACGGCATCAACAACATTAAAACTTTGTTTGAAAACGACGTGCGTTTCTTGACGCAGTTTGAAGACTAATAGGGGGACGAAAAAATGAAAGCACCTTTCAGTTGGTTAAAAGATTACGTAGATATTGACGTTAGCGCGCAGGAGCTTGCGGAAAAGCTTTTTTCCTGCGGTTTTGAAGTGGAAGAACTTTCCTACCTTGGCGAGAAAATCAATCGCGTAGTAGTAGGCGAAATCAAGTCGCTTACCCCCCATCCCGACAGCGACCATATGCAAATTTGCGTGGTGGATTGCGGAGAAGAATACGGCAGAGATTTGCAAATCGTTACTGGTGCGTCGAACGTGTACGTGGGCATGAAAACCCCTTGCGCGTTGGATAATTCCACCGTTGTGGAAAGCAATCCTGCAATGCTTGAAAAGAATCCCGACGGCATTAAAAAGATCAAGAAGGGAAAGCTCCGCGGCGTGGAATCCTTCGGTATGCTTTGTTCTGGGGAAGAGCTTGGGATTAACGACGATTTTTATCCCGGTGCGGAAGTGGACGGCTTGCTCGATTTAGATAAATCCGTGTCCATTGGGGAAGATATTAAAAAGGTAGTAGGGCTGGACGACTGGATTTTTGACATTTCCATTACGGCAAACCGCCCCGACTGTCAATGCATTTTAGGGATTGCGCGCGAAGTGGCGGCGGTAATGAAGAAGCCGTTCAAAGCGCCCGATTTCTCTTACACGGCAAAACCGACGAACGCCGCGCCTATCACGGTAGAAGTTGCCGCGCCCGAGCTTTGCCCCCGTTACGTAGGGCATTACGTAGAAAACGTGCGGGAAACGACTTCTCCCGCTTGGATGAGAAAGCGTTTGGCACTGTCGGGGATTCGTTCCATTTCTCCCATCGTCGATATTACCAACTTTGTCCTGTTGGAAATGGGGCAACCGATGCACGCGTTCGACGCGGAAGATATCGGGGGGAGAAAGATTATCGTACGCAGAGCTACTGCGGGCGAGAAAATCACGACGCTTGACGAAAAGGAATTTACGCTGACGAGCGACAATCTCGTTATTTGCGACGGAAACAAACCGGTTGCGCTTGCGGGGATTATGGGCGGCTTGAACAGCGAAATCAAAGCTACGACCAAAAACGTGTTCTTTGAATCGGCAAAGTTTGCGCGGGATAACGTTAGAAAGACTTCCCGTGCGCTTGGGCAATCCTCCGATTCCTCCTCCCGTTTTGAAAAGGGTGTGGACGCGTATACGAACGGGCTTGGTATGGACAGAGCGCTGCATTTGATTGAAGGACTCGGTTGCGGTACGGTTACGACGATGCGCCAAGACGTTTGCGCGGCGGATTTGACGCCGAGAATGATGACGGCGAGCATTTCCAAAATCAACGCGTTGCTTGGGATTGTCATTCCCAACGAAGAAATCGAAGGGATTTTGTCCCGCTTGAATTTCAAACCGCAGATTAACGGGGATACGTTATCTGTGGAAATTCCCGGCTATCGCGACGACGTGGACGGTTATCCCGATTTGGCTGAAGAAATTATCCGTATGTACGGTTATGAACATATTGTTCCGACTTTCCTTGAAAAAGCGACGGTTACGGGCGGTGGCTTAACCGACGAGCAAAAGAAAGAACTCCGCTTAAAGAACGTTTTGCGCGTGCAGGGTTTCTCGGAAGCGTATAATTATTCCTTCTATTCTCCTAAGGATTTCGAGTTGATGAAGCTCCCTGCGGACGCTGCGGAGAGAAACGCGGTCAAGATTTTGAACCCTATCAGCGAAGAACTTTCCTTGATGCGCACCTTCCTTGCGCCGTCTATGCTTTCCAACGCCGTGCGGAATATTCGCCGCGGCAACGACGAAGGCAGACAATTTGAAGTGGCAAATATCTACGTGCCCAACGATACGCATGCAGGGGAACAGCCCGACGAAAGAAAGCACGTGGTACTTGGGATCTGGGGCGGTAAGAACGATTTCTTTGATATGAAGGGGGCGTTTGAAAAACTTGCTGAAAGCTTCCACCTTACCTTTACGTACGAACGCGCGGAAAAATCCTATCTCCATCCAGGGGTTTCCGCAAAGGTCATTTGCGACGGAAATACGGTCGGACAGCTCGGTGAACTCGACCCTGCTATCGCCCTTTCGCTCGGACTTGATAAAAAAGTATATCTCGGAGAGTTGGATTTGACGGCGCTTGCGGGAGCGATGGACGATATGATTCGTTATACGAATTTGCCTAAATTCCCTGCGGTGAAGCGCGACCTTGCCTTGATTGCAGATGAAAAGCTTACCTGTGCGGAAGTGGAAAACGTGTTGATGCATTCCTGCAAATACGTTACCGAAGCCAAGCTTTTCGACGTTTATCGCGGCGGTCAAGTGCCCGAAGGGAAAAAGAGTATGGCGTTCACACTGACGTTTACCCCCGACGCGAACGTAGAAAAGGCGTTTACGCCTGAAACGTTGGACGGCTACGTCAAGAAAATTTTGGGGAATTTGAAATTCAAACTCGGTATCGAACTTCGTTAATCGACGGGGGGAAATCGTGAAAAGAACGGAAAAAATAAAAGCATACGGATTTTTTAACGTGGATAAACCGTCGGGGATCGTATCTTCGACGGTTGTCAACAAGCTCAAATGGCTGACGGGTTTTCCCAGCGGTCATATGGGAACGTTAGATCCTTTGGCAAGCGGCGTTTTGCCCGTCGGTATCGGCAACGCAACGCGGTTGTTTGAATATTTTCTCGAAAAGGAAAAGGAATACGTGGCGGAATTCACCTTTGGCGTGGATTCGGATACGCTCGATTCCACGGGTACGCTTACCTACGGCGGCAGGATTCCTACGCAGCAGGAAATTGCGGAAGTGTTGCCCTGCTTTTTTGGGGATATTATGCAAGTGCCGCCCAAATACAGCGCAAAGAACGTCAACGGCAAGCGCGGTTACGAGCTTGCGCGTGCGGGCGTGGAGTTTGAACTTGCGGCAAAAAAAGTGCATATTTACGGCATGGAAGTGCTCGGCGTTGGGGAAACGGAAAACTCTTTTCGATTGAAAATCCGTTGCGGCGGCGGAACGTATATTCGTTCGTTGGCGCGGGATATTGCGGAAAAACTCGGCACAAAAGGGGTAATGAGCGCGTTACGCCGTACGAAAAGCGGTGTGTTTGAAATCGGAAACGCGATTGATTTTGCGCTACTCGAAAAAGATCCGTCCGTGGAAGAACTGGAAGAGTATTTAATTCCAACGGAACGAGTATTGCCCTTTGCGACCTTGGAATTATCGCAAAAGGAAGAAGAAAAGCTTTTGCACGGTTTATCGGTAAAAACCGACTGTGCGGACGGGCTGTATAAAATGTACGCAGGCGGTTTATTTTACGGGCTTGCGGAAGTAAAGCAAGGCTTGGCAAAGGCAAAGACGAAATTATGTTAAAGACGGTATGGCTGACGGAACAACCGAATATGGAAAACGGTTCGGCGATGTTACTCGGCGGGTTTGACGGTTTGCACGTCGGGCATAAATTGTTGGTGGAACGGGCGAAAGCGAGCGGGCTTCCCGTCGGTATTATGACCATTGTCGGCGGAAAAGAAAACCAAAGCCTTTTTACCTTTTCCGAACGGGAAGAAATCTTCAAAAACAACGGTATCGATTTTGTTTTTGAGTTGCCTTTTTTAGAAATTAAAAATTTAACGCCGCAGGAATTTTGCGAGCTGTTGTTGAAAGAATTTTCCCCCAAGCTCTTTGTTTGCGGAGAAGATTTTCGCTTCGGCGCGAACGCTTGCGGTACGAGTGAATCTTTAAAAGGACGGGGGCAGGTACGCGTTGAGTGCCTTCCGCTTGTGGAGCTCGACGGAGAAAAGGTAAGCTCTCGCACGATCAAAAAATACGTTGCGGCGGGAGACGTAGAAAGGGCTGCAAAACTACTTGGTATGCCGTTTTGTATTACGGGCAGCGTGGTAAAGGATCGGCAGGTGGGTAGGACGATGGGATTCCCCACGGCGAATATTTTCTATCCGCAGGAAAAATGTCCGTTAAAAAAGGGCGTTTACGAAACGCGCGTTAGGGTGGATGATCGAGTATATAAAGGGATTACGAATTACGGCGCGCGTCCGACCTTTGCGGAAAATACGGTGATTACGGAAACCTATCTTGACGGATTCGACGGAGATTTATACGGTCGGACGTTGCAGGTGGAATTTATCCGCTATTTGCGCGTGATTAAAAAATTTGACAATGCTACGGAGTTAAAAAAACAACTCGAAGAAGATATAGGGAGAATACGGAAATGATTAAATTTGGACCTAGCGGAAACTGCGAAAGCTTTTATGCGGCGGGATATGCACATACGGAACAGGCGGCGGCATTTGTCAAGGAACGCGGGCTGGATTGTTTTGAATATTCTTTCGGTCGCGGCGTTCGCATGAGCGAAGATAAGGCGATTTCCATTGGCGAAGCATTCGCTTTACAAGGTGTGGAAATTTCCGCGCATGCGCCTTACTTTATCAATTTTGCCAACCCTGATGATGAAATGGCGGCAAAATCTTACGCTTACGTGTTAGATACGGCGAAAGCGTTGAAACTTATGGGGGGCAAACGGGTAGTTTTTCATCCTGCGGCGCAGGGAAAGGCGGCGCGCGAAGAAGCGGTAGCGCTCACGGAAGAACGCTTGAAAATTTTGCGCGATTATATTTATTTGAACGATTTGCAAGACATGATTTTTTGCCCTGAAACAATGGGGAAGCTCGCGCAGATCGGCACGGTGGAAGAAATTACTCGTTTTTGCAAGATTGATCCGATCTATACGCCGTGTATCGACTTTGGACATATCAACGCAAGGGAGCAGGGCTCTCTGAAAACGGTTGCCGATTATAAAGAACGTTTAAGCTATATGATTTCCGAGCTTGGTTTTGATAGAATGAAGCATTTCCATTCCCATTTTTCCAAGATTATGTACTCGGCGAAAGGGGAAGTAAAACATCTCACGTTTGACGATATGATTTACGGGCCGGAGTTTGAACCGCTTGCGGTTGCACTCAAAGAACTGGGCTTAGAACCCTATCTTGTCAGCGAATCGGCGGGAATGCAGGCGGAAGAAGCCGCTTATATGAAGAAAGTTTACTTGAATTTGTAAAAATATAGTCGGCTACACTTGACGAATAGAAAATTTTTTGTTAAAATAGAAAAGGAGAATTATGTTAATGGCACGCACGAACGGTAAAAAAGTGTTAGAAATGAGCGGTTGCGAAGCCGTTTACGTTTCTTGCGAATATATGATTCGTTACGTAACGGGTTTCGTTGCGGAAAACGGTTGCGTGGTTGTCGATAAAACGGGAACGACGCTGTACACGGATAAGCGGTATATTGAAGCGGCGGAAAAATTCTTTCAAGGCACGGACGTAACTCCCGTACTTTATAAACGTAGTGAAGTTTTGGAACGGCTTGCAGGCTATAAAACGGTCGGAATTTCTTTCCGTGAAACCAGTCATATCGAATATTTGGCGTTGGAAGAAGCGAAGCTGAACCTTATCAACGTGGACGACGCGCTCAATAAAGCGATGACCGTGAAAAACGAATGGGAGCTTTCCTGTATTGAACAGGCGTGCGTTATTGCAGAAAAAGCGTTTTTGCAGCTTTTACCCGAAATCAAAGAAGGTATGACGGAAACGCAGGTGGCGGCACTGCTCGAATATAAAATGCGGAGCTTAGGCGCGGAAGGGGTTTCCTTTGAAACGATCGTAGCATTCGGCGCGCATGCGGCTGTTCCCCATCACGTTACGGGGGATACGAAGCTTACGTTCGGGGATGAAATTTTGATTGATTTCGGTTGCCGTGTGCAGGGGTATTGTTCGGATATTACAAGAACCTTCTTGTTCGGCGATGATGGGAAACACGAAGAATTCAAAAAGGCGTACCAAGCGGTATTGACCGCGCATAATCTCGTCAAGGAAAAGCTTGTTTCGGGTATGCTTGGCAAAGAAGCGGACGCGATCGCGCGGGAGTATTTGACGGAGCAGGGCTACGGAGAATATTTTACCCACTCGCTTGGGCACGGGATCGGCTTGAACGTGCACGAGTTCCCGGGGGTAAGTATCCGTTCGGAAAACGTACTTTGCGACGGCATGGTATTTTCGGATGAACCGGGCGTATACGTGGCGGGGGAATACGGGATTCGTATCGAAGACACGGTAACGCTTGAAAATGGAAAAGTGAAGAGCTTTATGTCTTTAACGGACAGAAATCTCTTGATTATATAAGAAAAAAATATTTAGGATATAAGGAGACAAATTATGGCACAGATTTTGGCAGGCGATATTCGCAAAGGCGCGACGTTTGAATACAAGAGCGGCGTTTATACCGTTACCGATTTCCAGCACGTTAAACCCGGCAAAGGCGCAGCGTTCGTAAGAACGACCCTTAAAAACGTTGTTACGGGACAAGTTTTGTCCAACGAAACGTTTAACCCCACGACGAAGCTTGAAACGGCACAGGTAGAAACGAAGAAGATGACGTATTCCTACTATGACGGCGAATTCTACGTTTTCATGGACGAAGAATACAACCAAGAAATGCTCACGTTCGATCAGGTGGAAGACGCGCTTAAATATATCAAGGAAAACGATACCGTTACGGTAAAATTCCTTTACGGCAAAGCGTTCTCGGTTGAACCTGAAAACTTTGTTGAACTCAAAGTTATCGAAGCGGAACCGGGCGTTAAGGGCAACACGGCTACCAACGTTATGAAGAACGCAAAGGTAGAAACGGGCGCAACCATTCAAGTTCCCATGTTCGTTGAAGAAGGGGAAACGATCCGTATCGATACGAGAACGGGCGAATACATGAGCCGCGTTTAATCCGCGTTTTTAAATCAAATGAAATGGTCGGAATGCAGGATTTTATATCCTGCATTTTGTCTTGTAAAGGAGTGTTTATGAAAGCGGTTGTACAAAGAGTAAAACATACGTCCTTAAAAGTGGACGGGAAATTGATTTCCGAAATCCCGTTCGGGCTTACGGTCTTCTTGGGGGTAAAGACGGGGGATGTGGAAAAAGACGCCGCATATTTAGCGAAGAAGATTGCGGCGCTGCGTATCTTTGAAGACGGCAACGGCAAGATGAATTTATCCGTAAAAGACGTGGGTGGGGAAGTTTTGCTCGTGTCGCAATTTACCCTTTACGGAGACGCGTCGCATGGGAATCGTCCAAGCTTTACCTTGGCGGAACGCCCTGAACGCGCCGAGCCGTTGTACGAATATGCGGTAAAAGAATTGTCCGCGCTTGGGGTTACGGTAAAGAAAGGCGTATTCGGCGCAGATATGCAAATCGAACAAAATAACGACGGACCAGTTACCATTTTGCTCGAAAGCTAAGCTTTTTTCAGCGCACAATTACATTGTTTTTTTATGATAAAAATTCTCTATCCACAAGAGAGTTTTTATTTTTTTGTCAAAATTTCCTGTGTTTTTCAAAACAAGATATTCCTTTTGCGGAAAACATTAAATCCGTGAAAACCTTTTATTTAAAGAATTTCAGGGGCTCTACTCACGGTAGATAGGGCAATTCTACCCACAGTAGAAATGGTGAAATGGGATAGTAGAGTTGGTTTTTTGTTCGGTAGACTGTTTTTGCGCTTTATTTGGTTGTTTTTTTGAAATGGTTTGTGTAAAATAACAACGTATTTCAAATGGGGCTTTGGCATTGAAAAATTTGGGTGCTCGAAATACGAAGAAAATATTAGAGAACGTTATTATTAAAGGATGGAACATGACTATGACGAACAACAAAAAGGTAATTCCTATTTTTTATGCGGCGGACGATAATTATCTTCCCTATCTTGCCGTGTCGCTTTCTTCCATGAAAGACAATGCAAGCAAGGAATATTTTTATGAAATTTACGTATTGAACGCAGGCATGGCGAAAGAAACGCTGGAACGTTTAAAGGCGTACGAGGACGAAAACTTCCGCATAACATCAGTGGACGTTACTTCAAAGATGGAAAAGGTAAAGGATTCGTTACAGCTTCGCGATTATTACACGGGTGCGACCTATTACCGTATTTTTATCGCGAATATGTTCCCCGAATATACGAAAGCGTTATATATCGATTGCGACACGGTCGTGCTTGGGGACATCAGCGAGCTTTTCAATACCGAGCTTGGGGATAATTTGATCGGCGCGGCTTCGGACGGAGCGGTTGCTTCCGTGCCTGAATTCCGTCTTTACACCAAGGAAGTGCTTGGGATTGAGGCTGAAAAATATTTTAACGCGGGCGTTATTTTGATGAACTTGATACAGTTTAGAAAAGAAAATTTCTATGAAAAGTTCTGCGCGTTGTTAAAGCAGTATAGATTTTCCGTGGCGCAGGATCAAGATTATCTCAACGTAATTTGCAAGGATAAAGTGCAATATATCGGGATTGAATGGAATAGAATGCCGATCGGCGGCGACAAGGAAGAAAAACCGAAACTGGTGCATTATAACTTGACCTTGAAGCCTTGGCATTATGAAAAGATTTTGTTTCAGGAATATTTTTGGGACTACGCGCGTAAGAATGAATTTTACGAACGTATCCGCACCGAGCTGTTGGAATATACGCAGGAAAAGCGGGATGCGGACGCGGCGTGCGAAAAGGCTTTGATCGAGCTTGCCGTATCGGAAGCAAATCGCGCGGATAATTATTATAAAAAATTCGTTGAAGCGTAAAAAGGGGGATACTATGGACGAGACGAAGCTTTCCGAACAACGAAAAATCATTTTGGAACGCATTCGGGAATACGAGCGTAAAGGCTGGTTTGATAAAGACGTGGAAGACGATCCCGAAGCGCCTGAGCTTTTGCCTGAAAAGGCGGACTATCTTTGCAAGAAGCTTTCCAACAAAATCGCGCGCCGAGTTGCAAATTTCGTTGGGGATAGATTCTTTTTGAACCTTATCAAAAAGGACGTGCTTGTAATTGACGGTATGACGGGGGAAGAAAATCTTGCGGCGCTCAAAAACGGCGCGATTCTTACCTGCAATCATTTTTCGCCTTTCGATCAATACGCGATTTTTCATTGTATCAGGAAATATTTGCCGCGGAAGTATTTATACAAAGTCATTCGTGAGGGGAATTACACGAACTTCCCTGGTTTATACGGATTTTTCATGCGGCATTGCAACACGTTGCCTTTGTCGAGCAATCGCCGTACAATGATCAATTTTATGTCGGCGGTAAATACGCTTTTAAAACGCGGAGAAACGATTTTGATTTATCCCGAACAAGCAATGTGGTGGAACTACCGCAAGCCTCGGCCTTATAAAGTGGGCGGATTTAAAATGGCATACCGCGCGGACGTGCCCGTAGTGCCGACCTTCCTTACTATGACCGACGACGAGCGTTTGGACGGGGACGGGTATCCTATTCAACGCTTTACCTTACACGTTATGCCTGCAATTTATCCCGATAAGACGCTTGGGGACAAAGCGGGTGCGGAAAAAATGATGAACGAAGCCTACGAAGCTTGTAAGGCAAAGTACGAAGAAGTGTACGGGCTTCCGCTCGTTTATGAAACAGAAGAAGAACAGGAACAGGAGAAAAAATAAGTGTTATACGTTTGGTTGATATCGGCTTGTATAGCGATTTTGACGGTAATATTTGAGCTTGTTTACGGGCTTGGCGTATTGTATACGCTTGGGTTTACGGCGCTTGCGGTCGCGCTCGTGATTGCCGTAGACGCGGTTGTGGCAACCGTATTCCGTTTGTTGCCTGCAAAATTTGCAAGCCACGACAAGAAGTGTTTTTCAGTTTCGCTGAAAGAAAAGAAATTTTACGAAAAAATCAAAATTCGTAAATGGAAGGATTATATCCCTGAAATCGGGCATTTTACCGGTTTCCGTAAAAACAAGATTGCCGATCCGAAGAGTCCGGAATATATCGACAGATTCCTTTTGGAGATTTGTTACGGGCAGTTGGGGCATTTTTACAGTATCTTTTTTGGGTTTTTGATTTTATTATTGTTCCCGATTACGCCTTTTTGGTTGCCGTTATCCATTTCGGTGGCAATCATCAATATTTTCTTTAACTTGCCGTCGCTGTTTATCTTGCGCTATAATTCCTACAAACTCAAAATATTGAGAAAGAGTTTAGAGAAAAAGCAAGCAAAGGCAAAGGTGGCGCGTATGGAAAGCGTTGTTCAAGGCGCATAAAAACAAAGTTGTTTAGGAAGAGCTGACGTTTTTTGTTGGCTCTTTTTGTTGTTTTACAACAAAAGCACAACGTTTTGCAACATATTCTACTTGCAAAAGTAGAATAAATTGAGTATAATAGACAAAAACAATAAGGTGGGCAAAAAATGTCCTACGGGAAAGTAAAAAAATATATTGAAGGAGCTTGGGAAAAAGCGTTGACTGATTTGGAAACGCCGACATTTTCGTTGCCCTATTCCTTCGTTCCGCCCTGTATCAACGGGGAATTCCGCGTGCTCTATTATTGGGATACCTATTTTACCAACGTAGGCTTGCTTGCCGACGGCTTGACGGAACTTGCGTTGAATAACGTGAATAATCTTTTATACGTTTTGGAGCTGTTTGGCTGTGTTCCGAATTGCGCAAGAGAGCACGGCGCGGAGTTCGCCTCGCAACCTCCTTTGCTGGGGCTGATGATACAGGACGTTTACGCCGCTACGAAAGATGACGAATGGCTTGCTTTTGCCGTGCGCGGTTTAGAAAAAGAGTACGGCTTTTGGATGCGCGAACGCATGACGGAAATCGGTTTAAATCAATACGGCGGAAACACGGAGAGCGGCGAAGCCTTGATCGGCTATTACGATTACGTAACGACGCGGTTGCCGTTGCCTGCCGATATTTCCGAGGAAGAAAAAATACTTCGGGCAAAAAACCTGCTTGCGGAAGGGGAAAGCGGAGAAGACTTTACGCCGCGGTACGAGCGGCACAACGCGCTCGATTACGTGCAAATTGACCTTAATGCGCATTTGTACGGCGTGGAAGATTTTCTTTGCCGATACTACAAGGAAAAGGATAGCAAAAAAAGCGACTTTTATCGCTTGAAAAAGGAAAGACGGTTACTGCTTTTGCAAACCTATTGTTATGATGAAAAGCAGGGGATATATTTTGATTACGACTTTGTTTCCAAAAAGCGCAGCGGGGTTGTTTGCGCGGCGTGCTTTACACCTTGGTTTTACGGATTTGGGGCAGGCAGGTATGGATTGAATACGATTTACGAGCGTTTAAAATGCAAGGGCGGCGTGTATGCTTGTGAAAATTTAGGGGATGAATCCTACCAATGGGGTTACCCGAATATTTGGGCGCCGCATCAATATTTTGCCTATAAAGCGTTACGTAAAAACGGCATGGAACAGGAAGCGGCGTGTTTGGCGAAAGGGTATTTGACGTTGCTTGCGGGGGCTTTTGAAAAGACGGGCTGTTTATGGGAACGTTACCACGAAAACGGTGTTGCACCGTCGTTGGAATACACAACGCAAGAAATGCTCGGTTGGACGGCAGGAGTATATAACTGCTTTTATCAAGAAATAATAGTTCGGGGGAAAGAAGTATGAGCAATATTACCTTTGATGAAAAGGGCGCAACCAAAACCAAAAAAGAAGATATTGAATGGCTTCGGATTTGGTGTGAGGAAACGAACGGGGAAAAGTTACCCCGCGTCGCGCTTGTTGGGGATTCGATTACCGAGGGTTATTTTCGGTTTGTACAAAAGGCGTTAAAAGGGGTTGCTTACGTGGATTATTTGGCGACTTCCTATTCGATAGATTCGGAAATTTACGCGGCGGTAGTCAAGCAATTTATTGCCGATTCCACCTATTCGATTGTGCATTATAACTACGGCTTGCACGCGTATTCGGTGGACGACGAAACCTACGAACGCCGTTGTAAAGCTCTGCTTTGTTATTGCAAAGAACGCGCGAAAACGGTGGTGGGGACTTCGACGACGGTTTTACAAGCCGATCGAGCAACGGAAAACCCCGATTGGAAAGAGAAAGTAAAAAATCGCAACGAGCGTTTGCTGAATATTGCTACACAATTAGGCTTATCAGTGGACGATTTATATACGGTCAGTACAAAATTGTTGGAAGATAACCGCGCGAATGATGGCGTGCATTTTTCTGAGCAGGGGTACATAGCTTTGGCGGAAAGCGTGGTGCAAAGCATCAAAGGAGTATTATAAAGCATGACCGTTTACAAATTTATATCCGACAACATAGACAAGACGACGAAGACGTATGACGAGAATATACAAGACGGGATCGGAATCCCGTTGATACCATTGCCCTATCCCTTTACGACACCGTGCGCGGAAGGCATGTTTCAAGAGATGTATTATTGGGATACGTACTTTACGCATAAATGCCTGTTTTTGACCAAACGAGGGGGGCAGGTATGCAACAACATGAAAAATTTTGCCTATTTGTTGGAAAAATTCGGTAAGATTTTAAACGGCAACAGAATGCATTATATCAGCCGTTCTCAGCCCCCGTTCTTTGGGTTGATGCTCGCCGATTTACAAGCGAACGATCGGGCGGAATTTGATATGGAAAAAGCCTTTTCTTGGCTTGAAAAAGAATACTCGTTTTGGATGACGAGCCGAAAGGCGGAGAACGGACTGAATATTTATTCCTGCGATAAAGTCGATCGTGAGAAGTACGGGGACGAGTGGTATTTTGGAGAAGAACAAGTACCTTTTTATGCTGAAAGAACGGGGATTGTATTAGAATCGACGGAAGAAAATAACCGCAGCGTCATTGCCGAATGTGAATCGGGTTGGGATTTTTCTCCCCGCTTTCACAGTCAAGCGGTGCGGCACAATCCCGTGGATTTGAATAGTTTATTATATGCGGACGAGATACTTTTAGCGGATTGGGCACAAACGCTTGGGATAGCGGAAAAAGCGGCTTTTTATAAGCAGGCTGCCACCGCACGTAAAGAAAAAATGCAAACGCTGATGAAAAAGGACGGTGTGTATTACGATTACAATTTCGTGGACAACAAGCTGTCGGACGTAGTGAGCTGCGCGGCGTTTTATCCTTATTTCGTGGGGCTGGATGATGATCGGACGGGATATTTAAAAGCGCTCGCGGTGTTAGAACGGCAATACGGCGTTGTGGCGTGCCGTTGGGATACGGGCAATTTTCAATGGTCCGAGCCGAACTCTTGGGCGCCGTTAAACTATATCGCGGTAGCTGCGGCGGAGCGTTTAGGCTTGAAGGCAGAAGCCAAGCGGCTTGCGGATAAATATCTTGCGGTTACGGAAAGGATTTATCAAAAGACGGAACGACTTTGGGAAAAATACAACGCCGAAACGGGGGATTTGGACGTGGCTTCGGAATACGGCACGCCCGAAATGCTCGGTTGGACGGCAGGCGTATATATGGCGTTTTATCACTACCGTGAAAGCGGATACAATGACTTGATATAAGGAGAATATTATGGAAAAGAATCGTTTGGTTTTGGAGATCGGCGAAAAGGAATATTGGTGGTGCGGCGTGATCGATTTAAGCGATCAAATGCCGTTTACAAAGGAAACGCAGCTTACGTTCGATCTGCTTACAGGGCCGTATACGCATCTTTGCGTCAATCAATTAACTCCCTTGTTTTTAAGCAGCGACGGTCGGTATGTCTATTTGAAAGACTTTGGAAGCTTTACCTTTCAAGACGGAAAATTGATTTTGGAATCGGACGGAGAAATTGACTACGGGCAAAAGGGAAGCTTGAAAGAAGCTTGTCTGTACGCGAACGCAAAAATCGCGCCGCCGAGCGGCAAAACGCCCCCTGCGATTTGTTTTACCGCACCGCAATATTGCACTTGGATGGAGCTTTTATACGGACAAAATCAAGAAGAAATTTTGGCGTACGCCCGCCGTATTATCGCGGAAGGCTTGCCTGCGGGGGAATTTATTATCGACGACGGTTGGCAGGAATATTACGGGCATTGGGATTTTGATAAACGTAAATTCCCCGATCCGAAAAAGATGTGCGACGAGCTTATATCGCTTGGATTTAAAGTAGTGCTTTGGATTGCGCCGTATATTTCGCCCGATTCGGACGTATACCGCTATTTAAAGGACAAGGATTGCTTGATCAAAAACGAAAACGGGAAGCCGTTTATTACCGAGTGGTGGGACGGATATTCCGCAGTGCTGGATTTGAGCAGCCCCCAAGGCAAGGAATGGTTTGCCGCGCAGTACCGTTATTTGCATGAAAATTACGGGATTTGCGGTTTGAAGATGGACGGCGGCGACGTTTTGTATTATCCGCAGTTCCGTTCGGGTATGGGGAACTTAACCGCGCACGAACACTGTCAAACGTATGGGGATTTCGATTGCGGTATGGAGATCAAGGAACTTCGCGCTTGCGTGAAAAATACCAACCGCGGTATCATTCAAAGGGTAGCCGATCGTAGGCATAGCTGGGATAGAAAATGCGGCTTGGGCGGTATCGTCGATCGTATTATTTTGCAAGGCTTGATGGGGTATGCGTTTAACTGCCCCGATATGGTCGGCGGCGGCTTGATCGCGGATGAGCAGGAAGGCACGAAATATACCGAAGAACTCTATTGCCGCTATGCGCAAGCGAGCACCTTTTTACCTTCTTTCCAGCTCAGTAAATTTTTCTGGAAAAACTCTCCCGTATTGCGGGACGCGGTACATACGATGGTAAAACGGCATTACGCCCTCGCGCCGTATATGGAAGAATTGTTGCAAAAAGCGGCTATGACGGGCGAACCGATCGTGCGTAGTATCGCTTACGAATACAACGAACGCCCCGATATTACCGATCAATTTATGCTTGGGGATAAGTATATGGTTGCGCCCGTATTGCTCGAAGGCGCAAGATCGAGGAAAATCTATCTTCCGACGGGAACGTGGAAATATATCCCCACGCGGGAAACGTTTGACGGCGGGAAAGAATTGGAATTTGCCGCGGATTTGACTACGTTGCCCTATTTTGAAAGAATGTAAGTTTTGAAACGCAAATCGGGAAGATAAGGAAGAGATTGTCATGCTGATCAATAGGGCGATGCATTTGGATTTTCATACGCTACCGAATATTTACGATTTTGGCGCGCGCTATAACGCGGACGAGTTTGCCGCAACTTTAAAAAACGCGCACGTGGAGTATGTGAATTTGGTTGCGAGTTGCAATTTGGGATTTTGCTACTTTCCGACAAACGTCGGAGTTCGTTATCCGTATATGCAGGGCGACCGCTTTGGGGAAACGTTGCGCGCTTGCCATAAAAAAGGCATTGGCGTTTCGGCGTACGTCAACGTTGGGTTGAACCACGAAAACGCTTATCTGCACCCCGATTGGTGTCGCGTGAACGAGCGCGGACAACGTATCTACGGGGACACGACGGGGAACTTTTTCCGTATGATGTGCTATAACGCGGACGGATTTCGCGCCTATCTACTCGGCATAGTCGAAGAAATTTTGCGCGGCTACGACGTGGACGGTTTTTTCTTTGACGGATTGCGCATAGAGCCTTGTTACTGTGAAAAGTGCAAAGCGGAAAGAAAAGCGCTCGGCATCAAAGAGAGTAAAAAAGCGGCGAGAGAATTTGCACATCAAAAATTGTTGAGCCTTTGCCGAGCATTGAAAGAACGTATAAAGGAAAAGAAAGTATTCTTTTGCGGCTTGCCCTTTGCGGATGGACTCAGCGAACATTACGAAGTAGAGTGTTTGCCGTCGGGTGCGTGGGGGTACGATTATTTCCATCAGGCGGCGGCGTTTGCGCGCGGTTTTGACAAAAATCCCGTGTATATGACGGGGCGTTTTCAAGCGGATTGGGGGGATTTCGGCGGTATCAAATCGAAAGAATCCTTTCAGTACGATTTATATGACGCGCTGGCAAACGGTTGTCGAATTTGCTTTGGCGATCACCTGCATCCTGCGGAAAATTTGATCGGTAAATTATACGAACGGGTAGGGCAGGTATACGATGAATGTCAAAAATACGAAAAATATACCCTGCACGCAAAGTACGTTGCGGAAGTGGGGATTTTGAACGACGGGGATATTTTTGCCCTTTCTGAAAATCGGTTTGTCGGCGTTGTTCGAATGTTGAACGAGTTGAAATATACCTACGACCTAATTAACGAAGACAAGGACTTTTCTTTGTACAAGCTGTTGATATTGCCCGATCATTTTACAGTGAAAAAGAGTACGGCAAAAAAGCTTTCTAAGTATTTGGAGAAGGGCGGTAAAATTCTTTCAACGGGTATTTCGGGACTGAATAAACGAAAAGAATGCTTTGCTTTGCCCGAATACGGTTTTATAGAATTTTGTGGGGAAGATAAGGACAATTATCCCTATTTTATCTTAAAAAGTGGAGCGGATACGCAAACGAAATGGGCGGCATACCGTTCGGGGATTTTGATGAAACGAAAGGACGGAGACGTATACGCAAGCTACGTTCAGCCCTATAATAAGCGGTATTACGACGGTAGACACGGATATTTTTATACACCTCCCGAACGGGAAACGGATTTTGTTAGCGCGGTATTACATAAAAACATTGCGCACGTTTCTTTTCCTATTTTTTCCACGTATGCGGAAAACTTCCTTGCCGTGCATAGGACGTTGATAGGGCAGCTTTTGGAAAGCTTGCTCCCTGCGCCTTTGGTGGGCTGTTCCGCTGATTTTCCGATTACTTCGCGTGTAACGGTTACGCAAACGGAAGAATACCGTTTGGTGCATATCCGCACCGATTACCCCGAAATTAAGAACGGAAAAGGGGTAATTGAAGGGCACGTTTATCAAAAAGCAGGTGTGCAGGTACGCGTTGAAGGGAAATGTGCGGACGTTTTTGAAGCGGATTCGGGTAAAAAAGTGAAATTTACCTATAAAAATGGGTATACACGGATTATTTTGCCTGAAATTTGCGGATATAAATTGCTTTGTTTAACCTTTAAAAAATAAAAAGGGCATAGGCATGTACGAATTGAATAGAAAAATAGCCGTCCCGTTTCCATGGAAACGGGACGGCGTTATTTTGCCCAAAAATATTTACTTATGTATAAATATGCGTTCACCGTCTTTTAAACGGGATTCTTCTGCGCAAATGCCGATAAGGTGGCTTTCGATCGACGCGGTAAGGGAAGTTGCCGCACTCGCATTTCCGTCAAGCATATTGCAAAGCTCCTTGATAAGATAAAAATCTCCGCCGCCGTGGCCGTAGCCGTTATCTCCAAGCGCGTTGATTTTAAACACGACTTTTTCTTTGCCGAATTGCATCAATTCTACGGTGTCGTTCAGCTCGTCTAAAACAATTTCCCCCAACGTTCCGTGGAAATTCATTCTTCGACCTAAGCCGTACAGCTCGCTCTTGTCGTCTGTGGTAAATGCGGTCATGGTCAACGTCGCTTTTACGCCGTTTTCAAAATGAAGCAGGGTAAGCTGATGATCTACGACGTCGTTATCGCATGCGAATACGCATCTTCCATAAGGACCTTCTTCCAAAGCCTTCGTCAACTTTTCTTCGGTAACGGGCGCTTGTACAACGACGTTATACGGCCAGTAATCTTCAGGGCAATACACTTTCTTCCAACGGTCAAGATAGAGCGTTTTTGCGCTGTAAGGGCAGCTTTCCACGTATTTGCAGGAAAGACAACGATCGGACGCGCCTTCGGGTTGGTTGGCTTTGTTAAAATAGGTCAAATCCCCGACCGAAGATACGCTTTTGCATTTCGAGCCGGCATAATATTGGATAAGGTCCAAATCGTGGCAGCATTTTGCCAAAATCATGGGCGCGACTTCTTTTGTCGTTCTCCAATTTCCGCGGACGTAGCTGTGCGCTTGATGCCAGTAGGTAACACGCTCTAACGAGTCGATGGCAACAAGCCGACCGATTTCTCCGTTTTGAATCAATTCAGCGGCTTTTAAGAAGGCGGGCGCATAACGGAGTACGTGGCAAATCAACGCTTTACAACCCGTACGTTCCTGCGCGGCGAGTACCGCTTCGCATTCTTCCTTTTTATCGGTGATGGGCTTTTCCATCAAGATGTCATAGCCCTTGTCGAAAGCCTTCAAACAGTGCCGTACGTGGTCGGCGTCCTGCGTGGCAATCACCAACAAATCCGCACGTTTTTCCTTGAAAAATTCGTCCTCGTCCGTAAATCGGTTGCATTCTTCTACCCCGAATTCCTGTCCAAACGCTTCCAAACGCTGCGCTCTGGTATCGCAAAGCGCTACGATATTGAACCGCTCGGGAAATTGCATAATCAGTCTACCGTATACGTTGCCGCCGCGCGCGCCTACGCCGAGTATGGCAACGCTGTATTTTTTTTCTTGCATAAAACCCTCCAAAGTTTATTGTACTTTTATTATAAGCCGCTGAAAGAATAAAGTCAATACCAAAATACGATAAACTACGATAAACTATGTCAAAAATTGATATCCTTTTGTTGTAAAAATGTATTTTTGTATTTGTAACAACCTTGCGTTTATTTCAATATGTCGTTTTGCGCAATAGATACGCGAAATGCTATATAATTGCCTCTTTCGCGCGACCATATTTATTATTTTATATAACGAAACGGCAATCTTGCAACAAAAAGGCAATATTTGGCAACAATAGAAACTTGACAAGACGTTAGATTTGCGGTACTATTAAGTCGAAAAATTTAAAAGGTTTTCGTTGTTTAAAAAAGGGGCGAAAACTGATGAAAAGGTAAAATATTATGTACGAATTGTTACCGATTAAAAAAGTGAAATTACCTCCGCATCCGTTTGCGACGGATTGGCAAGCGGTCCTTTTCCGTAATTTTGGGACGGTCAGCGTTTCCGCTTTGGCAAAGGTGTTAAAAACGGACGAAAAGACGGTGGAAACGGAGTCCAAGCGCTTGGACTTGGAGGGTATAGTCTATCAGCCTGATTGGAAAGAAAAGGGCTATATTACGATTATTAAAAATAATTGGCATTTGTTGGATTATGCAGGGATTTGCACTCTTTTAGAAACGACGGAAGAACAGCTTGCAAAAACCTTGTTCGACGACGATTTCCTGTTTGTAAAAGTGGGGAATTTCAAGCCGGAAGTAGAAAACCCTGTTTTTAAGCCGTTGACGGAAGAACAAATTCGTATTACCGAAGAACAGGCAAAAACGATACGGGAGAACCGTTCGAAAAACCGTACGCCCTATTTTGAATTTTTGAAACATGCGCCGAAAGTATCCGTCGCGCAAACGGGGGATACGGATGCAATCCGTATGGTATATTATTATAACGAGCTGTTCGGGGATAATCTTTTGACAGGGGATTTTTCCGCCTACACGGACGAAATGTTGGAAGGCTTGTCCAAGCTTGGGATAAACGCTATTTGGAAACATATCGTTTTATACGAGCTGGTCGGTTTACCGTTTGACGAAACGTACGGAAAAGGCTGGGAAATTCGTTTGAAAAATTTGCGCGTTTTGTGCCAAAAGTTGCAAAAATACGGCATCAAGCTTTGGTTGTATCTCAACGAGCCGCGCGCGTTGCCCCTTGCCTTTTTCAAGGATAGACCGCACCTTTTGGGGGTGCATGACGATTCGGTTGGGACGCTTTGTACATCCGCGCCTGAAACGCAAAAATACTTATACGACGCCATTCAAAAAATCGTTACGCAAGTGCCTGAACTCGGCGGCTTTTTCAGTATCACTGCATCGGAAAATTTGACGAACTGCTATTCTCGCAGAGAATACGACGTCAACGCTTGTCCGCGCTGTAAAAACCGTACTCGCGTGGACGTTTGTACGGAAATCAACGAAATTTATCAACGCGCGATCGACGACGCGAACAGCAACGCAAAGCTGATCGTATGGACGTGGGGCTGGAACTGGGAAATGGGTTGGTCGGCGGAAGAAACGCTGGAAGCGGTGCGAAAAACGACCGAAAAAGCGGCGATTATGTGCGTCAGCGAAGAAGGCTTGATTGTTAAAGGGGACGAAGGTAGCGCAGGGCTTATCGATTATTCCATTTCGCAAATCGGACCGAGCGATCGTACGAAACAAATATTCGAAGCGGCGAAAGAAAGCGGGCATAAAACGGTGGCGAAAATGCAGGTCAACAACAGTTGGGAGTGCGCCTCTATTCCCTATTTGCCCTGTTTCGAGTCGGTTTGGAAGCATTTGCAAAAGTTGAGATCGTTAGACGTTGACGGGCATATGCTCAGTTGGTCGTTGGGCGGTTATCCAAGCTTTAATTTATCCCTTGTATCGCAAGCCAAGCAGGGTGGAACGATAGAAGAATGGTATCAAAATACCTTTGGGGAAGATTGGCAAAAGGTGCAGGCTGCCGCTAAGTATTTTTCGGACGGATTTGAGAAGTTCCCGTATGGGGTTTCGTTGGCGTATTGCGGCCCGCAAAATATCGGCTGCGCGAATCCTTTTTACGAAGAAAAAACGGGCTTCAACGCGACCATGGTAGGCTTTCCTTATGATGACATTGATACTTGGCGCGGGAATTTTTCACGCAAGCTTTTTATCGAACGCTTTGCGGAATTGACAGGGCTTTGGAAGAAAGGCTTGGAAGAGTTAAAGGATTTAAAGACGGAAAATTCCGTCAATATGCAGCGTATCGCAAAAGCAGCTTACTGCGTTTTAAGAAGCACCTATTTGCAAAGCAAATGGATTATGGAACGGGATATTTCGGCGGCGGAAGAAGAATTTTCTAACACGCAAACGCTGATTACGCTTGCCGCGGAAGATCCGTCGATTGGGTTTGAAGCGTGCAACCATTATCTCTATCATGAGAATACGTTGCTTGAAAAATTGCTTTCACTTAAAAAGATTTTACAAAAACACGCGTAAAAAATTGTCAAAAATTGACATATAAGAAGAAAACTGCGAATAATGCGGTTTTGGGGGAAGAAAATGGAGAAAAGAAACGCATATCCCGAGGTGTTTTTTCCTGCGGATAAAAACAGTAACGAATTGTCCTTTTATCATTACGGAAAACATACCTGCTTGCCGTCAAATCAATATGGACCGACCAAGCGCGATTACTACCTTTTGCATTTTATCACGTCGGGCAAAGGAAAATACACGGTGGGCGGTAAGACCTACCATTTGCAAAAGAATGAAGGCTTTTTGATCCGTCCGAACGAGGAAACCTTTTATCAGGCGGACGCGGAAGAACCTTGGGAATATTATTTCGTTGCTTTTCACGGTACGATCGCGGAAAAAATGGTAAACGCGGTGGATTGGGTGGACGGATATATTATTCGACCGAAAAATTACCAAACGATTCGCGCGATTATGCGCTCTATTCATTCGGTCAAAAAGCCCGAACTTTGGGGTGAATATATGGTTTTGGGCAACATTTATATGCTTTGGGGGAACCTCATCAAAGAAAGCGAACGGAACAGATCAGAAGGCATCAAATCGGCGAAAGAAGATCTTTTGAACAAGGCGATCGACTATATCAAGAAAAACTATGAACGGGGCATACGCATTTCGGATATTGCAAACGAAGTGAATATGCACAGGGTCAGCCTATATCGGTTGTTTAAGGAGTGCTTAAACATTTCCGTGGAGAAATATTTACAAAATTACCGCATGGATCGGGCGGCGTATTTGTTGTTGAATTCCGACTGGTCGGTAACGGAAGTTTGTACCCGAGTAGGTATGTTCGATTACCCGCATTTTTGCCGTCAATTCAAACGGTATTTTGGGTTTACTCCATCGGAATATAGAAAATCTTTCCCTGAAAAGCAGTAATTGGAAAGAAAATTTTAAAGAGAATATCATAGCGAAATAGAACGGTGTTTTCAGTGCGAAACGCCGTTTTATTATAAGGAAAGCGGATTGTAACAAAAAGGCAATAACCTGCAACGAATAACTATTGTTTGAAAAAGAAAATTGTTATACAATATTCGTAGATAATCGTATATTATGCTCGGTTCATTTTTTCTTTATCAAAAAAGTAAGTGAAATCAGCATAATATTTTATTGGAAATATCGGAGGATTTTACAATGAAAAAATGGTTAAAGATTATCGTTGCATGCGGTATGGCGCTTTGCATCGGAGCTGCGGTTGTTAGCGGCGTGATGATGAACAAAAACGGTGCGTATCAGGTAAGCGATAACACTTTGCAAACGGCGGCTGCTACGCATACTGCGTTTGAGGAAAACATCAGCGTTCCTTATACGGAAGTAACGCCGCAGTATACGGTACACGTATCTCCCGACGGGGATAACGCAAACGACGGCTCGTCTTGGGAAAAGGCGGTTACGTCCATCAATCAGGCGCAGTTGCTCGTTCGCGAATGGTATGCGCAAGGGAATATGGGGGACGCAATGATCCTTTTGGACGACGGCGAATATTACGTGGACTCCACCGTAAAACTGATTGAAGACGACGTAAATGGCGGGGAACTCTACATAAGAAGCCGTAACGCGAACAAAGCGACGGTCAGCGGTTCTAAGCAGGTAAAGGCTGCGGAAATCACCGAAGCGAAAGACGCAAACCTTTTCGGCGGCAAAAGATATTGGAAAATCCCTTGCGATAATAAAATCAACCAGTTGTATCTCAACGACAATTACGGGATTCGCGCAAGATATCCCAACTCCGGGGAAGAACTCCGTTTGTTGAATATGGATAGAACGCTTCGTGAAATTATTCTCGATCGTCAAGACATAGCGCAGTTTGAGCAGGAAGATTTCGTCGGTTCGACCATGACGGTCGCGATCATGTGGTCGGAATCCTACTTGCGCGTAAAGAACGTGAAGATGGAAAACGATTTTGCTCGTGTGCAAATTTCTGGGGACGACAGTTTCGTATTTGCGCGCGAAGGCTTGACGATCCGTCCTAGATGCGGATACCATTTTGAAAACTCGATATCGTTTATGGACGTTAGCGGAGAATGGTTCTGGTCGGAAAACGACGCTTGCGTTTACTACTTGCCCTATGCAACCGAAACGCTTGAAAACACGACGGTGCGTATTCCCTATACCGAAGTTTTGATGTCGGTTGAAGGGGAACTCGAAGCGAACGTATCGGGTATCCATATTGAAGGCGTGAATTTCAAATACACCAAAAACGAAGTGGTAGACGGCAAAGTCGGCGGTCAGGCGAATAGAAACGACAACATTGAAACGAAGCGCATTTCCGGCGGCTTGAACGACGGACGTCCCGTAGCGGCGCTCAGCTTTGAATATGCGGAAAATATTACGTTTAGCGGCAACTTGTTTGCTTGTATGGGCGGCGGCGCGATCGACTTTGTGCAAGGCGTGCATAACTCGTCGGTACAAAAGAATATCTTCCGCGGCGTCGGCGGGAACGGGATTCTCGCAAGTGCGACTTCGTACGATATTACCATGGTAAGCACGGACGCAAGAACGTTTATCCAAAACGTAGACGTGAGCAACAACTACTTTACGGATATCGGTTGGCAGGATTACGACGCTTGCGCGGTCATCTTCAATTACGGCGTAAACGTAAGCATTTGCTACAACACGATTAACAACGTGCGCTATTCGGGTATTAGTATCGGTTGGGGTTGGGTTCCAACGACGTATCCGTTCTTGGAAAGATTCAACGTCAGCTATAACCGTTTGACGAATTGTAACGGCTTGCTGTCGGACGGCGGTCCTATCTATACGATCGGTTGTATGCCTTATTCGAGGATCACGAATAACTATATTGGGGAATCGTACAACTCCGTATATAAATATCCCGAAGACATCTCCCAAGCAGGGCAGATCTGGTGGGCAAACGCAGGGATCTATTTGGATTCCAACTCGGGCGGCGACAGCAACGAAAGTAAGCTTTTGGTAGAAAACAACTACGTTGCAAAGGACGTAAATACCCAGCAATACGAAGACATCAACGCCAAAAAGGACGTAAAGGGCGAAATCGAGTATTACAAGATTATCGAAGCGAAAGAATCGGATAAGAGCGAAATCTTCGCGGCGGCGGGCGTAAAAGAAGACGGCTTTACGCTGTTGCCTACGGAAGCGGTCTTGACGGGATTTAGAACCAAGAGCAAATCGGTTACGACCGTTTTTGGGTATAACCTTGGCGGTAAAAAGGACGGCGCGTTAATCGTTTACGGTAAGAACGGCGAAGTAACGCAGGTCGGTATTGACGACATCGTCGAATGGAAAGACCGTTGGATTTCCTTTAAATCCTCCGCATATCAAAGCGGCGACGTGTTCCTGATGAAAAAGGACGGACATACGTCGAATAAGATTTATGCAACCATGAACGTCGAACAGGACGAATGTATGTACACTCGTTTTGAAAAGGACTGGAACGGCGACGGGAAATACGACGGTGCGATGACGGAACTTGCGAAGCTCGGTATGGCAATCACACAGGAATTAACCGATTTCCAAGCGAGCAGTACCTTGAACCCCAACGCTCCTAGCAATATCGGGGACGGCTACACTTCGACGGTATGGTCGATGGCGAGCAACGATCCCGCGGACGCGGAAGGCGCATGGGTATCCTTCAAGCTTGCCGATAGAAACAGAGTACAAAAACTCCTGATCTATGCAAGAGCGGAAGTGGATCAACCCGAATGCCGACAGGATTTCAAGGTATACGGTTTGAAATCGGACGGTTCGGAAATTCTCCTCTATGAAACGACGGAAGAAAACGTACCCGTTTATGCAAGCAACGACGTATTTGTGTTGGATATGGCTACTATCGGGCATAAAGACACGGTATTTAGCGGCTTTAAAATTCAAAAGAAACTGACGAGTGGCAGCGCATATCTCTGCATTGCAGAAGTAGCGGTTATTTAAAACAGCAAAAGGAAATGAAAATCATGGAAAAAAATTACGAATTGCTTAAAATTGAAATTGTACTTTTCAAGGAAGAACCTATCAGAACTAGCCCGAACTACGGCGGCGACAGTGATGATGACTGGGGCACGGATATCTGGGACTAATTTAACCGTTTTATGGTTAGGAGAAAGGTTATGAAAAGTGATAAAAAGAAATGGATAGGTGCGCTTTGCGCGTTGACTGCGTTTTGCACCTTAGGCGGCGTTGCCTTTGGTTTGCAATCACACGAAACCGCAAAGGCAGAAAACGCCGCTACGGTAGAATACGATTTCACCGATACGATGGACGGCGCGGCGTTTAAAGCACCGACAAGTAATTACGGTTGGAAAGTATCCAAAGGGGTTCTTACGCCCGATAATTCAATCGCTGAGAATGCTCAAATCGCATACTTAGAGCAAGCGATCGCACTCAATGAAAACAAGTATATTTCCTTGGATTTCTACGCAAGCGCTTGCCCGTTTGACCTTATGCTGTTGCCTTATGCGGAAACGGTAAATCCTTGGGCAACGGGCGTTGGTATGCACTGTATGGCTTCGGGTTGGATTCGTTTGGATACCTATATCGACGCGAATACAGGTTGGCTTTCCGATTATACGCTGATCGGTAACGCGGTTGACGGGTATGCGCATAAGCTCGAAATTGCTTCCGATGGGACGAACCTGACGTTTAAAATCGACGGAGCGGACGTATTTACGAACGCGACCGTAGCGATTCCTGCGGACAGCGTACAGCTCGTTTTGCGCGCGCCCGAAGGTTCGTATATCGATAATTTATATATCGCAAGCAGCAAGCCTGCAAAAGAAGAAAGCGTAACGGACGTTGATTTCACGGATAAAACGGATTTGAACGATTTCACGCCGATGGCGCTCGACGGTTGGACGGGCGGCGACGGAAAATATCATCCCGTAAACGCAGGCGCGTTGTATAACGCTTCGGCAACCAAATACAACCAAGCGTTGGATTTGACGGGGAAGAAATACATTTCCTTTGATTTCTATTCGACGGCGGCGACCTTCGACGTAGGTCTTTTGGATACGGCGGCAGGCAATATGTGGGGGAACGGCTTGTTTATCCACCTTCCGTTTAGCGACGGGAATACAATCGGCGTAAACAGCTACGTAGACTGTACGTCAGGTACGTATTACGACGGTATGTCGATCAACTGTATCGACGGCAAAGCGCACACGTTAGAAATTTTCGTGGACAGCGGCAAAGTTTCCTACGCATTAGACGGCAATGCTTTGGTCGGGAATGGCGGTACGGCGCAATTTAACGCGCCTGCAAACCAAGCATATTTGGTATTCCGCGCAGTCGGCACGGAAAGCTATATCGACAATTTATATATCGCGGATAGCGCGCCCACGGACGTAGATTATGACTTCGATTCGTTAAAAGACGGTACGTATTTCGCGAACTTTAACGGCGCAGGTTGGTCGGCGGTAAACGGTAATTTTGTTGCGAATACGGAATGGGCGTCCACGCAGTTAAAAACGCCGTTGGATTTGACGAAGAATCAAGAAATTACCTTTGACGTATATCTTTCTTCTGCCGATGCAAATAAGCAATTCAACGTAGGCTTCTTCTCGGAAGAAAAGGTAGCTACGGCAACTTTGGAAGGCGCAGGTATAGGCTTCTCGTTTGGTTCTACCCTTTGGTTGGGTACGAACTTGGGTAGAGCGGGTTGGATCGCGGACGTTGCGGCAACCCTTTATAACGATACTTGGCACAGCGTTACAATTTCGGTTGCGGATAAAAAGCTTTCGATTGCGGTAGACGGCGTTGCGTATAGCGCGCTCACGGCGGATATTCCTGCGGATACCGCATATATGCTGATGCAATCGACGAGCACGGAAAATCTTCTCGATAATTTTAAAATTACGGTAGAAGAAAATTCGCCTACGTTCTACACGGTAACCTTTAAAAATTACGACGGCACGGTATTGCAAACGGGCGCAGTAGAAGAAAACACGCTCCCTGTATACGCAGGCGAAACGCCTACGAAAGCGGCGGACGAAAACTATACCTATACCTTTGCAGGTTGGGATAAGGAAATCGTAGCGGCGACGGGGGACGTGGAATACGTGGCACAATTTACCGCAACGCTTCTCCCCTTAGGGGAAGTTTCCCTTGATTTCTCGAACGATAATGCGGTAAACGAAGTATTCGCGGCGTACAGCGGCAGCTTGGGCTGGTCGACGACGGACGGCGTATATATGCCTAATGCGGAATGGGCTTCCGTAAGCACCGTAAAGAAGATTTCCTTGACGGGCAAAAAAGAAATTTCGTTTAAGGTATATCTTTCTTCCGAAGACGCAAAAGACGTAAATAGACAGTTCAATTTCGGGTTCTTCCCGACGGAGAACGCGGAAACAAATACGCAAGCGGGCAGCGGTGTAAACTATTCGTTGGGTGCAACGCTGTATTACGGCAGCAGTTTCAGCAGAGTAAATTGGGTTGCGGACGTAGCTGCAAATCTTTATAACGGTGATTTACATACGGTAATTATCACGGTGGAAGACGGATATTTCTCGATTTCGGTAGACGGCGTAACGTATGATACGTTAAAGGCGGCTATCCCTGCGGACGAAGCGTATATTTTAATGCAGAGTAAAAGCGCAAATACCTACGTGGACGATTTTTCGATTACGGAAATAGAAACCAATCCTTACGAAAACGTATTTGAAACGTACGGCAGCAGCGTTGGTTGGGGATATGCGGCAGGAAAGCTTACGCCGAACGCGGCTTGGGCTTCCATGAATATGGTTGACGCGATCGATCTTACAAAAGATTGGCAAATCACGTTTGACGTATATCTTTCTTCTAACGATACGGATAAACAATTTAACGTTGGGTTCTTTGCTTCGAAAAACGAACAAACGAACGCGCAAGCAAACACAGGTTTAACCCTTTCGTTCGGTTCGACCATTTGGGTAAGCACCAACTTCGGTAGAAACGGTTGGGCAAGTGAAGCGGTGAACGATTATTTCACCGACGGTTTGCATAGCGTATGCTTGACCATGGAAGATAAAGTGGTTACGCTTACGGTGGATAACGAAGCGCCCGTATTCTTGACGAACGGCATTCCGTACACGCTTACTTTGGCGGAAGATAGCGTATATCTTTTGTTCCAAGGCACTTCTACGGAAACGTATATTCAAAATTACGCGGTAGAAGAAATTTTGCCTACGCTGTACACGGTAACCTTTAAAAACTGGGACGGCACGGTATTGCAAACGAGCGAAGTGGAAGAAAACACGCTTCCCGTATATGCAAGCGAAACGCCTACGAAAGAGGCAGACGAAGAAAACACCTATACCTTTGCAGGTTGGGATAAAGAAATTACGGTAGCAACAGGCGCGGCTGAATACGTTGCGCAATTTACCGCAACGCCTATCCCCGAAGAACCTTTGGGGGACGTTTCCCTTGATTTCTCGGACAATGCGGCGGACGAAGTATTCGCGGCGTACAGCGCGAGCGCGGGTTGGTCGGCTGTTGGCGGCGTATATAAAGCGAATGGGGAATGGGCTTCCGTAAGCAGTATAAAGAAGATTTCCTTGACGGAAAAGAAAGAAATTTCCTTTAACGTATATCTTGCTGCGGAAGACGTAGAAGATGCTGCGAGACAGTTTAACTTTGGTTTCTTCCCGACTGCGGACGTGGAAGCAAATACGAAAGCGGGTAGCGGCGTAAACTATTCGTTCGCTTCAACGCTTTGGAAAGATTCCGCGTTCAGCAAAAATAATTGGGTTGCGGACGTAGGGATAAATCTTTATGACGGCAGCGTACATACGGTAGTGTTCACGGTAGAAAACGGTTATTTGTCGATTGCGGTGGACGGCGTAGCATACGATACCTTAAAGGCGGCGATCCCTGCGGACGAAGCATACATTTTGATGCAGAGTAAGAGCACGAATACCTACGTAGATAATTTCGTGATCGCGGACGATATTTTGGACGAACTTTCGCTCGATTTTGCAAATTCTGCACAGAGCGAATATTTCAGCGAACTTGCAAACGGCGGTTGGACGGTCGAAAACGGTAGATATTATCCTACGCAAGCAGGGGAATTGTTCAACGCTTCGGCAACGAAAGTTTCGCAAAGAATTTCCTTGACGGGAACGAAATACATTTCCTTTGATTTCTATTCGACGGCGGCAACCTTCGACGTGGGTCTTTTGGACGCGGCGGCATCAAGCCTTTGGGGGAACGGATTGTTTATCCACTTGCCCTATTCTGACGGCACGATCGGCGTAACGACGAACGTGGACTGTACGGCGGGTACGTATAAATTCGGTTCGACCGTAAACGTGCTTGACGGCAAAGCGCATAATTTGAAAATTGCAATCGTTGACGGCGAAGTTTCCTATTATCTCGACGGCGTTTTGCTTTCTGAAAGCAAAGCGGACGTTCCTGCGGAACAGGCGTTTATCGTCTTCCGTGCGGTTGGCAAAACGAGCTATATCGACAATTTGATTGTCAGCGATTCGGATATCGAATACGTTGCGCCTATTACTTATTTGGAAGAACTTTCCCTTGGCTTTGAAGATAGCGCGGATAGCGACAATTTCGTTGCGCTTGCGCTTGATGGCTGGACGGTTACGGACGGGAAATATGCGCCCGCACAAGCAGGCGCGATGTACAACGCTTCGGCTGTTCGCAGCGTATTGCCTATCGATTTGACGGGCACGAAATATATCTCCCTTGATTTCTATTCGACGGCGGCGACCTTTGACATCGGGTTCTTGGACACGGCGGCAGAAAATATGTGGGGGAACGGATTGTTTATTCACTTGCCCTATAATGACAAAACAACCATCGGCGTAGATACCTACGTGGATTGCGGCGGTTCGTATATCGGCGGTGTTGCGCAAAATCCCATGGACGGAAAGGCGCATAACTTGTTGATGATCGTTAAAGAAGGTAAGGTTGCTTATTATCTTGACGGCGTAGCCTTTTCTTTCACGGCAGATATTCCTTCGGATAGCGCGTATTTCGTACTCCGCGCAGTCGGGACGGAAAGCTATATCGATAACTTGACAATTAGCGGATCGGAAACGACGCTCGGCGAAGTTACGCTCGATTTCTCGGAAGAAGTATCTTCGAAGATCTTTACTACTTATTATAATAACGGTTGGTCGGTTGCGGACGGCAAATACCTGCCTTACGGCGTGGATTCCACCGTACAGACTTTCTATAAGCTTGATTTAACGCAAAACTGGGATATTCGTTTTAACGTCTATTTGTCGGGTACGTTCAATATCGGGTTCTTTGCTGAACCTACGGCAAACAGCGTGGGCGCGGGCAAGAGCTTTGCTTTTGGGGAAACCCTTTGGCTTGGCAGCAGCCTTGGCAGAAACGATTGGATCGCGGACGTTGGCGTGAATTTGATCGATAATTCCTTGCACGAAGTTAGAATTACCGTTTTGAACGGCAATATCTCGATTGCGGTAGACGGCATTTCTTACAATTACGTATTGACGACGGCGATTCCTACGCAAAAGGCATACTTGCTGATGCAGGCGACGGACGTAAATACGTACGTAGACGATTTCAGCATTTCCGCGCTTTCCGCTTATATGCTTACGGTAAAAAATATTTACGGCGTAGCGATAGAAACGGTGGAAGCTACGGGCTATTACACGCTGCCTGAACGCGACAACGACGGAACGATTCAGTTTATCGGGTATTACTACGGCGGCAGAGTTTACCGTTCGACCAACGAAATTTCGGTTACTGAAAATAGTGATTTGATTGCGATTTATGCGCAGTTGACGATGGTTGAGGGCGGATCTATTCGTTTGAGCACGCCTACGGGTATGCGTTTCACTTCAAAGTTGGACGAAGGCGCGTACGAGTACTTGACGGAGCTTGGCGTTGTGCAAATCGGTACGTTGATTGCGAAAGCGGAAGACGTGGTAGTGGACGGAGATTATTCTGGGCTCTATTACAACAACGCATACACGCATTTGAATATCGTTTCCAAGGTCGGCAAGTTTGAAAACGGCGCGTACACGTATACGGGCGTTATCGTCAACGTGAAGCCCAGCCATTACGATTGGCTGTTTGCGGCAAGAGGATATATCAAAGTAACCTATTTCGACGGTTACGAGCTTGCGTTCTATTCGGAAGGCGTTTCCCGTTCGGTAGCGAACGTTGCGAAGATGGCGTACGAAGATAGAAGCGATACGGTTACGCAAATTGGCGAAACCAAGTACTTGTATTTGACGGCGGACGGGGATTACAGCCCTTACACGGAAGAACAGCTCAATATTTTGCAAAGCTTCCTTGTTGAAAAGGCGGTATACGTTTCGGTAGACGGAAACGATAACAACGACGGTACTACGTTAGAAAAAGCGGTTAAGACGTTTGAAAAAGCGGCGGAACTGACGCAGGGCAGCTCGGATGCTTTGATTTTGCTTGACGACGGCGAATATACCCTTTCTTCGACGGCGACGCTTGGCAGCAACGTAACGGTAAAGAGTTTGACCAAGAACGGCGCGACGCTCAGCGGTTCGAAAGTGGTGGACAACGGCACGATCGTTGAAAAGACGGACGGAACGCTCGGCAGAGTTTGGGAAATCCCTTACAGCGAAAAAATCAATCAGCTTTATATCAACAATTCCTACGGTGTTCGGGCGAGATATCCCGACGCCGGGCAGGAGCTCCGCTTGTTTAACGCGGACGAAACCTTACGCACGATTTCCGTCTTCACGGACGATTTGAACGGCTTCACGGCGGCGGATTTACAAAACAGCGTAATGGTTACGAGTATTCAATGGGCGGAATCCTATCTTCGAGTAAAGAGCCTGTCGAACAAGACGCTTTCGACGGGGTTGGCATTGACGGATCTTCGTTTTGCGGACGTAGACAACGTCGTATTTGTGCGTGATTTGGAAATTTCTCCTAGAACGTCCTACCATTTTGAGAACTCCAAGGCGTTTTTAAACGCGCAAGGGGAATGGTTCTATGACGAAAGCGCGCAAAAGATTTATTATTTGCCGTATGATAACCAAACGCTTGAAAACACGACCGTACGTATTCCCGTAACGGAAACGCTCGTTGCTTTGAAAGGCGCTTCGGGGGAATTGGTTACGAACGTTACCTTTGACGGCGTGAATTTCATGTACACGGCAAATAAAAGCGTAGACGGTAAAATCGGCGGTCAGGCAAACGCAAACAACGCGTTTGAATATGCGAACGTGGGCGGTATGCTCAACGGCAGAACGAACTCTGCAATCGAAGCGGAATTTGTCGATAATATTACCTTTATAAATAATGTATTCGCGTGCACGGGCGCGGGCGCGTTGGATTTCCTGCAAGGCACGTCGAACGTTACGATCGAAAACAACCTGTTCCGCACGGTTGGCGGCAACGGCGTTTTGGTCGGTACGCTCAATATGGACGTAGGTGCGTTTGATGCAATTTATGCGGCGGATAATTCTGTAATCAATACCGACGTATACACCGTAAACAATTACTTTACGGAAATCGGTTGGCAGGAATACGGTAGCTGTGCAGTCGTTTATACCTATGCGGCAAACAGTAAGATTAACCAAAACACAATCAATAACGTAGCGTATACGGGTATCAGCCTTGGTTGGGGCTGGGAATATATCCCCGAAGGCGCATACCTTGAAAACAATGAAATTTTAAATAATCGCATTACGAACGTCATGACGACCATGAACGACGGCGGCGGGATTTATCTTGTAGGCTGTCAGCCGAATACGCTCGTTTCGGGAAACTATATCGCGAATTTCTATAACGGCGTTTATAAATACCCCGTAGATCTTCGAGATGATGAGGAAACGGAACAGTATTGGTGGGCAAACGCAGGTATTTATTTGGATACCGCGGCGGGCGGTTCTACCGAAAGCAATCCCATAGTAGTCGAAAATAACTATATTGCGGACGATATTGAAAACCAAAAATACGAATTCTGCAACGCGGTAAAAGTTCCTAACAATGCGGTTCATTCCAAGTATTATTTCACGATTGACGGATTGACGCAAGACGAGGTATCGAGCATCAATATGTCGAACGGCGTAACGGCAGACGACGTATCGGGCGCTGGGGCAAGCGGTTTCTCGCTGATCCCGACGGAAACGATTTTGTTCGGTGCGCATATGCTTGATGAAAATACCTTGACCGTATACGGCGCGGGCTTTGGTGAAAGCTACGACGGAAGCTTGACGGTGAACGGAGTACAGGTAATAAGCGGCGACGTAATCGCTTGGTCGGACAGCGAAATTACCTTTACGACGAGCGCGTACGCAGGTTCTTCCGCAAACGTGCAGGTGAATAATTCCAACCGTTTGTACACGGCAATGAACGTAGACGTAGCGAGCGATCTTGCTCAATTTGACGGCTACATTGACGTTTCTAATCCCAACACTTGGTACACGAAGCTCGACGTAAGCAAAAAGACGATCGGTTCGGTTACAAGCACTTCTGGAACGAGCGCTTATGCAAAAGACGGTTTGTATTATACGGCTTGGGAATCGGCGGAAGACGACGAAGCGGCAAGCATTACCTTTACGTTGAAGGTCAAAGGTATGACGATCGATACGTTTATCCTTTACGACCGTATGGAAACGGACGAAGAAGAAGCCGAATACAGAAAGAATATTCGCATTGTCGGTATTACGGCGGCGGGCGGAGAAGTTACCTTATACGAAAGCGGCGACGCGCAAGCGTATACCAACTTCGGTATGCTGATTTTGGATATGGAATCGCTCGGTTACGGCAATACGACGTTTAACGGATTCAGAATTGAAAAAGTAGGCGGCGGACAGCTTTCCGTTGCTGAAATTGCGATTATCTAAAAGACAGAAATAAATTAGAGAGGGCAAGAAATGAGTGAATTAGCAAAAGAAACACCGCAACAAGAAGTTAAAAGCGCGGGCAGTCAATTCCCTCGAAAAGGTAAAATGCATAAAAAAGTGCAAAGACTTTACCGAAATTCGAGCTACATATTGATGTGTATGCCTATCGTGATTAAAACGATTATATTCTCGGTTGTGCCGTTGCTTTGGATCGTAATGGCGTTTCAGGATTATAAATTTCCGCCGCTGTTCGGGGATCATAACGAATGGGTTGGTTTGGATAACTTCAAATACTTCTTTGAAAGCGGTGAGATTTGGCAGATCATCAAAAATACGGTGGGCTTTAACCTGATGTTCATTTTCCTTGGCACGCCGATGACGGCGGTCATGGCGTTGTTTATGAACGAAATGCACAACAGAAGCGCTACCAAGATTTTCCAAACGATTTGGTTTATTCCCTATTTGATTTCGTGGTCGGTTGCGCAATATTGCAGCTGGGGCATGATGGATACGGACGGGGTAATCAATACGTTCTTGGGATATTTTGGCGTAAAGCCGATCGATTTCTATTCCGCTGAATTGACGGGCTGGTGGCCCTTAATATTCCTGCTTTGGAATATTTGGAAAGGGCAGGGCTATGCGGTCATTCTCGATTACGCCGCGTTGCAAAGCTTGGATACGGGCATTATGGAAGCGGCGGAACTCGACGGGGCTAGCCGTTTGCAGCGCATGTGGTATATCGAAGTGCCGCACCTTAGAAAAATCGTTGCAATTCAGTTGATCATGTCGATGGGCGGTATTGTAAAATCCGACTTCGGTATGTTCTGGTTCTTGCCTAAATTTGAACACGGAATTACACTGGAACTTGAAAAATCAGTCGAAGTGCTCGACGTTCGTATTTATCGTTTGGTAAACGGTATCAACGGTAAAACGGACTTTGCAAAGGGTACGGCGTTCGGGTTGATTCAGTCGCTTATCGGTACGGTCATTATGTTGTTTACCAACTGGATCGTCAAGAAGCTCGACGAAGAGTCGGCGTTTATTTAAGGAGGGGACAATTATGGAAAACGTAAAAGAACCTCGTAAAATAAAGAAAATTAGCGGCTTCGACGTGTGTAACTTCCTTTGGATGGCATTGTTTTCGCTGTATTGCTTGCTGCCTATCCTGATCGTAGTTTCCACTTCCTTTACGGCTGTTGCCGAAGACGAGACGTTTAAATTCTCGCTCGTTCCCAAGGCAATATCGCTTACAGCATATAAATATGCTATACTTGAATCGGGTAGTTTGTTGTTCCGCTCCTATTTAAACAGTATTATCGTAACCGTTTCGGGTACGCTGTTGAACCTGTTTTTGAGCGCAATGATTGCATTCCCTCTTTCAAAATATGATTTTGCGTATAAAAATTGGATTACGCCGTTGTTGCTTTTAACAATGCTCTTCTCGCCCGGGTTAGTTCCTACGTACATTTTGATTACGCAATTCTTGAACTGGTACGATACGATGTGGGTTTTGATCATTCCCCAAATCGGTACGACGTTTAACATTATCTTGCTTAGAACATTTTTCAGCGATATTCCCAGAGAAATCGGGGAAAGCGCAAAGATTGACGGCTGCTCGGTTTTCCGTGAATTCTTGACGATTACCTTGCCGTTGTCGATGCCTGCACTTGCAACCTGTTCTATCTTGATGGCGCTTAGCTATTGGAACGACTGGGGTACGCCGTACCTGTATATCAATCAATTCAGCACCCATTTATACACGATACAATACCTGATGGCGAAGCTTGAAATGAATATCAAGGTCATTATTCAAGATTCTCAATCGAATATGAGCGCAAACAGCTTGTATCCCACCATTATGGCAAACTGTATTATCGGTACGATGCCCATTATGTTCGTGTTCCTGTATTTGCAGAAATATATCGTAAAGGGTATGACGGTCGGCGCGGTAAAGGGTTGATCTTATCACATTAAAAATCATAAATCATTTGGAGGATAAAAAAATGAAAAAGCTTACATCTAAAATTGCAACGGGACTTTTGCTTGCTTCGATGGCTTGCAGCACGTTTACTTTCGCGTCTTGCGGCGGTAAAAAAGATGATATGGATACGGTTAGATATATCGTATACACGGGCGGCGGTTCGTTGGACGAAGCATACCGTATTTACGGCAAAGTGGACGATATTGTTTACGAAAAACTTGGTTTCCACGTAGATTTCATTCCCTATGGCTATACCGAATATGCAAATAAAGTATTACTTAGCTACGGCGCAGGCGATTCGTTCGATATGTGCTGGGCAGGTTCGCTTTTAACAGGTTTCCCTTATTCGGAAGCGGCAGCGGACGGATATTATGCGGACATTACGGAAGATTTGCCTAAATATGCTCCCGACGTATACAAATCCATGGATCCCAAGGTTTGGGAAGCGGCAAAGGTAGACGGGAAGATTTACGGCGTTATCAACGAACAGCTCTTTGCGCGCAGTACGGGCTTGGCAATTGATAAGTACGTTGTAGAAAAGCTTGGTCTTACGCAGGAAAAAATCGACGAAAACGGTTGGGATTACCGCCAAGTTATCCGTATGGCGATGGAATATATCGAAAGCGATACGACCATTTCCAAGGACGGCAAAGTGCCTTCCACGACGTTGATTTTAGGGGATGGCTGGAATGAATTTATTATGCAGAGCCATGGTTTGGACTCCTTGGGTTCGAACTCCTACTATCCCGGTATTATCGAAGCGGTAGACGGCAAAACGACGGTTATCAATCAGTACGAATCGGAATATTTCAAGGAATTTGCAGATTTCTGCCGTGAAATGCACGAAAAAGGCTGGATTGATAAGGATCAAGACAGACTTCCTGTAACGAGCAACCAACGCGTTCGTATGGTTGGTACGTATTATCCGTACTCCTCCGAAGCTGCGTTGTTTAACAGCGTCGGCAGAGATTTCGTACAGTTCCGTTTCGGTACGCCTTTGATGTCTACGGTAAACGTAACCTCGTCCATGACGGCGATCAACGTAAGAAGTAAAAAGGTAGACAAATGCTTGCAATTCATCAATCTTTTGTACACGGATAAGGATTTGTTCAACTTGCTTGCAGTCGGCGAAGAAGGGCTTGAATATACCTGGAAGACCGCTTATGACGAAAACGATCAAGAATATCAATACATGAGCTATATCAAAGAAAGTAAGTATAAACCCATGGCTGACTGGGCATACGGTACGGAATTCAACGCATTCAGAAAGCGCGGCTATTCGGATACTTGGGTAGAAGAAGTAAAGGCAATCAATAATAATGCGGCATATTCTCCTGCATACGGTTTTGCATTCGTTCCTACCCGTGATTTAGAAAGCGATTTGGATAACGCTTCTCTTATCGCACAGCGTTATATCAATATGTTCTTGAAGGGAACGTATACTTCGAGCAAGACGAACGAGCAACTGATTTCGGAAATGAACAATGAAATGAAATCGTACGTAAGCGACGTTATCGAAGCAAAACAAACGCAGCTTAACGCATTCTTGGCGGCAAAGGCTTGATAGAGAAATTTAGTATCCTTTAACGGAGGGAAAATAATGAAGAAAAAGTTTCTTATTTTGTTGGCGTCCCTTTCCGTCGCTTGTACGGCGGCAGGGGCAGCTCTTGCGAATTCGAACGTTTCAGCAAAAGCGGCAACTCCCGTATCGGTAGACCTTGATTTTACCGATACGATGGACGGCGCGGCGTTTAAAGCACCGACAAGCAATTATGGCTGGAAAGTAGCCAAAGGCGCGCTTACGCCCGATAATTCCATGACTCCGAACAACCAAATCGCATACTTAGATCAAGCGATTGCGCTCAATGAAAACAAGTATATTTCCTTGGATTTCTACGTAAAAACGTCGGCGTTTGACTTTGTCCTTGTTCCTTATACGGAAACGATAAGCCCTTGGGCGACGAGTATTGGTATACATAGCAATCCGTCAGGGTCGGGTTATATGACATTGAATACCAACCTTGATCTCAATCTTGATGGGAGTTGGTTGTCCGATTATACGGGGGCAGGCTCTTGCGTTGACGGGTATGCGCATAAGCTCGAAATCACTTCCGACGGTACGAACTTGACGTTCAAAATCGACGGAGCGGATGCGTTTACGAATAGGACGGTTGCGATTCCCGCAGACAACGTTCGGATTTTTGTGCGCGCGGATAAGGATTCGTATATTGACAATTTATATATCGCAAGCAGTAAGCCCACGGCGACAACGGCGGCGGTAGACGTTGATTTCACGGATAAAACGGATTTGAACGATTTCACGGCGATGGCGCCCACCAACGGTTGGACGGGCGGCAACGGAAAATATCATCCCGTAGACGCAGGCGCGTTGTATAACGCTTCGGCAACCAAATACAACCAAGCGTTGGATTTGACGGGGAAGAAATACATTTCCTTTGATTTCTATTCGACGGCGGCGACGTTCGACGTAGGTCTTTTGGATACGGCGGCAGGCAATATGTGGGGGAACGGCTTGTTTATCCACCTTCCGTTTAGCGACGGAAATACGATCGGTATCAATAGCAATATTGATTGCCCTGCAGGTACGTATTATGACGGTATGTCGATCAACTGTATCGACGGCAAAGCGCACACGTTGGAAATTTTCGTGGACAAGGGCAAAATTTCCTACGCATTAGACGGCAATGCTTTGGTCGGGAACGGCGGCACGGCGCAATTTAACGCGCCTGCAAACCAAGCATATTTGGTATTCCGCGCAGTCGGCACGGAAAGCTATATCGACAATTTATATATCGCGGATAGCGCGCCTACGGACGTTGCGCTCCATTTCGACGCTATCAAGGATGAAACGGCTTTCACCGCTTGGAACGGCGCAGGTTGGTCGGCGGTAAACGGTAATTTTGTTGCGAATACGGAATGGGCTTCCACGCAGTTAAAGACACCGTTGGATTTGACGAAGAATCAAGAAATTACCTTTGACGTATATCTTTCTTCTGCGGAAGTTTCGGACGCGAACAGACAGTTCAACGTAGGTTTCTTTGCGGAAGAAGATTTGGCTACGGCAAGTACTTCCGTAAACGGTAAAAACTATTCGTTTGGCGCAACGCTGTTTTTGAGTAAGAATTTCGGCAGACAGCAATGGATTGCGGACGTAGGGGCTACGCTTTATAACGATACTTGGCACAGCGTAAAGATTACGGTTCAAGATAAAAAGATGTCGATTGCTGTAGACGGCGTGGCATACGATCAGCTCACGACGGATATTCCTGCGGATACCGCGTATATGCTTTTGCAAACGACGAGCACGGCAACTCGTTTGGATAATTTGCAAGGCTTCGTATATTATGAAGAAACACCCGCAATTACGTACACGGTAACCTTTAAAAACTGGGACGGCACGGTATTGCAAACGGGCGAAGTAGCAGAAAACACGCTTCCCGTATATGCAGGGGAAACGCCCACGAAAGCGGCAGATGAAAACTATACTTATACCTTTACAGGTTGGGATAAGGAAATCGTAGCGGCAACGGGCGCGGTAGAATACGTTGCGCAATTTGAAGCGACGGAGATAGTCGTTACCTACACCGTAACTTTCAAGAACTGGGACGGCGAAGTATTGCAATCGGGCGAAGTAGAAGAAAACACGCTTCCCGTATACGCAGGCGAAACCCCGAAAAGAGCGGCTGACGAAGATTATACCTACACCTTTAAGGGTTGGGACAAGGAAATCGTAGCGGCAACGGGCGCGGTAGAATACGTTGCGCAATACGAAGCAACGCCGATTTTGGTTACGTATACGGTAACCTTTAAAAATTACGACGGCACGGTATTACAAACGGGCGCGGTAGCGGAAAACACGCTGCCCGAATACACGGGCGAAATGCCTACGAAAGAAACTGACAGCGAATATATTTATATCTTCGACGGCTGGGATAAAGAAATTGCGGCGGTAACGGGCGAAGCAGAATACACAGCGAAATTTAAAGCGGTGGATAAATATATCGGCAAGCTGGATTTGGATTTCTCGGCTACGGAACAAGCGGATATGTTCGTTGCGTACGGCAACAGCGCAGGCTGGTCGGTAGCGGACGGCGTATTCAAGCCGAATGCAAACTGGGCGACGGTAAATTCCTTACAGCTTCTCGATTTGACGAAAGATCAGCAAATCACGTTTGACGTATATCTTTCTTCGAAAGAAGCTTCGGATATCAATAGACAGTTCAACGTAGGTTTCTTTGCTACGACGGATGCGGAAACGAACAAGCAGGCAGGCAGCGGCGTAAATTATTCGTTGGGCGCAACCATGTTCTACGGCAGCAGTTTCAGCAGAACGGCTTGGGTTGCGGACGAGTTGGCAAACCTTTATAACGACAGCGTACACGCAGTTAAGATCGTTGTGAAAGGCGGCAAGCTTTCGATTAAGGTAGACGGCGTGGCGTACGATAAACTCACGACGGATATTCCTGCAAACAGCGCGTATTTGTTGTTGCAATCGACGAGCACGGAAACGTACGTGGATAATTTGAAAGTAGGCGAAATTGTAAAAGAACCTTACGAAGACGTATTTGAAAAATACGGCAGCAGTAAGGGTTGGCGCTATGAAGACGGCAAGCTTGTTCCCAACGCGGAATGGTCGACAATGAACACGATTGAACAGATCGACTTCACGAAAGCACAGGAAATCACGTTTAACGTATACCTTTCTTCCAAGGACGTAAACAAGCAATTCAACGTTGGATTCTTTGAAACGAAGGTGGAAGAAACGAATACGCAGGTGGGCACAGGTTTGACGGTTTCGTTTGGCGCTACGGTTTGGGTAAGCACCAACTTCGGTAGAAACGGTTGGGCGAGCGAATGCGTTAAGAATTATTTCGACGATAAGCTGCACAGCGTATCGATTAAGGTAATTGATAAAGCGATCGCGGTTACGGTAGACGACGAGCTTTTGTACTTCTCGACGAACGGCGAACCGTTCACGCCTACGCTTACGGTCAACAAGGCATATCTTTTGATGCAGGCTACGAGCACCGAAGCGTATATCACCGACTATGCGGTAAATGAAATTACCATGTACACGGTAACCTTTAAGAACGCGGACGGCTCTGTTTTGCAAACGCTCACGGTAGAAGAAGGCGCTATGCCTGCATACACGGGCGAAACGCCTGAAAAAGCGGCTACGGCGCAATATAGCTATACGTTCAAGGGCTGGGATAAGGAAATTACCGTTGCGGCAGGCAACGTGGAATATACGGCAACGTATGAAAGCACCGTAAACAAATACACGGCAACGCTTGTAAAAGACAACGGCGAAGCGAACGTAGAAATCGAAGCGGAATACGGTACTTCCGCGGCTGTGATTTACGCGGCGGAATATATCCCCGTAAAAGCAGGTCATACGTTCGTCGGTTGGTATCTCGGCGATTACAAAGTGCAAGAAACGGACGCTTTGACGGAAAATTTGACGATGACGGCAAAATATACCGTCAACACGTACACGGTTACTTGGAAGAACGAAGACGGCAGCGTTTTGAAGACGGATGAAGTAGCGTACGGCGCAACGCCTGCATACACGGGCGCAACCCCTGAAAAGGCGGCTGACGACGATTATACCTATACGTTTAGCGGCTGGGATAAAGCGCTTTCCGCGGTAACGGGCAACGTAGAATACGTGGCGCAATTCACAGCGGAAGAAAAGCCCGCGAAAAAGAGCGGATGCGGTTCGGCGGCTTCGCTTGCGGTATTGCCTTTGGCATTTGGCGCGATCGCGCTTGTAATGAAAAAGAAAAAGGATGATCAAGAATGAGAAACTTGCGTAAGAAATTACTTCTTCTTGCTTTGACGGCGGGTTGTGCGGTAACGGCTTTTGCGGGCGTAAATGCCGAAAAGGTTGCCGCATATACCGCAAATGCCGAAGCGACGGAAATTATATATGAGTTTGAAACGGAAACGCAAACGGACATGACGGAGGTCGCGCTTGGCGGTTGGACGGTTGTAGACGGAAAATATCACCCCTCGCAAGCTGGTGCGTTGTATAACGCGTCCGCGTTCCGTCTTACAGATCCCTTTGATTTGACGGGTACGAAATATATTTCCATGGATTTTTATACGACGGCAACGACGTTTGATATCGGGCTTTTGGATACGGCGGCGGCGAATATGTGGGGGAACGCATTGTTTATCCACCTTCCGTTTAGCGACGGAAATATCGGCGTCAATAGCTACGTGGACTGCACGGCGGGTACGTATTACGGCGGTTCTACCATTAGAGTAATGGACGGGTTGCCGCACAATATCAAGCTTGTGATTTCGGAAGGGAAAATTTCGTACGTTTTGGACGGAGCACCGCTTGTTTGCAACAATGGTGTGGCGGAATTTAACGCGCCTTCTAACAGTGCGTATCTTTTAATCCGTGCGGTAGGTACGGAAAGCTATATCGATAACCTTATCATCAGCGATACGGATATCGAATACGTTCCGCCTGTGATCGATAATTCGTACGAAGAAGCAGAGCTTGATTTCTCGCAGGAGCTCGACGGCGCGAAATACTTCACAACGCTGGATACAAACGGCTGGGCGGTTAAAGATGGTGTGTTCTCGCCTGAATATATGCCTTGGGCAGCGACGTACTTAACGCAACCGATTGATTTGCGCGAAGAAAAATACATTTCCTTTGATTTCTTTGCAATCAAAGACAACGGCGACGAAACGCAATCGCAGTTCAACGTAATGTTTTTGAGCAATCTTGACAAGTACACGTGCGCAGGGGCGATCCATTGTTTCATGGAAACGTCCACGCCCGTTGTTACGGTCAACAAGGCGATGGGAAAGGATAGATGGGTTGGCACTTCTTCGTTCGATTGGACGGACGGTAAGTACCACAACATGATGATTATTATAAAGGATAATCAAATGCAGTTTGAAATTGACGGCGAACCCGTAGTGGATAACGTGCTTGAAAATCCGATCGTTTTGGAAATCGATAGCACCGATTTGGAAAAGGAAATTTATTTTGGATTGCAAGCGACGAACGTTATGAGCCGTATTGACAATTTCAAAATCAAAAACACCTATACCGAATACGTTGCGCCTGCTCCCGAAGAAGAAATCGCATTTGAAGAACTTTCCAAAGATTTCGCGGCGGGCGAAGCGACGGGCTTCGTTCAGTATAACGACAGTACCAACTGGGCGGTTAATGCGGACGGAAAGCTTGCACCTATCAACAACTGGTCGAAAGCGTATTTCGATCAAGCGATTCCTTTGACGGAAGAAAAGACGTTGACGGTAACTTTCAAACTGTCGGACGCAAAGTCTGGACATCAGTTTACGCTCGGACTTAGCACGGATAAGAATAGCTATTACGGCTTGTACGTAGTTTTCTATCAAGGTTCGTTGTCATTAAATTACGGTACTGCGCCGCAGGTTCGTTTGATCGATCAAACGTCGAACGTATGGTTTGACAATGCGGAGCATACGTTGAAAATGATCGTGAAAAACAATAAAGTGGCGGTGTTGATTGACGGCGAAGTCATTTTCAAGGACATTCAAACGGCGATGCGTAAGGGGTACTTTACCGTACAATCTTCCCTTACGGCGGATTGCATTGACGGACTTACGATCATCAATCGCGCAGAACCGCTCAGCAAGCCGAACCCCGATGGGGATATTGCCTCGAAACCGATTGTTTCCGCGCCCGTAGCAAACGAGGTTTCAGGGAAAGTGGAAAAACAAGGCGTATGGGTTGCCTTGACGATCGTATTCAGCGTTTTAGCAGTAGGGCTTGCGGGAACGTTCGTATTCTTGCTTGTCAAGAAAAGAAAATAAGGAAAAATAAGGCGAAAGAGCTGCGCGGTTTTCGCGCGGCTGCCTTCGCTTATATCATGGAGAAAACTCATGAAAATATTTAAAAAATTAAGAAAAGCATTATTGGCGGTATGTTCGGCGGTTGCAGCGGTATCGATTGCGGCGGCGGTTTCGTTTGCCGTCCCTTCCAAGGGCAACGTTGTTGCGGAAACCACGAAGATGGAATTTTCTTCGGATACCGATTTGAGCAACTTTGCGGTTGCGAACTCCGACGGAAAAGTGGGTACGATCGCGAACGGAAAGTATTATCCGAACGCGTGGGCGCAAAACTATTACAAAGTGGCTATTCCCACCGATCAAACCAGACTTCTTTCGTTTGATTTCTATCTGCCTTCAATCGAAGATACGGGTTCAAGCTATTCCCAAATGTGGGTGGGGCTTATCACCGATCCTACCGACATCAATACCGCAGGCAAAAGCTTGGGTATGCAAATGGGTACGCAGCTCAACGTAACGTATTTTTATAAGAATGCGCAAAAGCAAGGCTCGTACTTGGGACAGTTTCCAAAGCTGACCTTCGGTGCGGAACATCACATGGAAATGTTCTTCGACGGCGGTAAAATCAAGTACGCGATCGACGGAAACGTAATCAACTTCACGGAAGGTTTCTCAAGCGTTGACGTGCCTTCGAACGGTACGGATAATAACGCATACCTTTTCTTTGAATTCAGCAGTGTGAAAGGTTGGGTAGACAATATCGTTGTTTCCGATTGTACGGACTTGGATTTTTCAAGCAATCTCGTTGCGGACAAATACATGGGCGTACTCAGCGGCAGCGCGAAAGGTAAAGCGGAAGAGGGCGTATTTAAGCCTGTCGCTTGGGCAAGAAACTATTGGGTAACGCCGATCGACGTATCGAACGACGTAGTGATTTCCTACGATTTCTATATGCCCGGTTATGAAACGCTTGGAACGCAGGATAAGTATTCGCAGTTCTATGCGGCGCTTGTCAGCGATTTAGAAGATATCAACGGCACGGACGAAAGCGGTAACGCAAAGAGTATTACTTTCCGTTTATACGATAACGGAAATACTGCGTCTCGCAATACCAGCTATTCCGTATGGCCTGCGGCACAGTCGGCAACGGCTGCGTCTTCGTTGGCTTGGTTGGAAGACGTTAGCTATTTCGACGCAAAGCACACGATGGAAATCAAGATTGTAGGCGGAGCAATCACCTATTATATCGACGGAACGGCATTGTATGGTAAGACGTTTGCCGTGCCTGCAAATACCTTGTATTTCTTCTTTGAAATGAGCCATGCGGGCGGTTATATCGACAATTTGAAAGTATCAGAGCTTCCTTTTGAAGAAATTTCGCTTGATTTCTCTACCGCGGCAACAGGATCGAGCTATTTTGCAGCAATTCCGAGTGCTACCAACTGGTCAACGTCTAACGGTACGTTTAAATCGGGCGGTACATATAGAGCAACCTATATGACCACGCCTATCCCTGTAAACGAATTTAAGTATATTGCATTTGATTGGTATGAACCCAACGTTGCGAATCCGAGCGCTGCGGCAAACTTCCGTTTCGGCTTGACGACGGATATTACAAACCGCAACACGACGGGAAATTCTATCGGGATTTATGCTTGGCCTGATAAAAGTTGGTTGGCTTCGCACGCCAACAGCACGAGCGGTTGGTTGGCTTCCCTTTCTGCGGTAACGCTTGGAAAAGTAAACCGCGTGGAAATGATCATTGAAAACGAAAAAATTACGTTTATCATTGGCGGAACTACCTTAAAATCCAGCTATGCGCTTCCGTTTGCCGATCAAGATACTTCGACGAAGGAATACGCGTATCTTGTATTGGACGACGCGGTAGGTGCAGGAGCGTACATTGACAATCTTGTTGTTTGGAATAAGGAATCCTACGACGCCTATAAGCAAGAACAGCTTGATAAGCAATACGGTATCGAAGCATCGGATAAGAGCTTCGTCGGCTACGACCAAAAGAAAACGCCGAACAACAAGGACAGCGGTATTGCATGGGGTACGGCGTATAGTGCGCTTACCAACGGCGGTACGATTCGCCGTTCGACCTACTACGGTATCAAATACGATTGGTCGGGCGCGGAATATTATGCCTTTGACGTAGTGAACGATACAGACGGCTACGTTGCGTTCGGTTTGGACGTGAAAGAGGGGTATTATGTGCAAAATGGCGCGATTGCCGATTTTGGAACGGGATCAATCACGCACGGTAGATGGTGGACGATGGGCGAATATATGCCCTATTACCTCATATACAGCGACGGTACGGTAAAATCCGGTATTGCGGGTAGAAACGCGAGCAGCACCAACCGCGGTAAAGCGGTTGTACCTGCGGGCTTCACAGGTACGCTTGTATTCCCGATCAGCTCGTTTGAAGTGCTCGACTGGTCGACAAATACCGCGCAGTACGATTGGTTTACCGACGACGCGAACGTGCCCGCGCTCAATCATATTCTTTTCGCAGACGTTATTTATTATAAAGAAACGGCAACCGCGGGCAGCGTTACGACGAGTAACGAACGCTTCTTTAGCTCCGATTTCGGTGCGGCGGCAAGCGTAGAAAGAACGATCCGCGCAATCGATCAAATCGGTACGGTTAGCGTAGCAAGCGAACGTCTTATCGCGTTTGCAAGATCGAATTACGAAGCACTTTCTGCGGAAAACCAAGCGTTGGTAACGAATTACGAAACGTTGACGGCGGCGGAAGAAACGTATTATAATCTTTCCGATTTCTCCTACGTAATCGGTACGGACGGAAAGAATTTCGAAGGAACGGAAGGCGTATCGTTCGGCTCTGTATTTGAAAGCGCGCCCTCGACGGTTTCGGCTTGGATCAAGGTCAGCCGCGACGTAGCGGACGACGAACACGTAGGTACGGTCGTAGGGAACGCGGAAAGAAAGATGTCTTCTTCCGTATTGTATGATTATTGGTATACTTTCTCGTTTGAAATCACGACGAACGGTAACCCTAAATTCGAATGGCGTGTTTCCAGAACGAGCAAAGTGGTATTTATTGTTGAAAACGCCGACGTTCGTACGGGTTCTTGGATGCACGTAGCCTTCACGAGAGACGTTGACAACGGTATTTTGACCTGCTATATTAACGGCGTAGCGGTTGCTTCTATGGAAGTGGCAAGCGCAAAGATTGCGAATTTCTCTTTCGTAAAACCCGTTATGATCGGTAGCGATTATACGAACGATAAAATTTTGGCGCTCAGCTTTACCCCCGATTTCCACGGCTCGATTGCTGACGTGCGCGTATATTCCACGCTTTTGAATGCTGACGGCGTAGCGGAAGACGCGCATGGGGTTATCCCTAGCGACGCAACGTTGCTTGGCGGCGTAGATTTCGCAAGCGGTGAAGCGGGCGAATATTACGATTACGTAAACGCAGACGCAACGGACGCATTCGGTTGGGAAAAGGTAGAGAATAGCTATTTTGCAGCGGAAGACGGGGAATTCAGCTTTGCGGTTATTCCCGATACGCAGATGCTCTTTTCTCGCGCGAACGGTTACAATCCCGGTACGAATATTTACGCGGAAGGTTATGACCCGGAAGGTAATATCGGCTTTAGAAATATGCAATGGTTGATCGATAACAAAGATCTTCTTAATTTGCAATACGTAATGCACGTGGGCGATTTGACGGATAATTTGAACTATTATGTGGCTTCGAACGTAGATCCTTCCAAGAAAAAGTGGGAAGTAGAAGGAAAAATCGAAGCAATGTATGCATTCCAAATGCTTGGTAAGCTGACGACGGCAGGAATTCCTTGGTCGTTGGTGCGCGGTAATCACGACGGCGGTTTTGACGCAGGGGCTTTGGCTGTTTGGGATGAATATTGGACGCAGAGTTCCGCATATACGAAAGCAACTACGGACGATCGGTTGGAAAATGAACCTGCAAAATATTGCTATACGACAAGAAATAGCGTAAATCATATTTACAGCTATTATGAAAAGCTTGAAATAGGCGATAACAAATATTTGATGCTTGTACTTGATTTGGAAGCAGACGATACTGTTCTTGCTTGGGCAAACGAAGTTGCGGCGTACTTTACCGATTACAAAATTATCGTTTCTACGCACGCATACTTGGGTAGCAGAGGCACGTTGATGACGAGTCTTATGGGTTCATCGGGTATCAATAATAGCGGTAGTGCAGTTTGGGATAAATTTGTAAGCTTGCATTCGAATATCGAGCTGATGATTTGCGGACATTCGAGCGGTGAAGACATTGTGCGTAAGCAGATGACGGGCGTAAACGGCAACAAGGTTTGGACGTTTATGATCGACTCCTCCGCGCACGAATTCACGGGCGTTACGCAGCCTGGCTTGATGTCCATTTTGAAATTCTCTAAAGACGGTAAAACGTTGACTTTGAACCATTACTCGATGGTACAAGGGGAGCTTTTCGGGGATTATAACAGCTTTACGGTAAATCTTGGCGAACAGGAAGAAACGGAAGTTCCCGATGAAGAAGAACCCGTATGGCCTGAGGCAGAAGATACAAGACAACTCGTCGTGATGCCGAACGTACAGCCGTTTGGCGTATATGCTAGCTCCACTGGTCTTCGCAACAATACGGTGGGCGACAGCACGACGTTGCAAATCGCATATAACGGCGTACAGTTCCGTGATAATTGGAAAGCGTATGCCGTATCGATTGATATTTCTACGGACGGTATTTATAAATTTGACGCGGAAGCATATATCAAGGCAAAAAATGGTCGAGTTACGGTATTGCAAACCTGCGCGAAAGACGGGTTGACGAGAATTGTTCCTTTGACCGATCCCGACGATACCGACACCATTACGTATGCAAATGGCTTATACGGACCGTGGGGAAGCAGCGGTGGTTCGCTTATGATGACGGATATTTTGCCTAACGGTATTACCGTTTCGGCAGGGGATAAACTTACGGTGTTATTCACTGGCTCAACCTCTTATTGGGGCAAGATGCTCTTTGACGGTGCAGTTTACAATGAAAACGGCGAAGAAATTGAAGATCACCATTTGAACATGACTTCCGCGACGATTGCCAATAATTTGTACAAAGCAGGCTATAACGGACTCATGGCGGACGGTACAGCTTCTTCGTATAAGAACTACAAAGGGTTCACGGCAGGTTGGTTGCATTTGACGGGTTCGTTTGCGAATTTCTTCACGCAATACACCAATACCGTTACGGTGAATGACGAAAGTGGCAATACCTTGTTTACGGCAACGGCAAGCGGTATGGGTACTATGATCGGCTCGCAGAGCAAGTTGCCGACGCTTTATAAGGACGGATATAAATTTGTTGGATACGACGTGGGCGGTACGCTTTATGCGGGCGATACCTATTCGGTAAAAGGCGCGACGGCTAGCGGTGGTACGACGCAAACGGTTGTTGCGAAGTTTGAAAAATTGCCCGACGCGATTTTTGATAACTACGGCAATGCGGTAATCGATACCAGCGCAGGCTTTAACGGAGCGTTACCTGCTCTTACCCGTACAGGACGCGTATTCCTCGGTTATTCGATCGACGGAAAATTGTATCCCGCGGGTACGGTATACAATAAGGCAAGCGGTTTGGATATTGTTGCGGTATTTGCAAACTTCTCGATGATCAACGGTGCGGCAGTTCGTTTCGGCGAGCCTACGGGTATGCGCTTCCAGACCTATTTGGATAATAGCGTATATGAAAACTATTTAAGCGAAATCGTAACGTTCGGTACGTTGATTGCGAAAGCGGACGATATTTCCGTGGACGGCGTAATCAATTACAGCTTGTTGACGACGGACGCGACAATCACGAAGCTTGACGTTGCTTCTACAAATCAACATACCGTTGGCAAGTATCTCTATTTCAACGGCGTACTTGCTACGATCAAGGCACACCACTACGATTGGAAATTCGCGGCGCGCGGTTATATGACGGTAACGTATGCGGACGGCGCAGTTGCTACTTTCTATGCAAACGTAACGGATAACGCACGTTCCGTTTCGGAAATTGCCGCGAAGGCTTTGGCGGACGCTGGTTTGGTCGAATCGAAATATTACGGCAATACGGTAGACGGCGGTTATAGCAGATTTAGCGAAGAACAGCGTGCAATCTTGGAAGGCTTCCTTTCTTAAAAAGAAAGAATAAAATAATAGAAAGACAGTCCGAGTTCAAAAAAGGACTCGGACTGTTTTTATGACAGAGTACAAAAAAATGATGGTATATTTTTATTTGGTAGCAGCGACGAGTTGTATCGCTATGACGAGTATTTTCGGGGCGTATTATAACCGAAAAAACGAAAAAGAAAACGCATCTGCGTTATATAGTTTTGTGCAAATTTGCAGTGTATTTATCGGTTGGCTCATTTTGTATTTGATTGATTTTTCTTTTGAAATCAAGGTGTTGCCGTATGCGCTTGCTTTTGGTGCGGGGTACACGTTGGCTATGGTCGGCATGATCAAGGCACTGGATAACGGCTCGGTGGCGTTGACTTCGCTGATTATGCAGCTTTCCTTGATTGGTACGACGATATGGGGCTTTTTCTTTTGGGATACGAAAGTTACACTTTTGGTCGTAGTTGGTTTAATTTTGGTGGTAGCGGCATTGGTTTTATGCTTATACGACGGGAATGAAAAGGCAGGAAAATCAAACAAACGTTGGTTGTTATACGTTACGGTAATGTTTTTCGGGAATGCTTGTTGTACGATTATACAAAAGACACAGCAAATACGCTTCGACGGGGAACACGGAAATCAAATGATGTGCTTTGCTACGTTGTTTGCCTTTTTAATTTGTTGCGTACGCTTTGCACGTAGCGAAAAGGGAAACGTAGGGAAGATACTCAAAAGATCGGCGCATTTTCCTGTTTTGTCGGGTGTGTGTAACGTATTAAATAATCTGTTTGTCATTTTAATGGCTGTATCCACGCTGTCGCCAAGCTTGATCTATCCCGTGCTTTCTATCGGGGGATTGATGATTACCATGCTTTTTTCTTTGTTCGCATTCAAGGAAAAAATGCGCCCTTGGCAATGGTTTGGGATTGTGCTCGGTTGTATTGCCGTAGCATTATTATCTATATAAAAAATCGCTTGAACGTATTTTGTTCAAGCGATTTTCATTATTCAAATAAGCTTTTGGATAGCTCCATAGCAGCGGGATTATTGACGGCAGGTTGGACAAGCTCCAACGAAAAAACGCCGTCGTATTTAGCGGAACGCAATATTTTAAAGCATTTTTTAACGTCAATTATGCCAGCGCCAAAAGGAACGTCTTTTACGTATCCGCCCTTTTTGGTTTTTAACCAACATTCTTTGTCGGGCAAACCGTCTATGTTTTTCGTGTAAACGTAATCTTTTAAATGTACGTGTTTAATATCCCTTTTAAAGGCACGTAAAAAGCGGACGGGGGATTCGTCGACAAATAGGATGTTGCCGAAATCTCCGCAAATTCCGACGTTTTTACAGCGTTTTTTGATGGCTTTGAAAAACCGTTTCAAATTTTTGATCCCGTTAAAATAAAAACCCTGTTCTTCGTATAAGCAAGTAATGCCCAAGGTTTGGCAATATTTTGCGACCTCGGTTGCTCGATCGAGAATTTGCTCGAAGACTTCGTTGAAAGCGGGCGCGTTTTCGTCAAAGGACAGGCTGTCGATCAAGGTGTGGTGTAAAAATGGCGCGCCGAGTGCCGCCGCAAGGTCGGCTTGGGATTTTAAATATTCCACGGCGGCTTGTCCGTTTAATAAATTTACGGCAACAGAATAGCAGGAAACGCTTAAACCGTGGCAAAGCAGCGTTTGCTTGACCTGAGCGGCTTGCTCGGGCGTTTCGACGATTTTGCACCAGTTTTCCGCGTCTAATTGCAAGAACTCCACGCAAGAATATCCGTTATTTTGCGCCCAAGCGGCGGTTTCCTGCAAGCCCTTTTCTCCGACCGTTTGATTGAATCCGCTATAAAGACTGAATTTCATATATTTTCCTTATGAATAACCCACAAACACGACGGTTTGTGGGTTGGTTGTTATATTTAGAAAATGGGGAAGCCTGCTTTTGCGTGCGCTTCGGCAAGTTCGTCGCAAAGGGCAACGATTTCGTCGGTGGAAAGCTGTGCCGCGGTATGCGGTTCAACGAGCGCCGCTTGATATACGTAGGACATTTCCTTTTTCTTTGCCGCTTCGATGGTCAAAAGTTGTACGTGTACGTTTAAGGAGTTCATTGCCGCCAACTGCAAGGGGAGTTCGCCGACGTAGGTGGGCGTGATACCGTTTGCGTTGACGACGCAGGGGACTTCTACGCACGCATTATCGGGAAGGTTGGTAATAACGCCGTTGTTGATGACGTTACCGCCGATAATGTACGGCTGGTTGGTTACCATAGCTTCCATGATACGGGAAGCGTATTCGCGGGAGCGGGTATGTTCGATTTTTCCGCCTGCAAGCAGCTCTGCATATTCCTTTTTCCAGTCGTTGATTTGGTTTACGCAACGGCGGGGATATTCGTCAAGGGGAATATTGAATTTTTCGATCAAATCTTCGCGGTTGGGCTTTATATACAGCGCGCTGTATTCAGCGTTGTGTTCGCTGCTTTCCGTGCAGTAATGTCCGAACTTATCGATATAATCATAGCGCACCATATCCCAGTGCTTTTCGCCTGCGTTCTTTTCTTTTGCGCGGCGTTTGATTTCGGGATATAAATCGTTTCCTTGCTTATCGGTAATATTCAAAAGCCAAGCCATATGGTTGATCCCTGCGATTTGGTAAATCGTATCTTCCGCTTTTACGTCCATCGCCAAGGATTCCAAGAGCATGGGTACGCATACCTGTACGCTGTGGCAAAGCCCGATCGTTTTCACTTTCGTATATCTTTGCATATAGCCCGTGAGCATCGCCATGGGGTTCGTATAGTTTAAAAACCAAGCATTCGGGCAAACTTCTTCCATGTCGTTTGCAAATTCTTGCAAAACTTTGATGGTGCGGAGCGCGCGGAAAATACCGCCGATCCCGAGTGTATCTCCGATCGTTTGGCGCAAACCGTATTTTTTGGGGATTTCAAAATCGATAACCGTACAAGGCTCGTAACCGCCGACTTGAATGGCGTTGATAACGAAATCCGCGTCGCGCAAAGCGTCCTTACGCTGTTCTACGCCGAGATATTTTTTAACCGTAGCGCGGTTTTCGTTGATGTTTTCGTTTAAACGGGTAATCAAAACGTAGGATTCTTCCAAACGTGCGCCGTCGATGTCGTAAAGGGCGATTTCCGCGTCGTTAAGGCTAGGGCAAAGCATTGTATCGCCCAACACGTTTTTTGCGAAAACGGAGCTTCCTGCACCTAAAAAAGTAATCTTCATAATATATAGTCCTTTTTAAAAGTTATTCTTCTTCTACCGTCGGGAATTCTACAACGTCCAAACGGGGTCTTGTCAACCACTTGCCCTTGGTGAAATCGGGAATGGGTTGGGGTGCGCCGCCTTGTGCGATCGACTGTTCGGAAAGTGCGGTAATGCACATCCAAGCCGCCGCGTCATATACGTCTACGGGCATAGGAGCGCCGTCAATCACAGCTTTAAAGAATGCTTTGAACATCATATAATCCATACCGCCGTGCCCAAGCTCCATTTCTTTTTGCGTGATGGTTCTCCAACAGTCGGGCAAGTATGCTTTGTAATTTTCGCCGTTGTCCAAATATCTTTGCAACGTTTTGTGCGGTTCGGCAAAATCGTGCAATTCCTTGCAGTCAAAAAGTACCATGTTCGCTTCCTGCACGCAATAGCCTTTCGTGCCGCGAACGGTAAATTCTCTCGAATAGTGCTTGGGCAGGGTAGTGTCCAAGGTCAACGTGATTTGTTCGCCGTTTGCACAAGTGATGATCGTGGTAACGATATCCCCCTGTTTTACGGGCGTGCCGATAAACTTTTTGCCTAATTCGTATTGAGGGAAGACTTCTTTTAATCCAGCCGCTTTACTCGAAAGGGAAACAAGGGAAAGCATTCTGTTTCCGCGGTTAATATCGAGCATCTTTGCAATCGGGCCAAGCTCGTGCGTGGGGTAGTTTTCACAGTTTCTCATTAAGTAATTCCCCAAGCGGTAATTGTAGTTGTTTTCCAACATTTCAAAGCGCAAATCGTGGCTGTACGCGCCGTGCGCAAAGACGACTTCGCCGAGCTTTCCAGCGCGGACAAGAGAGGTGGAAAGAAGCTCGAATTTATCGAAACAGCAATTTTCCATCATCATAATAGGGGTTTTGGTTTCTTCGTACGTCCGCACGAGTTCCCAACATTCTTCTATATCGTAAGCCCCGCCGACTTCCATTGCGGTGATTTTTCCCGCTTTCATCGCGCGGATTGCCATGCGGATATGTTCTTCCCAAGAGGAGCTGATAAGTACCGCTTCCACGTTGGGATCGTTTAACAGTTCTTCAAAATCGGCATAGGCAACGGGAGTGGTTTTACGCACTTCTTCTACGCGTTCAATCGCCGCTTTCCGCTTTTCTTCTACGATATCGCAAACAGCAACGACGTTCGCTTCTTCACAGGCAAGTATGGTGTAAATCAAACCCATACCTCTTTGACCTAAACCGGCAACGCCGACGTTAATTTTTCTCATGATTTCTAACTCCTTTCAGCTAAAAAATTTAACTATGTATATCGTACACCATATAATCGTTTTTTTCAAGTGTTATTTGTTGCTTTTTTTTGTCGTCATGTTGCATTTTTGATAAGAAATATAAAAAATCGGACTTTTAGTAAGCCTTTAACAATGTTTTTTGGGGGATTTTTTCCGTTCGACGTACAGTTTAATTTGCTACATGTATTATACGGAACATTTTGTTCCGAGTCAAGTATTTTGGAACAAATTGTTCTAAAATAATAGTATGGTTAATAAATTTTCGGAACAGTTAAACGGATTAAGAATTGAAAATAATCTTTCGCGCATACAGCTTGCGGAAAAGCTGAACGTTTCCGTTCGGCTTATCTCTTATTGGGAAAAGGGGCAAAGGGAATGTGATTTTGATATGCTAATCAACATTGCGGACCTATTTTCTGTCAGCGTTGATTTTTTGCTGGGGAGAAAGGAGTATTAAATTGCTTTGCAGGAATATACTTCAAAGCAGGTAAAAATCGGCAAAAAATACACAATATATAAATAGGAGAAGAAAAAAATGCAGATCAGTGAAAATATGTATTATATCGGCGTGAACGATCGCAAAATCGATCTTTTTGAAGGGCAATATCCCGTGCCGAACGGCGTAGCGTATAATTCCTACTTGATTAAAGATAAAAAGACGGTGGTATTCGATACGGTAGACGGCGCATTCGAGCAGGAATGGCTGGATAATTTGGAAAAGGCGTTAAACGGAACGACGCCCGATTATTTAATCGTGCAACACATGGAGCCAGACCATTCGGCGGGGATTTGCGCGTTTGCGAAGAAATATCCCACGGCAAAAATTCTTTCTACGGACAAAGCGTTCGTGATGATGAAGCAGTATTTTGGCGACGATTTTTCCGATCGCCGCTACGTAATCAAGGACGGGGATAAGGTTTCCATCGGGGAAAGAACGCTTACGTTTATCGCCGCGCCGATGGTGCACTGGCCGGAAGTAATTTTTACCTACGTGGATAAAGACAAAACCCTATTTTCCGCGGACGCGTTCGGGAAATTCGGCGCTTTGGATGCGGAGGAGGATTGGGCTTGCGAAGCAAGACGTTATTACGTCGGGATCGTGGCAAAATACGGCTTTCAGGTGCAAAACGCCTTGAAAAAGCTTTCGGGTTTTGCAATCGAGCGTATTTGCCCTTTGCACGGACCTATTTTATCGGAAAATTTAGGATATTATCTCTCCTTGTATAACGTTTGGTCAAGCTACGGCGTAGAAAGCGAGGGGGTAGTGATTGCCTATACTTCCGTTTACGGGAACACGAAAAAGGCAGTGGAAGCGCTCGCGCAAAAACTGACGGAAAAGGGTTGCGCAAAGGTCGTTTTGCACGATTTAGCGCGTTGCGATACGTCCGAAGCGGCGGAGGATGCTTTCCGCTATGGAAAGCTGGTGTTGGCAACGACTACCTACAACGGCGGGATTTTTCCATTTATGCGCACCTTTATCCACGAATTGACCGACCATAATTTCCAAAATAGAAAAATCGGTTTTATCGAAAACGGTACTTGGGCGCCCGTTGCGGCAAGGCAGATGAAAACGCTGTTGGAAAATGCGAAAAATCTAACTTTTGCCGAAAATACGGTAACCTTACGTTCCGCGCTTAATGAAGAAAATGCGGCGCAGATAGATAGGTTGGCGGAAGAACTTATAAACGGTTGATTTATTTAAAAAAGGCATTAGGGAAGAATGTAGTGCGGAATGCGAAAATGAGCGTTCGCTTTAAATGCATACGGCGGTATATATAGAAAAAGGATAGGCGTTTTGCCTATCCTTTTTGCTGATGAGCTTATTTCAAATAAAAAACCTGTTCGAGAAGAGGTTGTGCGCCTGTTTTTTTGTCAATAGGCATGTCCATAACGTCTTTCATATACTCGTTCCATTTCGCAACGACTGGGCTCTCCGCTTGCACTTTGCTAGCGTACTGAATACCTTTTGTGCATTCGTAATACCCAAACAGCTCGTTCCCGCAAAGCCAAATAGAATAGTTTTCTATTCCTGCTTCCTTTAATACTGACACCATTTCACTCCAAATTTCGTTATGACGGCGAACGTATTCTTCTTTTTTTCCATCCTTTAAAGTTGCTTTCCAAGCGTATCTTTCAACATGATTCATAGTATTTCCCCGCAAAGTAATTCGTAAATTATTTTTTTCTTAGCGCATTTGTTCATTAAAGCATAAGTGTAATTATTATAGTGTTTTTATAAGGAATTGTCAAGCTTTATACTGCGTTTGCGCGCCGAATATTATTTCTTTATAAATTCAACATCAAGAATATAATCATCTGCTATATTATTCTTAAAAACAAATTTGATTTGCGAAGTTTTGTTAAGAAAATTCAATTCAATATTAAATTGTAGGTTGGTCAAACTATGAGATAAGATTTTAGAGAAAAATTTAATTATGTAAAAGTCCATCATTTTAGTAATTGAAAATTTGTTGCAAAAATAAATGTAGCTGTGCTATAATGAAAAAAATATAGCTTGGCATTGTAATCAAAAAACGCTGAAAAGGATAAAGGAAATTCCGTATGATACGAATTGCTATTTGCGACGACGAGAAAACAATACTCGATGAGATATCGGGTTACATAAAGAATTATTCCGAAAAGGAAACGAGCGATAACCTTGAAATTTTTTGTTTTGATTCGGCGTTGGAATTGCTCAATGCGCTGGAAGACGGGAAGTCTTTTGATATTTTCGTGTTAGACGTTTATATCGGCGACGAGATGGGGACGTCTTTGGCGAGAAATATCCGAAAGCTGGGGATTGAAAACCCCATTATTTTCGCAACGACTTCTATTGAACACGCTCCGCAGGGCTACGAAACGGCGGCTTTGCGCTATTTGATAAAGCCCATCAATCCGCAAAAAATTTACGAAGCCATAGAAGCAGCTCTTGTACAAGCCAAGAAAATGAGCAATCGCTTACTGAAATTTAAGACGGAAAACGGTGTGGAAAACATTCCCGTAAACCAGATTATTTGCACGGAAGTGCATGCGCATTATCAACACATAACCTTGATGGGGGGAAAGAAAATTCGCGTTAGAGCCACCGTTACGGAGTTGTTTGCGACTTTGAGCAAGTATGCGGGCTTTATCCGAATCGGCAGCGCGTATATCATCAATTTGCGGCACGTCAAGAACGTATCGTCAAAGGAAGTGTGCTTATACAACAACGTAAAGATTCAAATTCCAAGGGGCAAGTATACGGAAATAAAGGAAGCTTTTTGGGATTTTCAATATGAAGAGCAGGGGGATTAAAACGAAATGGTTGAAACGATTATAGGATTCATCTTCTTGCTGATAGCGCATGCGGCGGCGGGAATTTATTCGTCCACGCTGAAATACAGCAAAAAGACGACGTACCTTATTTGGGGTATTTGGGTAGTGCTGCAAAGCGGACTTTTGTTCTGTGCGGAATTCTTAATGACGGATATTCCGTTGCAGTTTTTCGTAGGATTTATTTTGTCGCTCGTTGGACAGTATGTGATTTTCTTCTTGACTACGACGGATGGATTTTCTCAAAGAATCTTTACGATGCTGACCTATTCGACGTTCTTTTGCATTTCGACGACTTTCTTTACGATGGTTAAGGGAACGTTTGCGCAGATGGGCGAAGTGTTTACCGTGTTGATACACGCGGTGTTGCTTATTGCGATGATGGTTTATTTCCTTTGTTACGTATGCCCATTGTGCCATCGGGCGGCAAGGAATATTACGACGGGATGGACTCCGCTTATTTTTGTTACGATTGTGTTTTTGGTATCGGTAATTCTTTCTTCGATATTCCCCGTAAGATTGACTACTTTTAGCGACCCAGCGGTTATCACGTTCGTATTTTTGAGTGTTTCTATTTTTGCGGTATATCCCGTAATTTTTTCGAATATCAACAATATGTCGGAAGCGGCGCGAAAGAAGGAGGTTGAATTGCAAAACAACCTGTTACTCACGCAGATAGAAGCGGAAGCGGCGCAGCTTGCGGCGGATAGTCAAGCGCGTCACGACAGACGGCATCACAATCTTGTTATGTTGGAGTTTGCAAACAACAATGAAATTGCAAGCATAAGAGAATATTTGAAGAATCTTATGGACAGCGACGACGAGATTGCAGGCAAAGTCCGTTTTTGCGGAAACACGACGGTGAACACCGTTTTAAGCGTATATGAAAGACGGGCAAGGCAGAGTGGAATTGCGGTGCAAATTTCCGCGAAAGCGAGTCGAGAACTCCCCATTCTTCCGCAGGACTTGGTAATCATCATTGCGAACTTGTTTGAAAACGCGATTCACGCGGCGGCGAAGCTGAAGAACCGTGACGGCGGCATCAACATTCATATTAAGGACAACGAACAACGATTGTTTATCAAGGTAGAGAACCCGTGCAAAACGAGTTTGATTTTCGGCGAATCCTTCTACGGAATCGGGATTCGTTCGGTAATTTCGACGGCGAACAAGTACGACGGAATGTATGATTTTACAGCAGAAAAAGGGATTTTTTCAGCGAAGATTAGCTTAAATCTAAAATAAAAATGCAATCCATGCCAAAAAAATAACAATCTATGCCAAACTCCCCGCAATGGGGAGTTTTTTTGTTAGACTCTATCATGTAATAAAATAAAACCCAAGGGGGAAAAACAAATGGCAGTACAAAACCAAAATCCTGATAACAAAGTGAACGTTGACTCGGAAATTTCGGAGATGAGAAAGAATTTGAGAAAAGGTCGAGTCGTATTTGATTTTGACGGAATGGACAGAATGTCTATCCGAAAGAGAGCGGAAGACGTACAGATATCGCTTTTTTTGGACCGCAAAAAATTTAGCGAAAATAAAGGGCGCGGCGACGAGGCCGTAGAAGAATCGAATATGGAAGACTTTTATCCCAACGTGGAAACTCTTTGCGATAAAATGATAGAAAGTGCGAATGCGCGTTTCGAACGTGCGGTAAAAGCGCATACGGATGCGTGTACTGCATTCAAGGGTAATTTTGATAGAAAGCAGGCGAGAACGCGTCGCCTGATTGACGAAAAATACGAAGCGTCGGTGAAAAAGATGCTTGCGGAAGAAAGAAAAAAGATTGATGCGCAGAAGAAGGAAATGGAAAAGATTATCAAGCTTGCGCCTAATTCGCCTTATTCGGTACAGATGAAAAAAATTCTGGAAAGCAATGAAGAGTGTTATGCGCTGGCGACGCAGTACATAAAGTCGCAAGCGGTGGCGGAGAAGTATGGATTCTACCAAAGACGAGGCGTTCTGACCGAAGAAGACAAGAAAATTTCTTTGCTTGCGGAAGAGATGGAAGAATCTGCGCGCTTGAGATTGACGAACGCTAAAGAAAAGACCTATCTGTTGCTTGAACGCGATGCGGTTATGCAATTACGTAACGAAAACCTTGTGGACCAAGCGAAGGAACAATTAAAAAACTGTGAAAAAGATACGCTTGCATTCCTTTCCATTCCGAATGAGTTGAAAGAAAATGCGCTTCAACAAGGGCTTTGGAATACGGAAATGAAGTATTACGACAAGCTGATTGAAAAGCAGAAACTTACGGGCTTCCATCCCTTCAAGATGATGGCGCTCAACCGCGAAATTAAAAACCTGAAAGAAGCGTATAACACAGGGCGCGCACTTGTTGCAGGCGGTGATGGAAAGTCGAAATACCCCGACCTTACCACGCTCGAAAATTGGCAAAAATCGAACGGCGGCATCGTTAAGGAAAAAATTGTGAACGAACCGATCGTGGAGGAAGCAGCGAAAGAGCCCAAGCAACCCAAACAGCTTGACCTTTCCGCGCAAATGCACCCCAAGAAGGAAATGAAAGAAGAGATTATCCAAGAAGAAATCTTTATGCAAGAGAAAATTGTCGAAGAACCATTCATCCAAGAAGAATTCGTCGAGGAACAATTTATCGAAGAAAAAATTATTGAAGAGCCTGAAAGGGAGCTTTAATGGAATCGAATAACCGAATGAACGAGAAAAGGAGAGAATAATTATGGCAGACGAAAACATGGGTTTTGAAACGAGAGAGTTGACCGAAGAACAGAAGAAACAAATTAAAGAAGCGATGGACAAATTCGCGGACACGAGGGATGAAAAAAAGATCCTTGCCCAGGCTCGCGAAATGAAGGACCAAAAACTGGAACAAGTCAGAGAAGACGTTATCAACTATATCAAGACGATTGATAAGTCGAGCTATGCGCACATACTTAACAATGATAAAGTATCGGAGGCGATATGGAGCTCTCTTACGATGGATGACGCGATTACCCACGCGAGATACGAAGACCAGGTAAATCGTCTTTATAAGATTTATACCGACCACGTTCAGGTGCAGCAGCAAAGAGCAGAGATTACGGAAAAAGCAAATCGCGGCGCAAACTTGACGGTATCGGAGAATCGTATATTGAAGACAAAGACGCAATTAGAATCGTCCTTGGATAGACAGACGGAGCTTTATTTTGCGGACAAAAAGCATACGCTTAGAACGTTGCTGCGTCGCGGAAAAGACAGTGTATTGTATAGTGCGCGCAACTGGAATGAACAGCAAGTGGTTGCAAGAATTAAACAGCAAATCAACCAAACGTTGTATCACCCTAGTTTTGAATACATCGAAAACGAACTTCCTGCATACTACCGCGACGAAAAAGCGTTGCAGGAATACGCAAAAACGTTGCTTACCCTTCGCGAAGAAAACCTGAAAGAGCTTTTAGCGGAAACGGAGTATCGCGCGGCGATGGACAAAGTGGAAGAGACGGGTGACAATTGGCGTGGAAGTGAAAGCCGAATTCCCCTTTATACGGTGGAAGAAGCGGAAGAATTGACGGGGCTCCCTCGTGAAAAAATTTCGCAGGCGATGTATGACAATTTGAATATTCAAAATATTATGAAGATTCGCGAAGGTCAGCGTCTTGAATACGAAGCAGCGGTAAAGAGGTTGCATGAAATTGAAGCGTACCGTGAGAAGAATCCGAAACTGATGAAATATAAAGAGTCGGAAGCATACGCGAAGCTTTTGAAGCTGGAATATTACGAAGGCAAATACGATATGAAGACCTTCGACAAGGTTCCTGCCTACGAGCAAAAGGTAGTGCAAAGCATCATGCTTTCGCATCTTGATAAGCAAATTGCGGAAACGGAGCAAAAGCTTGAAGAATACTGGGCGGCTCATCCCAACAATCCCGTAGAACAGGAATATCAAAAGCAAGAGCTTGAAGAAAACCGCGCGATTATTTCAGCGTATAAGAATTATGTCGAAAGCGGCTCGAAAGAGAGCAAGGAAGCCTTTTTGAAGACGGTCGAGGCTGCGTATGAAAGCGCAAAGCAGAGATACGTGAACGGCGATCCGTTTTTCAGGGAACACCTTGAAAAGAGAACTGAACAGCTCCGTGAAGGCGATTTCTCTTTCGTCCCCGTGCAGAACCCCGAACACGCTAAAGCGTTCAACCTTGCAGGCAAGTGGGATTCCGTGGTTTACGGCTCCGATGCATTAAATGCGACGCAGAAGATGACCTTTATGGAACAGTATCAAAAGGCTTCGATTGAAAAGGAAACTGCGCCTGTTAAAAGACTGACCATCTCTTCGCAAATTGACATCGAGATTCAGGAACGTCCCGAATACACGCTGAACGAAATGGGGGCGAGCTTGAAGGGCGAGGCTCTTGAAGAATACAAAAATAGCGTAAGCGATCGCGAAAAGGAAAGTTCTTCGGATATGAAAGATTTCCTTGGCGCTCAGATTGACGAAACGAAACAAAAACGTGAAGATTTGAAAAAGCAATACGGATTCTTCCAGCGTTTCAGCAAGGAATACAGAACGCAAAAATCCGAGCTTGACAAGACGGTTAAGGATTTGGAAAAATCTAAAAAGCTGCTTCAAGACAAGACGAGATACAATATTCTGAAAACCTACAACGAACGCGGTATTAAGATGTCGATGTCCGAGCGTATGGAATTCAAAAAATTGACCAAGAGCATGGAAAAGGGCGACTTGAAGAACTGGGAACAAACGAAGGCTCTTATCGAAAAAGCGAACGAGCCGACGGCGGTAAAGGCGGAAGAAAAGCCGACGAAAGAACCCGTTGTAAGACAGCTTGATATCAGCGATAAGCTTTATAAGGCGAAGGAAAAGGAAGCTCCTGTCAAAGAAGAAACGCAGGTTCAAAAAACTGTGGAAAAGGAAGAAAGGGTACAGGAAGGTCCCGACCTTTAATAATAACGGCTCAAAGGATAAAATCCGATGAAAAATAAATCAAACAATAAATCAAACAAAACAGAAGAAAAGTTATTAGCATTTGGCATACGCGCAGGGCTTAGCCTTGCGCTTGCCGCGCTTTTAGCATTTCTAGGCGTAGTGCTTGTTTGCGGTGCGTTTATGCTCGAACCGTGGATTATTTCAGGGTTGGTAATCTTTGGAATCGCCTTGCTGTCGATTATATTATCCGACTTATTTTCTCTTGCTCCGCCTGCGCTGAATAAGGTCCTGACGACAATATATTCCATTGTGTTGGTTGTGGGAATTTTCTCGCTCCTGCTCTACGCGATGATATCTTCGGAATTCAATTTTGCGGATATGAACTGGGCGAAAATCTTCACGACTTTCGCGCAGGATGAACGGTTTTATCTCACGTTTTCGATAATGTTCGGCGTGTTTATTTGCGTTTACTACGGGTTTGCAAATCGTGAAGAAATCATCAATTTATTCACGTCGCTCGCGGGGCGCAAGGGCAAGCTGAACGAAGTGGAAGCGAACCTTGAAAACTCGCGTTGGATGACGGATGCGGAACGGGATAAGATATTCACTTCTTGTAAATACAGCGAACTTGCTACGATGAAAAAGGACGGTGTTCCCATCCGCGCGCTGTACGACGGCAAGAATGATATGAAGATTACCTTCAATTCCCCTTGCCACGGCTTGATTATCGGTAGTACGGGTTCTGGTAAAACGACTACTTTCATTAACCCGATGATTCAACTACTTGGCGCGTCGGGTGCAGGCTCTTCGATGATTATGACCGACCCGAAAGGGGAGTTGTTCGCTCTGCATTCAAAGTTTCTCAAAGAGCGCGGCTACGACGTAAAGGTTCTTGACCTTCGAGATGCGTACCATTCCTATCGCTGGAATCCCTTAGAACCGCTTTGGGACGCATACCAAGAGTATTTAGGCGCAGAGCGCGCGGCATTTGAACACGAAGGCGACGACGTAGAAAAGAGCGGTTTAATCCTTACTGCAAAGCCCGAAGAATACGGCGAAACTTGGTATGAATTCAAGGGCAAGGCGTATACGACAATGGAACGTCTTATCAAGGAAGTAAAGATTTTCCGCACGCAAACCTTTGACGAAATGTACGAAGATATGAACGACTTAGTCAGCGTTCTCGTGCCCGTACAAAATCAAAACGATCCGATGTGGGAAAAGGGCGCGCGCTCGATTACGATGGGCGTACTGCTTGCGATGTTGGAAGACAGCGCCGATCCTAAGTTGGGAATGACGAAAGAAAAATTCAATCTTTTCAACGCATCGAAGATTTTGCAGAACTCGAACGACGAATATAAAGAACTTCGCGAATATTTTGCTGGGCGAGATCCCCTTTCCAAGGCGGTAGCCGTTTCCAAGCAAGTATTAGACGCGCCCGATAAAACCCGTTCCTCGTACATGAGCGTACTTTTGGAAAAGCTCTCTATTTTCAACGATACGGGCATTTGCGCGTTGACGAGTGCATCCGACTTCAAGACGGCAGACCTTGCCGATCGCCCTACGGCGTTATTTGTAAAAATTCCCGATGAAAAGGATACCAGACACGGGCTTGCTTCCATCTTCTTGACGAACGTGTATAAATCGCTTATCAAGGTGGCGTCTTCCTACGAAGACTTGTCCTTGCCGAGAAACGTTTATTACATACTCGACGAATTCGGTAATATGCCCAAGATTGAAAAATTCGATAAGATGATTACGGTAGGTAGAAGCCGTAAGATTTGGTTTAATATGGTGGTGCAGTCGTACGTACAGCTCAACAACGTGTACGGCGACACCGTTGCCGACATCGTAAAGGGCAACTGCGGTATCAAGATGTTCATCGGCTCGAACGATATGGGCACGTGTAAGGAATACAGCGAACTTTGCGGTAACGTAACGGTACTTACACGCTCTACTTCGGGCAATAAGAAAGGCGGGGACGTCAACGTGAGTGAAAGTATGCAAACTCGACCGCTTATCTACCCGTCGGAATTGCAAAAACTCAACAACAAATTCTCTTCGGGCAATTCGCTTGTGGTTACCTTTGGTAACCATCCGCTCAAAACGCAGTTCACGCCCAGCTACAAGTCCCCTTTGTACAAAATGGGTAAGATGGCGACGGACGATATTGAAGGCAGATTGTTTGAAGAAGACGAAGTATTCTACGACATAGCAAAGCGAAACGCGAAAGTATTAGGAGAACAGTAATGAAAAAGAATAAAAACTCAATATTCAAACGAATACTGTCCGCCTTGCTTGGGTTTGCGATGCTGTTTATTTGTATCGGCGCGGCGATTCCTGCGATGGAAACGCCTGCGAAAGCGGTGGAAGGGTCTACGGACGCACCCGAAGTCAGTCTTGCTTGGGCGGACGACGTTGTGGTGTCGAACGGGGTTGCGTTACCGTACAAGAGCGCGTCTTCGACGGCTTCATCGCATACGATGAAATTCAAGGTTAAGGCGAGCGGAACGATTGTCGGGCAGATTACCGCAAGGGTGCAAAGCTTCTCACTTTCGGCGGAAGAAGGCAAGGAATACGCAACGGTTGACGTGACGTTCACGTTGACGGCGGAGAAGCCGACCGCGGAAGGAACGGTGACAGTTTACGCAAACGACGGTTATGCGACGAAGTCGGGCAGTACCGTTTATACGAATGAATTCGGTTTGCGTATCACAGAGCTTACGAACTCGAAACGGAAAAGCGGAGCGGACACTCTGCGGTCGCAGGTGTTGGTAGCCAACGGCTATACGTTAGACGTTTCGAAAAACAGTTCGGGTGCGAACTACGGCGGCGGTACGGGAACGTTTCCTAACGGTTACGTGTACACCGCATTGACAAAGGAATACACGAAGAAATTCATTGACAGCGAAAAGGTAAAGCCAGATAACGATTATGCTGCGGTGAAATTCAATCCTTATGCGCACTTAATGAGTCAATCGAACGATATGCCCAAGCTGTTATCCTTGTATCCCGATATGAAGGTGTACTTCAATGGTACGGGCAAAATCGAAGAAATCAGTGTGAACAAAACCCGTTATGGCTTTTTTATCCGAATCACTGAAAACGGCAAAAATCTCTTCGACCAGCATCAGCACGCAAAGAAGAAGTGGGACGACTGGTCTTTCAACTGGTTGACTTATGGTTACGCGAACGACCATCCTGGCGACCATCCGAATTCAAACGGCGATTTTGGCGTAGTCGATACGTCGGTAGCGGCGTATCATAGAACTTCGTCCTATGGCGATAGATATTTGGTGCAGTCGGGTACAGGAAATCTCACGATGACCTTGAATACCTGTAACAGCGACATGAATACGTCCGGTAAGGAATATTACGATTTCTACTTCTCTGCGATGGCGGCGAATAACACTTTGCCTGTAGTGCAAAGCTTCTTCGTGGAAGACCGCGTTTACGGAGCAGGGGAAACGATGTATATGGTTGCACGCTTTAATAAGCCCGTGCAATTCGAAAACAACCCCGAACATCCGTTGAAAATTCAGGCGAAAATCGGTAATTCTACGTCGAATTATTTTACCTATTGCGGCGGCAATATGACGGATACGCTCATCTTCTCGATGGTTTTGCCCGAAGACAAGGAACTGAACGGTAATTTTATCGAGCTTGTGGGCTTTGATAACGAAGATTATAACAAAAACCTTTGCGACTTGTTCTGGAATACTTCCAACAAAAACAATGCGTGGACGGTTAGCGACGATAAAGTGAGCGGAAAACGACTCGTTTGTTCGATGGATACGCGCACGCCCGACATTTCTATTACGAATCTTTCGGGCGATACGGGTATTGCGAAAAACGCAAGCTTTACCTTGACGGTGAGAAACATCACCGCGTTGGGAAAAATCGACGTTGCGTGGACAAAAACGGAAGCCCCCCCGCTCTCGGCGGACGCTTGGTCGAACGTAACCTTTACGGCGAATGCTGACGACGTTACGACGGTATCGGTGGAAAAGAAGGGCTTGACGGGCGTTTATTACGCACACGTGCGGGCGATGAGCGTATCGGGTAGCGTAGCGATAAAAACTTGTGGACCATTCTCGCTGGACAATCAACCGCCAACGCTTGGGGGCGGCAAAACTTCGGCTGGCGATGATGCGCAGGCGTACTTAAAACAGCACACCCTTTCCTTTGATATTTCCGACGATTCGTCGGGGGTTGATTCGGTCTATATGATCGTCCGTCGCGAGGACGGAAGTTTAGGGCTCGCAGGGCAGGCGGCTGAATTGCTGGTCTACAAAAAATCGGTACTCGGCAATTTGTTGTCGATTGCAGGCGGCGTTGCGGAAATCACGGTTGAAAGCGAGCTTCTGAACCTTCCTGCGGATTCCTACGGCGGCTACAAAATCAGCTTTTACGCGGTGGATGCGCTTGGGAATCGCAGCGAAGAATACGCCATTCCCGATATGCTGATGTTCGACAACCGAAACACGTTTACCGTTTCCTGCAACGCGCAGGGGGCGCAGAGCGTTTCGATTAAGGGCAATCAAATTTACTACAACGGCGCATCGAATATGCTTATTTTTTCGCATGCGGAAGTAGGGGTGCATTCGTGGGGGATTTTTTCCTTGAAATTCAACGGCGTTGACGCCACGAACAGCCTTGCGGACTACGGAATTCACGTAGAGAACGGCGATGAAATCACGTTGACCTTTGACGAGAGTACGCAAGGGTATATCGAGCTTGTATTCCTTTTGAACGGCGAACGATATTCCAACGTATTGAACTTCTACGTGACGGCGAAGAATGCCGAGCCTGACAACTATGTGCGGCTTTACGCGCCCGATAGATTGCTGATAAACGAAGTTTGGCAGCTTTCGACGGCGACCTTCTATACGGGGGACAACCGAAACGGAAACTACTACGTTGGCTCGAACGTAAAACCTATCTTTTCCAGCCGAGAAAAGGCGCTCGAATACGCAAAATTCTACGAAAAGCAGGACATTGTTATCGAGCATATCGACAACGAAGTGGAAAAGAATAACTTGGAAGGCGGTTGGCAGAGTAACTACCTTAAATCCGATTCCGACCGCGACAGAGTGGTAGAAGTAGGTCAAACTTGGCTTCGCTACAAAAGCGAATCTTGGACGGTAGGCTCTAACAACGAAGAGCAATGGGTGTACTACTTCTACTCGAATGAAAAAGTGAATTCGGTAAACCCCGACTTGACGCCAGCGCTGAATCGCGCAATCGAGCGGAACGCAAAGCTTATTTGTGGCTACGATGGGGATAACCGCATTTACTTGACGGCGAATAACACGTCGAAAAACTACGTCAACAACTACGGCGAGCCGTACTACGAACCGCGTGGAATTTTGACGGAAACGTTATCGTATCAAGGAATTTTCGCATACGAAATCACTTGTTCGGCGGACGAAGGGATTTATGATAGTTTCATTACCTACGACCAAAAATCCGTACCGCTCGTATCGAATTATCAATTTAAGTTAAGCGATGAGCAACGCGGATTTGCCTATTACCGCCAGTACGGCGCGACGGAATGGAGCTTACTCCAAAACGGCGAATCCTTAAAGAGCAAACTCAAAGCTTCGGGCTTGTATGAAATCAGCGAATTCTGCAACGGCTACGCGACCTATTTGGTGTTTGTGGACTTGGATGCGCCCGTAATTTCCTACACGCTCAAAGTAGACGGCTCGCAAAAAACGGGCTATATCACGTCGGATACGTCAGGGGGCACGCTTCGAGCGTCAGAATTCACGGTCAATGCTCTTGTCAACGATATACAGGGCAGCTTGGCGACCGAGCGTGATAGATGGGCGTACTTCTACGTGCTGTATAACTCGCTTGGCGGCGGCGAGCACGCGTTCTTGACGATGGAAGACTTGAACGCGAAAACCTATTCCTTGCAAACGGGGATTTACAAGATTTACGCTTGTGACCGTCTGGGGAATACGGTCGTGCAGACCATCAAAATCAACACAGAAGACGTGGTTGTTCGTTCCACGGTGAACTCGTCGGGATTGACGGTTTCGGTCAACCGAGTCCCTTCCGACATCGCGGTAGGCTCGTTTAAGGTATGGCGCGACAATATGCTTTTGGACGTTCCTTATGCGCAAAACATAACTTTCACGCAAAGCGGTGTTTACCGTATCGCGTTTGAAGACGTGTACGGGAACTTTTACGAAAACGAATTCTCCTTCCGCAGAGAGCTTCCCACGGTTAACTTCTATCGAGAAAAGAAGGAAGGCGCAGGCATTTACGAACAAATTTCTGTGAACGGAACAGCGGATAAACTTTCCAACGTATTCACGGAAGACAATCAGTTGTTTACGGTGTCTACTTCCGCGAGTATTCGTATATCCTATCCTCTCAGCGTTGGTTACGATTTCGAGTTCGTGGGCAACGCCCCCAAATACAAGACTTCGGTAATCTCCACGACGAATATTGATATACAAAGCTCGTCGGAGAACTGGACGTTGAAGGTATTCTACAAAAACGATCCTGACGTATACGTTTTGATTACGTGCGTTGTGGATAAGGAAGCCCCTTCGATTAGCGGAATGGTTACCGCCAAGGAATACGAATACAACGAACAGTTTGGTGCGAAAGACAACGTGCTTTTCGCGGCGACGGGGAATACGGCAAGCGGCTTCTTCTACGACGGCGGTAGAGCGGTAGGGGATAGCGCGGTAATCGAGTGGACGGACGAAACGAAGGTTTCTTTGGTGGGTTATTCTTACAACGGCGGCGAGTGGATTTCCTTAAATCCCGAACTTGGGCAGTTGACGGTGACAAAAAACGGACGGTACGTATTTGAAGCGGAAGACGTTTTCGGCAATAAGTCTACGTTTGAATTCACGCTGACGAACCATATTGACTTCGGCTTGACGGTTGACGGTGATTCGCAGGAAATCGAATACGATTGCGAACAATACGTGCAGGGGAATGAATACAAGCAAACCCTTTACACAGGCAGAGAAGCGACGCTTATCTTGCGTGAAAACGCGCTCGTGGCGTTGTATGGAACGGACGGCGAAAACGGCTGTATTTACAACCTTGCGTACAAGGTGCAGGGCGGCAGCGCAACGCTGACGGTGTCGGCGCGCGATGGGGAAAGCGAAGAATTTGAAGTGGTTGAAAACGGTGAAATCGTTTTGACCAAGAGCGGAAGCGTTCTTCGCGGAATCGCTTTGATGAATTATACCTATCAAAACGGCGTGTTGACGCTCATTCTTCCCGAATGTGAAAGGGAATACGAATTGTATCAAATTCGTGTTTCGGATGAAACGGGGCATTGTCCCGTAATCGTGCAAATCGAGCGTTCAAATACGCTTGCAAACTTCACTCTTTCGCGCGAAGACGGAACGGAGTTGAACTTGAATCAAAGCGGCTTCCTTGGCAGTAACCAAGCGTTGTCGTTGGATTCGGTGTCAGACGATGTGATAGAAATCGCCGCGTATTATTCAGCGGTGTACACGGAAACGTTTGCAGGCGCGGAAAAAATCCTTCTTTACGGCGCAGGAAGTGTGCAGACTTTGGAAAAGGAAGGGTATTACAAACTTGTTGCAATCAACCGCTACGGCAATGAAAGAGTGGCCTTGATAGCCATCAGCTTCCAGCTCAGATTGGACGTTTCCATCGGTTACGAAGAAATGTCTTCGCGCAGGGAAACGTTGAATGCGCCCGATGAATATTCCGTATATTCCAACAAGTCGGTGGAAATCGCAGTATGGGATATACGCGCGACGGTGGTTTGCGAAAAGGACGGCGAGCCGTTCACGGCGTCGGTATCGGAAAAGAACGGTTATCTTACCGTAGTCTTTGATGAAATCGGGGAATACGTCTTGACGGTTTCGGACGGCTGTGAAAACGAGTACGTCTTGACCGTATTCATCGAAGCCCCTGAAACGATTGCGTACAACGGCTTCTTGACGGGCTTTAATGAAAATGCGCTCAAAAAAGCGCAGAACTACACCAACGGTGCGGTAAGCGTTGATGTGGAAAAGTTGGAAGATAACGGCATTAAATATGTGGCGTTCCGCAAGGTCGGCGCGAAGGAATTTACCGTACTCTACGATGAAATGAGTATCTCTGCTACGGCGGCGCGCGTAACGGAAATCGTGGGCAAAGTCGGGGAAGAAGACGGCGAATACGAAGTTTGGTTTAGCGATATTTACGGCAACGTACATATTGAAACGGTGAAAATCTCGACCGAACCGATGCTGACGATTACCCGTCAAACGCAGGACGAAGCAAAGCCGTCCGATTATGATTTTGGCTTTGCTCTTGAAAAGGGTGCGTGGTCGAATTATACGCTCAATTTCATCAACCGTTCGGATGAATATTCCTTGACGGTAGACGGCGAAAAAGTACAATTTACCGATAGCAGGTACGCGTTCACGCTTCCAAGCGGACTTGGCGCGGCGGCGCAGGACTACGTGCTTAAATACGTGGACGATTACGGCAATAGCTATACGATAAACGTGCATTTGTACCGCAAAGTACCCGAATCTTCCATTGTGGAAGGTGCAGAAACGGTGGCGTCGAAGGGTACGCTGTACGCAAAGACGGATTTTGCGATGTCGTGGGGTGAGAGAATCACCGCAGCCTATACCTTGGACGGCGGCGTAAAAACACCGTTCGATAAGGACATGGTATTCACAAAAGACGGAAAATACGTCTTGACGTTCACCGATTATGCAGGCAATGCGTCCACGCGTATTATCGTAAAGGATTCGACGGTGCTTTACGACATAGCGAGCGACGGTATCGCGTTACCTAATGGAGCGGCGGTATCTTCCAAGGTTTCCCTTGCCTTCGGGGAAGAAGTAAGCTATACTGTCACGAAAGACGGAGAAGAATACGATTCAAGCGCGAGAAGCTTTACGGCAGACGGGCAATACGTAATCACGCTTACCGATTATCTCGGCAACGAAACGAGCTTTGAATTCACGATATACGCAAAGGCAAGACAAAACTTTACCTATTCGGCGGCGGACGGCTATACCATTTCTCAAATTTGGTATATCATGGACGGGCATAGGGTATCGCTGGTAGGCGACGTAACGCTGGACGAAAACGGAGCGCAAAGCTACGCATTCTCGGTGGACGGCAGCTACGAGTTTGAATTGCTTCACACGGATAGCGAGCAAATGTGCTACTTTACCATGCGGATAGACAACACTCCCCCCGAAGCTGTTCTTGTAGGCGCGGAAGACGGCGGAGTGACGAGAGAAAACGTAACCATTGAACAGCTGAAAAACGGGGATATGATTTACGTTTATAAGGACGGAGCGGGCTGGAAAACTTACTTTGTGGACGGCGAGTCGGAAACGGTACTCGACCTGCTTGGCAATAGTGATTTTGGCAGCTATTCCGTGGTTATCGAAGACGAAGCAGGGAACGTGGTGCGTTATGAATTCGTCAAAGAGTTCGCAACGAACACCTATTCCAACGTCTTTATCTGTTTGCTTTTAATCGCATTTGGGGCAATCGGTATTATTTACATTCGTTTCAACGGCAAAGTCCGAACAAAATAAAAGAAAAAAAATAAAAAATAAAAAACGAAAGGAGCGTTTATTATGAAAAACTTATTTTTGGCAATTGATGAAGTGCAGGCAAATGAAATGGTTAGCCCCATTATGGAGCTGATTCAGGTATTCCTTCCCGTAATTCTTACGTTGGTAGCAACGATCGGCTTTATTTGGTGTATCGTTCTTGGCGTAAAGTTCGCGAAGTCGACCGATCCTCAGGAACATCAACAGGCGAAAAAATCGCTGATTAACGCAATCATCGGTTTCGCGTTGATTTTCATGTTGATGCTTGTCTTGAACATTGCATTCCCTTACTTCCTTGAAATGGTCAAGGACGTATCGAAGTTTTAACCTTTGCAATGAAGTTTTTCCAAAAACTGACCGCGATTGCGGTCTGTGGTGTGTGCGTTCTCTCTCTTGCGTCTTGCGCGGATTTTGGCGTGGGGGAGAGCGCGGACGATTTCAAAAAATACTTTTCGGGGGTTTACGTTCTTTCGAAGAAGAGCGCACAAAAGTATCCCGTCGAAGAATTCAACGGGGATATCGGAATGGAAGACACGGAGATTCCCGTCGTTGTGCCCTATCAGGAATACAGCTACGTGGGATTTCGTGTGGATAAGCAATACGACCTGTCCATTTCAGAGTTCGCATTTTTCGCGAAAACGGAAAGCGGAACGGGAGTGTTGAGTTTAGATTTCTACGTTGTGGATTCGATGCCTACGAGTATCAAAGGAGAAGACGGCGACGTGGAAGTCCCTTCGCTGGACGACAGTGAGGATGGCTCGGACGGTAGCCCCGACAGTAGTCTAGGAGATAGTACGGACGGCTCGGACGATAACGGCGACGATAGCACGGGCTCTGCGGATGACGACTCGGATTCGACGGTAACCGAAGACGAGATATTTACCCCCATAAACAAGTTCCATACTTCCACCTTTTTAATCGGGGAAGAATGGGACTCAGTTTTGCTACAATTCGACGGCTCGAAAAGTGTGAATGCAGGGCAATACGTTGTCGTGCGCATCAACAATAACTGTTATTTTAGCGACAAAGCGGAAGAAGAAGATTCTTCTGTGTCGTTTACCTTTAATTATTTATTGTTTCATTTTACGGATGCTCGCAAGAAATAAGGAGTAACTTTATGTTTAACTGGTTTTGGGAATTTTTATACGGACTGATTAAAGTTCCGCTCTTTTGTATTGACGTAATTATGTTGGTGGCACGTAAGCTGTGCGGCATTGATAACATTCAGGTGGAAAAGACCGTGAACGGTGAGTTGATTACCGAAGATATTGACATGCTCACCTACTTCTTGGAAGGGGAAACGGTGATGGACGCCTTAGGTTACGTTTGTCTGTTTGGGTTTATTTTGCTGTTCTTATTCACGGCGTTTCGCGTTTTGCGCGATCAAGCTAACTTCTATGAAAAGAAATCCCCTGCGCGGATTTGTATTGATTCTGCGAAGATAATTCTTTTCTTCCTGCTTGTCCCTGCTATTATGATTACAGCTACGGCGTTTGTGTCTACGATTATGCGTGGCGTCTACACCGCAACGGCGAATGAGAATAGCGGACTTGGCGGTTCAATGTTCGTGGTATTCGCGGAAGAAGCATACATAGGCCCTGCGGAAGATAAGCAAGCCATTTTGGACGCGTTTAGGACGTGTTCTTTGGAAGATTATTTGATGGGGATTAGCGACTTTTCTTACTACAACACGAGCAAGGTAACAAGCTACTTCAAGCTCAGTCAAATCAACTTCTTCTTGGGCTTTGTCGGCTCGATTGCCGTTGTGGTATTGTTGGGGCTGACTTTGCTTTCTTTCGTGGAAAGAATCATCAGTCTTGTCTTACTGTTCGTGATTGCCCCCCTGCCGATGAGTGTTGCCCCCCTTGACGACGGCGAGCGGTTCAAACTATGGCGAGAGCAGACAATCAACAAATTCATCACCGCCTACGGTGGGATTTTGGCACTGAACATTTTTGCGTTAATGTTGCCCTTAATTGCCGACGTGAATTTCTTCCCTGGTCAGGGAAGTTTTGTGTCCGTAGTCAACGGAATTGCTCGGCTCTTATTCATCATCGGCGGTGCGTTTGCGTGCCGTCGCGGAATGGTGCTGATTGGCAATCTTGTTGCGCGTGGCGCAGGTTCGCAGGATTTGATGGACCAAAGCCATCTTTCGGGCGGTATGGCATCGCTCGCGCGGATGGCAGGCGGCGCGGTGAAAGGCGTTTTCAATATGGCAGGCGGCGCGTTTAATAAAGGTCGGTCGTGGGTTCGAGCGGCTGGTATTCCCACGAGTATTGAAGAAGGGATAAGATACAAAACGCAGCGAGCCCAGGAATTAAAAGCGCAGGAACGCGCGATGGAAGCGTCTGCAAAAAACGATCGCTTCGACGGCAAAGTCGACCGCGGCAACAGCCAAAATAGCGTGAACCTGCAAGCGGCGATGAAAGGCAAGACGGGAGCTGGTGGTGCTGCGGACGATAAGAAGCCTACGCAGGGCTCGACCGCAAACGCGGTGGCGCACAAAGAGAAGAATAACGAGCTGAACAAGTCGGCGCAAAACGATATTAAGGCGGCTCTTCAAAACAAGAAGAACGGTAACGAGAAAGAAAGTCAAGAGAGTGGGAGTAAGCAATGAGAATCATTCCAAAGAAAACAAAAATAAAGGTTGAATTTTACCGCAATTTCACTCTTGCTGACATTCTCATCGGGATGGCAGGCGTAGGGCTTGAATTCTTGGTAATGTTCACGGACTATGGAGTGCTGACGTATATTTTGATGGCGCTTGTTTTGGGCGTGTTCATTTGTCTGTACCTTCCCGTGTCGGGCGAACGCTTATATTTGCAAATCAAAAGCTTGATAAAATTCCTGTTCAGTAAGAAAAAGTACGCCAAAAACGGGGAAGATTCGGGGGTAGATATTTCGACTCTGATTCCGTTTACGGACATTCGCGATGGGTTGATTTGCTATGGTACGTACTACGGCGGCGTTTTGGAGATTATGTCCAAGGAATTCCGGTTATTGACGGGGTATAAGCAATCGGAAATCATCGACAAGGCATTCGCTTCGATTTTGAAAAGTGTGAGCGGCGGCACGAGCGCAAGTCTTGTGAAAATCGATCGTCCGATTCTACTCGACAAGCATATCGCGCAGGAAAAGAGCAAAAAATCCGACGTTGATAAGCTGTACGAAGCGGAAGGGATTAGCTACGAAGAAAGCACGGCTCGAAAAAATATTATCGACAATAGAACGGAAATTCTCAGCGAGCTGAATACGGGTTCTCGAATTATGCGTTCGGGGTACTATTTGGTGGTTTACGATATGAATCCAGCAACGATTGCGGAGATTCTGAACACCGCTGTGATGAAGTTCAAGGAATACACGATTGATTCCCACCGTTTGACGGATGCGGAGCTTGCAGTATTCTTGAAATACAACTACACGAACGATTTTGACGAACGCGAAATCTCTTACTATCAACCCGACGAATACGTAGATTACGCAACCCCCGACAGCGTGGAATTCAAGTTCTCACAAACACTGGTGGACGGGAAACAATCGGTTACTTATACCATTCGTGATTATCCCTTGACGGTGAAAAATGCTTGGGGCTATAAGATGTTCAACATTGAAGGCACGAAAGTAGTGATGAATATGAAGCCTATCGAAAAATCGAAGGCTGTGCGTATGATTGATAGGTCGTTGCAGGAACTTCTGACGAAGAATTCTTTTAAGGCTTCGGACATTATCGACCAGCAAACGCACGTCGATTCGCTCGTGTCCTTGCTTGCAATGCTGCAAAACGATAACGAAACTTTGTTTGAAGTGACGGTACATATTACGGTTTATGAAAACTCGACCAGCGTCAAGGAAAGTCTTAAAAAACGCGTAAGAAGTTTGCTTGCGGAAGAAGGGTTCAAGATTAGCGATAACTCGTCTAAGCAAATTACCGCATTCACATCTTCGGGCGTATCCGCTTTCGAAGGAATGAAGGAATATACTCGTTCCATTCACTCGTCAAGCGTTGCGGCATCCTTCCCGTTTGTACTCAATTATATTATGGACGACCGCGGCGTGTTGCTGGGACATTCGGGCGGCTTCCCCGTTATCGTGGACTTCTTCAAAAGAGATAACGAAAGAGTCAACTCGAATATGGTTATTATGGGGAAATCGGGTAGCGGTAAATCCTTTGCGACAAAGACGATTCTTGCCAACTTTGCGGCGGAAAACAGCAAGATATTCATTCTCGATCCCGAAAACGAATACCAAGAGCTTGCAAAAAATTTGGGCGGTAAACTCATCGACGTAGGAACGGCGAAGGAAGGTCGGCTCAATCCCTTCCACGTGATTACGACTCTCGAAGCGGACGAAACGGATGCTGATAGCGGTATCACGAATTTCTCGGTACATTTGCAGTTCTTGGAGGAGTTCTTCAAGCAGATTTTGCCGGGCATTTCTTCGGATGCGTTGGAGTATCTTAACAACTTGATTTTAAAGCTGTACGAGAGTAAGGGGATTAGTGAGCGAACGAGCTTTGCGCAGCTTACCCCCAAGGATTATCCGACCTTTGACGACCTTTATGCATTGATACTTTCGGAAGAAAAGTCGGCTGTTTTGGAATACGACAGCTCGAATCTTCGCGTGCTGAACAACTACGTTGCGAAGTTTGCAGGCAAGGGCAGAAACGCCAACCTTTGGAACGGCGAAAACAGCTTGACGGTCAAGGAAAACTTTACGGTATTCAATTTCCAAAGCTTGCTTGCGAATAAGAATAATACGATAGCGAACGCGCAAATGTTGTTGGTATTAAAGTGGCTTGATAATGAAATTATCAAGAACAAGGAGTTCAACGCAAAGCACGGCACGGATAGAAAGATTATTGTTGTAATTGACGAAGCGCACGTGTTTATTGATAACAAGTATCCGATTGCGCTTGACTTTATGTTCCAACTTGCGAAGCGAATTAGAAAGTACAACGGTATGCAGATTGTTATTACGCAGAATATCAAGGACTTTGTAGGGAGTCCTGAGATAGCGAGAAAATCCACGGCGATTATCAATGCGTGTCAGTATTCGATGATATTCGCGTTGTCGCCGAATGATATGGAAGACCTGTGTACGCTGTATGAAAAGGCAGGCGGAATCAACGAAACGGAGCAGCAAGACATCGTGAATAACAATCGCGGTAGCGCATTTATGATAACGGGACCGTTATCGCGCGCGAATGCGGCGATAGTCGCATCGGACTACGTGCAACGCCTTTTTGAGGAAAAGCAAGATAAGGAATACGTATAGGATATAAGTAATGCGGTGAGGGGAAATTTCTCGTTGTGTACAGAAAACCTTGTTATGCAAGAACAAATGCAAATGGTTAAATTTGCGATATAAGAGAAAAGCCTGGGCGAAAGTATTCGCTCAGGCAACTTTTATATAGTTTAAATTGTAGAAGTCTTGAAAACAAAGGGAAAAAGGCGAAAACAGCTTGCAAAACGGCTCCCACCCTCGAGTCCCGTACGACATTCGGTAGAAGCCAAAAAAAGAGAACAGGAATTTTCCTGTTCTCTTTTTTTGGTGACCCTTAGCCAACCTAAATCGAACCTTTTGCAGGAACGCTTGATTTCTTATATTGAATACTCACTTGAGTGTAAAAATAAAAAAATACACCGTAATATATCTTTTTAACTAGGAATGCCGTATATCGAAAAATAGATTATCATTGAAACGAAGTCTATCGTCAACAATACACCAACGATAATACCGACAATTTTGAACGCTTTTTTTGCTCGCTCTTTGTTTTTTATTGTAAAGACTTTACGTCCTGTCGCCGTTTTTTCGGTAATATTTTCGTTTAAAAGATAATCCATCGAACAATTGAACAGTTTACCTATCTGAATTATTTTTTCCGTTTCGGGATAGGTTTCGTCCAGCTCCCATTTGCTAACCGATTGACGGGATACTTTGAGAATATCGGAAAACTGTTCTTGTGTGTAGTTGTTTTCTTTTCTAAGTTTTGATAATTTTTCGCCAAATGTCATAATGGTTTCTCCTTGTAATTTTGTCTTTACGCGTATTGATTACGTAGATTATAACATAATAAAACTGCACTTACAAGCAATGTTCCGTTTCTTTTTGCAAACTTTAAGTTGCATTATGTTTTACTCTAAAAAAATAGACAATCTACAGCAACTTTTCATTTTCATAGGCAAATTAACCTCCAACTTTAAATGCGCCCGTGGTATGTAGATAATCTGCATAAGTGGCATGAGGTCAATTCGCCAAACTTGTATGACATCAAGGCTAAAAAGCAGTAATACTTTTACTCCTATCAAGAGCCTTTCGATAACATAAACCACCGTTTTTAGCGTGATTTTATATAGGGCAGGTATTTATTCAAGGGAAAAAGAAAAGCGTTCCCTTGACAAAAGGAAATGCCTTAAAAACTATTTTAGAAAATGAAACAACCCAAACCGTCCACCCTCTAATTGAGGGGTTCGATTTAGGTTGTTACTGGTGACCCGTACGGGACTCTCGCCTTTAGCGGCGCGCCCCGCTCCGCCATTATCAATGGCGTCCTTTGCCGAAAACTTTATCGTGGATAGGGGATATCGACGGCAAAGCGTTTTGCTCTCGCAAAACGGCTCCCACCCTCGAGTCCCGTACGACATTCGGTAGAAGCCAAAAAAAGAGAACAGGAATTTTCCTGTTCTCTTTTTTTGGTGACCCGTACGGGACTCGAACCCATGTTACCACCGTGAAAGGGTGGTGTCTTAACCGCTTGACCAACGGGCCTTCTTTATAAGCGCTTTCGCGCCGTTATGTAAAACGGATTTTCTCCGTGTTGTTGTCGTGGTAGCGGCGATGAGATTCGAACTTATGACCTTCCGGGTATGAACCGGACGCTCTAACCAACTAAGCTACGCCGCCATTTTTGGTTGCGGGGGGAGGATTCGAACCTACGACCTTCGGGTTATGAGCCCGACGAGCTACCTAGCTGCTCTACCCCGCGATATGTTTGCGCTTTAATCGCTCTTGCCATTCAAAACAGCTTTATAATAATACTAAAAACATTTTTGTTTGTCAACTGTTTTTTTGCGCTTTTTTAAAAAATTTTATTTTTCTGCATCTTTTTTTTACAAACTTTTGCTTTTCTCTTTTTAATATCCGACAAAATACTTTACAAAACCTACTTTTTACAGTATAATATATAAGGTTATACTGTCGTATTCCGTCCTGTTGCGTTTCTTCAAGACGGAAACGCTTTGAGGTTTTTTATGAAAATTTCGCAAAATTGGAAAGATTATTCAATCATAGCAACGGGGGACGGGTATAAACTCGAACGTTGGAAAGACGTGTATTTGCTCCGTCCCGATCCGCAGGTTATTTGGGCGGCGCAAACCGATTTGTTTGCATATCCAAAGCTCAACGCTTATTATAAACGCAGCGAAAAAGGGGGCGGCGGTTGGAAAATTCTCAAACCCATGCCTGAGGAATGGAACGTTTCTTATGACGAGCTGGATATTCGCTTTAAAATCAAGCCTATGGGCTTTAAGCATACGGGGCTTTTCCCTGAACAGGCGGTTAATTGGGAGTATATGACCAAGCTCATAAAAGACGCAAACCGACCGATAAAAGTGCTCAATTTATTTGCGTACACGGGCGGCGCAACGGTTGCCTGCGCAAAAGCGGGTGCGCAAGTAACCCACGTAGACGCGGCGAAAGGCATGGTAGAGCGTGCCGGCGAAAACGCGCGGCTTTCGGGGATTGATACAGGAATACGCTATATCGTGGACGATTGTTTGAAATTCGTGCAGCGGGAAATCCGCCGCGGAAACAAATACGACGCGATTATTATGGATCCGCCCTCGTATGGTCGCGGCCCGAACGGGGAAATGTGGAAGATTGAAAACGATTTATATAAATTTGTCGAGCTTTGTTCTTCGGTGCTTTGCGACAATCCCTTATTCGTGCTGATTAACAGCTACACAACGGGGTTGCAACCGATGGTGCTCAAAAACATTTTACAGCTTACGTTAAAAGGCTTTCAAGGCCGTGTAGAAGCGTATGAAGTGGGAATACAAACGGAAGAAGGAATTTCTCTCCCGTGCGGAGCAGGAGGTATATTTGTCAATGACGGAAATTAACGAACAGGCGGAAACTTTACAGGCGGTAGAAACGCTTCCTTTCCGCATTTTATATGAAGATAATCATATTATTGTCGTGCTGAAACCGCAAATGGTGGCTTGCTGCCCCGACGAAAGTAAGGACGATAACTTATTCGACCAAATCAAGCGTTATATTAAAACGGCGTATAACAAGCCGGGAAACGTTTATTTAGGGCTTGTACACCGTTTGGACAGGCCGACGGGCGGCGTTATGGTGTATGCCAAAACGAGCAAGGCGGCGGCGCGTTTGACGGAAGGCTTGCAAACGGGGGATTTTGAGAAGAAATATCTAACTGTACTTTGCGGCGCGCCCGATACTGACAGGGGCACGCTTTGTAATTATTTGCGTAAAAATACCGTCAATAATATGGTGTATATTTGTACTCCTACGGAGGACGGTGCGAAATACGCTGAACTCGATTATAACGTGTTGGAAAATAAATCCAAATACTCGTTGGTGGAAGTGCGCTTGCACACGGGCAGAACGCATCAAATCCGCGTGCAAATGGCGGGGATTTCCCATCCGATTTTCGGGGATATGCGCTATGGCGGCGCACTCGCGCAGAAAGGAAAGCTTGCGCTTTGGGCGTATTCGCTGTCCTTCTTGCATCCGATCACCAAGGAACGCTTGAAATTTATTGCGTACCCGCCCGAAGAAGAAACGCCGTGGAAAGCGTTCGATATTGCAAAATCGGTGGAAATTCGATGAAATTTTAAGAAATTTGGAAAAACAGGCAAAATCATCGTTAAATGCGTTTGACAAAATGCGTATTTCGGTGTAAAATAAAAAAGTACGATATTGTATTGTAAAGAAAAATACCTTATAAAATTATAATTGAGGCACGTTTCATGAAAAAAATGAACAAAAAACTGATTACTTTAATGTTTGCAGGCGCGCTTTGTGCGGCTACGATGGGCGCGGCTATGCAAAAGAATGGCGTTGAAGCGTCGGCGGCTACGGCACAATCGTATACTTTGTCGAACGTATTCACCACGACCAACGTTAAGACGGAAGCTGTTGGCAATACCGACGGTTCGAAGGTTACTTCCTTTGTGTTTAAAGACGAAGGAACGGTTTTACTTCGTCAGCGCGACCTTGCGTTGAAGTGGTACACGGGCGCAAAGGATAGCAACGGTAACGTTGTAGCGACCTATCTCAACGCAAAATTTGCGTTTGCGGATCTTAACTTTGAAAAAATCGTTATGACGGTCGAATGCGGTTCGGCTTGGGCAAGCGAAGACGATAAAGCGATTAACACGGTTACCTTTACCAACGACGGAACGGACGTATATGCTGCGGTAAACGACGGTACGGCGGAAAAGGTTGCAAAGGATATTGATTTTACGCTTGCGGAAGGTGCGGACGACGGCGAATATAAAGTGATGATCAACGGCGAGGAAATCGGTAGCTTTACCAACGTAGGCGCGTATTATTCCGATTATTCCGAAGGTTTCAAGCCCCTTACGTTTAAAGCGGAAGTAAAGGAAGGACAGGAAACGACGGCGTTGAATTTGCTCAACCTGAACGGTCAGCGTTTTGATAACGCAAGCGGTTCTACCGACGCGGTTTCCGTAACCGATACGGCTGCTCCCGTACTCGTTATGAACGAAGACGTCAGCGGATTCCAGCTTGGTACGGTGCTCAGCTTCTCGTATGAAAAAATCGACGTATTGCAAAACAGCGGTTTGACGGAAAGCAAGTCTTTCTATCAATACAACCCCGGCAATACGGATGAAGCGCCTAAATATAAGACCTATACGACTTCTCCGTATTTGAGCGACTCCGTTTATGAAAAGGCGAACGGGGAAAAGACGACCGTATATGCGGAAGCGGGTATGGAATATATTTCCATCAAGATTAAGCTTGGGGACAAGACCTATTCCGTAGATTCGACGGGGGATACCGTTGATGAGTATGAAAAGGTTACCTATGATCTTTCTTGGTATGCGTTGGAAACGGTAGAACTTGATGCTAAATTCAACGAAACGAGAGACGCGTATAAGATGTCCTATATTTGTATCGATCAAAACACGGACGGACCTCGTTATACGATTTTAAACGCGATAGAGGGCACGAAAACCAACGAAAAAACGGCGGATTATCAAACGCTTGTAGACGATTTCCAAGACGACGTAGACACGGCGGCGGGAACGCTCAAGAGCAACGAATCGATTAAGTTGCCTTCCTGCAAGTGGTTGATTTCCGATAATAACGGGTACAGAAACTTGCAATTCAAGATCAGCTACTACAAGCCGTCTTCTTCCAGCGCAAGCGTAACCTCGACGCTCTCGTACAGCGGTTTGTCGTTTACTTGTTCGGAAGAAGGTTTGTACAAGTTTAAGATCTTCGCGACGGACAAAGCTGGCAACAGTATGTATTATTATACGGAAGATAACGAGCTTGTTGAAATTACTTCGACGACCGTATGGGATATCGAAGAAATTCCCGAATTCAATTTCACGATTAAGAACCAACCTCTTTCCGTAAAGAATGCGACTAGCACTTCTTCTATGAAATCGACGGAAGTTCTTGATACGACGTATACAATGAGCACGTTTACCGTGTTGGGTGCTTCCGAACAAAAATCGAATTATGCGCTTTACAAAATCAACGGCGATAAAGCGAATTTGATCGGCTTGACTGCGGACGACTTCGTAAAAGTTTCTTACACGACGTTGCAGGACGCGCTTGAAGGCAAGCTTAGCGAAGTAAAAGCGGACGTTTACGGAAATAAGGATTATTTCCCCTTATATATTAAGGAATATGCGAAGTTGTTGGTTTCCTATACGAACAGCGGCACGACAGCGGAACAGATCGAAGATTGCTTCGTTCGCATTGAAGAATTTAACAGCAAAATCAACGAAGAAGATCATCCTGACGACTGGGAAGCAAGCGACAACAAATTCAACTGGAACCCGACCAGCCGTAGCTTTAAGACAGCGGAAGAAGGCAACTACCTTATCTTTGCGGATATTTGGGAAGCAAAAGTTCCCGCACAGCGCGCAACGGCGTTCAAGGTAGTAATCGTTGAATCGAAAGCGGTTACCATTAAAGGGGAAAATGAATGGTTAAAGAACAACATTCTTTCCGTTGTACTTTTCTCTATCGCAGCGTTGATGCTTGTGCTTATCATCATCTTGCTTTTGATTAAGCCCTCTGACGAAACGTTGGAAGACGTTGATACGAAAGCGTTAAAGGCGAAGAAAGCAAAAAAACAAAAGAAATCTAAATAATCGGATTTGATGAAAGGCGGCGCGTATCGAAAATGCACCGCCTTTTTTATACGATTTACTTGCTATTTACGCGCAAAAGTTTTATAATGGAACAAGAGGTTTATATATGTTGCAGCTTATTTCCGATAAAAATCAATCGTTAAAAGAATTTACCGAAAACAACTACGCACAGGGTAGTTTTTTTTGGACGTATCTTTTAAAGAATCGGGAAATAAAAGTCAACGGAAATCGCGTCAACTCGGACATGCCCCTTGCGAAAGGGGATATTGTCGCTTATTTCTTGACGAAAAAGCAAGAAGAAAAACCTGCTTTTTACACGGTATACGAAGACGAGAATATTTTGATTGCCGACAAGGAAAGCGGCGTTAATTCCGAAGCGGTATTCGCAGCGCTTATTCGGCAGGGGGAATATTATTTTATTCATCGTTTGGATAGAAATACCCAAGGACTTTTGGCGTTTGCGAAAAATGCGGAAACGGAAAAGGAGCTTTTGACAGCGTTCAAAGAACGAAAGATTGAAAAGATATATCACGCGCTTTGTTTTGGAGCGTTTGAAAAATCAGCGGGGGTATTGACCGCATATTTAAAAAAGGACGCTACGCAAGCTCGAGTGCGGATTTACGATCGGGAAACGCATGGAGCGGAAAAGATTATAACGGAATACAAGATTTTAGAAACGCGTAACGAAACGACCAAGGTGGAGATTATATTACACACGGGCAAAACCCATCAAATCAGGACGCATTTGGCGCACGTTGGGTGTCCGATTGTTGGGGATATGAAATACGGCTTAACGGCGAAAAATAAAGCCGAAAAGCTCTCCCGTCAATGCTTGGTTGCAAAGAAATTGCGCTTTGACTTGTCGGGTAAGTGGATATATTTAAACGCGAAAGTATTTATTTCCCGTTTTGACGTTTAAAACAAACAATTTTTTGATTAAAGTAAAGAAAAACTTAAAGAGAGAAATACCTATCTATGAAAATCGACGGTTGGTGCTTTGAAAATAAACAGAATGAGAGAAATTAAGTATATGGGGAAAATCATGAAAAAAATTAAAAAGTTATTAGCGATTGGGGTTGCGGTTTTGCTTATGCTTTGTAGCATAGTTTTATCGGGCTGCTCCGATAAAAAATACAAAGTATCCCAAGAAGAATACGATAATGCATTTACAAAAGAAGCATTATCAAACGTAACGTTTTGTGTAACCCCTTGGTTATACGATAATGGAAAAGAATACTATTATTATGTCGATAACGGTTTTGCAATATTTAGATATTATAACGATTTGCAATATTTTGGGCTTTTATATGGTATAGAAAACGGAGAGAAAATTTGCTATTTGTACGGTAGTGAGTATTTTGAAGATTATACGGAAGAAGATACTGCTTGGAGAAAATCTAATCCTTCATTGATGGATGAAATTGAAACGGCATATTTACCGAACGCTGAGTTTGTTTCTCGATATAAGAAGCCTTATGAAGTATTGAAATACAATAAACGTAAAAAATGTTATTATTATGAATTTCAAGATAAATCGACCGTTTTTTCGTATTATTTTGAAAACAAGGTATTAAAAAAGATTAAAATGACTTCTAACTCTAATAAATTGTATAATTGTACTTATGTTTTTTCTAATTATGGAACGACAACAATACCTATTGAAATAAAGAGTTTTCAATAAAATTAAACTTTGCTACGTAAAACAATATGAATAGGCTTGAAACAAAAATACTGCGGTGGATAATAGTCCACCGCTTATTTTTTATAATGTTATATAAATGCAAGAAAAAAATATGAAGGATTTCTTTTGCGAAATTTTTTTAAACGCTGGATTTTTTTGTCAAAATTATTAACCAGATTATATTTGTTTACAGTTATTTCTTTATATAAAAATCAGTAAATTTTCTTCAAATCGCTTGACATTTCCGCCGTAAGCTGTTAAAATATATTTGAATATATGAACAGTTATTCATATATTCAAGAAATAAATAGTGCTTTGGGGGTTAAAGACTACTTTTGAATCAAAGACTATTTTATGGTTTAAAGTGCCTTTTGTTGGTTATTAAATGAACAGTTATTCATATATTTAAGAAACAAAAGAGTGCTTTGGGATTTGAAGAATGCTTTTTGAATCAAAGAGTGATTTCTTGGTTAAAAAGTACTTTGTTGGTTATTAAATGAACAGTTATTCATATATTTAAGTGTAAAGAGAGCGAATTTGCATTTTTATACGTAAAAAAAGTGATTATGCTGCGGAGGCTAAATGCCAACTTCCTATTATTAAAACAAATAGAAAACTTGATGACTTTCAAACAAAAAAAGGAAGGAAATAAAATGATGAAAAAGAAATTTTGTGAACAGGAACAAGCGCATTCCGTTTCGGTGCAAAGAGCAAGAGAAAACGTACTCGGGGTAGCCGAAGTGGAAAAGATTTGTCAGATTTTCCGCGTGCTTTCTGATCCGAGTCGGTTTAAAATCGTCAACGCGCTTTTGAACGGGGATATGTGCGTCTATCATCTTGTAGAAGTATGCGACGGCACGCAAAGCGCGGTCAGTCATCAGTTACGCGTACTTCGGGATAATAAAATCGTTAAAGCGAAGCGTTTTGGACAAAACGTGGAATATTCGATTGCTGACGGCCATATCCGTAATATTATTCAAATGGGTATAGAGCATTTGGCTTGCGAGGAAAGGTTATGAAAATTTTGTTGCATATTGAAAATTTGGATTGTCCCGTTTGCGCGGAAGCCTTGCAGGCAGATATAGCGAAGCTGAAAGGGGTACAAGCGGTTACGGTAGATTACGTTTCGCAAACGATCTCCTTAGAAACGGAAGACGAAACGGCAGTGATGCGCGCGATTAAAACGGCGAATCACTTTGAAGAAGTCCGTGTATTAGACGGGCAAAATAACTTTACAAAACCGTCGAACGGCCGCGTTTTTGCGTGGTTGAAAATCGGGATAGCAGCGGCATTGTTGCTTGCGGGAATATTGCTCCATGCCTTTATCGACGGGCGAGTGTCAGGAATTACGGCGATTATTCTATACGCGGTCGCTTATTTGACGGTGGGGTATCCCGTTTTGATTTCCACGGCAAAGAATTTGGCAAAAGGCAGGATTTTCGACGAGAACTTTTTAATGACGCTCGCATCAATCGGCGCGGTGGCGCTTGGGGAATACAGCGAAGCGGTTTTGGTTATGCTGTTATATCAAATCGGGGAGCTTTTACAATCAATCGCGGTCGGTTCGTCGCGGAGATCGGTTTCCAAACTGGTCGAATTAAAAAGTGAATGGGCAACGCTGCTGATGAATGGGGAGCAAAAACAAGTAAAACCTGAAGAATTACAAACGGGCGACGTTATCGTCGTAAAAGCGGGGGAACGGATTCCTACGGACTGCGAGTTGATAAGCGAAAGCGCGCTGATCGATACGAAATCATTGACGGGAGAACCGCTTGAAAAGCGAATAATGCGTGGGCAAGAAATCTTATCGGGAACGATAAACGCAGGGGGCATGGTCGAGATGAAGGTGCTCCGTATCTATTGCGAAAGCGCGGTCGGTAAGATTTTGGATATGGTAGAAAACGCCGCTTCGGGAAAAGCGAAGCCTGAAAAATTCATTACGAAATTTGCGCGTTACTATACGCCGATCGTTTGCATTTTGGCGGTAATGATTGCGACACTTGTGCCGTTGTTTAGCGGCATTATCATGGACGGAAGATGGTATTTCCGCGGCTATGACCGTTGGCTGCAATCGGCGTTGACCTTTTTGGTCGTTTCGTGTCCGTGCGTCTTGATTATTTCCGTGCCGCTGACCTATTTTTCAGGAATAGGCGTTTGCGCTCGCGCGGGTATTTTGGTCAAAGGCGCGACGTATTTAGATGAAATGGCGAAAGCAAAAACGGTAGCGTTTGATAAAACGGGTACGTTGACGGAAGGTTCGTTTACCGTGTGCGGCGTGCACCCTGAAAAGGGAGTTACGCAAGAAGAATTGCTCTCCCTTGCGGCTGCGGTAGAACGTGGCTCGGCGCATCCTATTGCAAAAGCCTTTTTGAACGTGAAAACAACCCTCGTTGCACAGGAAATCAAGGAAAAAGCAGGGAAAGGCTTGCTTGCTATCGTGGACGGAGCACGCATTGTTGTGGGAAATGCGGCTTTACTTCAAGAAGAACAAATTTTGTTAACGGAAAAAGAAAGCATGCATACCGTAATTTACGTTGCAAAAGACGGGGCGTATATCGGTGCGATTGAAGTGGGGGATCAACTCCGCGCGGAAGCGAAAGACGCGATTGCGGCGTTGAAAAATCAGGGAGTAACGAACCTTGTCATGCTGACGGGGGATTCCGTAAATCGAGCGCAAAAAATCGCAAACGAAGTGGGCATGTACGAGTTGAAAGCCGATTTATTGCCGTTAGACAAACAACGTTATGCGGAAGAAATGCAAAAACAAGGCGGTTTGGTGTACGTTGGCGACGGGATCAACGACGCGCCCGTAATGGCTGTGGCAAGCTGTGCGGTTTCGATGGGGAAGCTTGGCAGTGCGGCTGCGGTAGAAGCATCGGATATGGTGTTGATTTCCGACAATTTACAAGCGCTATCTAAGGCATTTGGGATTGCGCGGAAAACGCGGAAAACCGTTTTTGAAAATATTATTTTTTCGATCGTAATGAAGATAGGGTTTATGGTGCTCGGTGCATGCGGCGTTTTGCCCCTTTGGTTGGCGGTCTTCGCGGACGTCGGTGTAATGCTGTTGGCAGTATTAAACTCCTTTAAAGTGCGGTTTTACAAAGGAATAAAATAAAAGGAACTAAAAAAATATGAAAGAAAGATTGGTTGTTGCGAGCGGAAATCAGCATAAATTGCGTGAAATAGCGGAAATTTTTACGGAGTTTGAAGTAGTGTCGCAAAAGGAAATGGGATTTAATGAAGAAGTGGAAGAAACGGGAACGACTTTTTCAGAGAACGCATTGATTAAAGCGCGTGCGGCGGCAAAAGCGCTTGGCGTAGTTACCCTTGCGGACGATAGCGGCTTGTGCGTAGAAGCGCTGGGCGGTGCGCCTGGGGTATTTAGTGCGCGGTATTGTGGCGAACACGGTAATGATAAGAAAAATCGGGATACGTTGCTGAAAAATTTAACGGGCGTGGAAAATCGCCGCGCATACTTTACAAGCGCGATTGCGTTGGTATATCCCGATGGAAAAGAATTGCTTGCGGAAGGTCGCACGTACGGTTGGATTTTGCAGGAAGAACAAGGGGATGGCGGGTTTGGCTACGATTGCATTTTTGAAAGTGAAGATTTGAACAAATCTTTCGGCGTGGCAACTGCGGAAGAAAAAAATGCCGTGTCTCATAGATACCGCGCGTTACAGGCATTGAAAAAGTTGTGGACGGAGATAGATGGACAATGAAAAAGCTTGTGATTATTTCCGATACGCACGGCAGTGCCAAAGGAGTCGATTCGGTACGTGCGTTGATTTCTGAAAACGATTATTGCATACATCTTGGGGACGGTGCAGGGGATATGCGTACCCTTTGGAGGGAGTATCCTGACAAAATCTACGTCGTGCAAGGAAACTGCGATTTCTTTTCTCCCTATCCAACGGAGGGGGAGCTGGAAATAGAGCAGGTAAAGATTTTTTACACGCACGGACATGCTTACGGAGTGAAATCAGGGCTTGGAAGGCTTGCATTAGAAGCAAAGCGCCGCGGTTGTGAAATTGCGCTGTACGGACACACGCACAGGGCAAGCATTGACGAGATAGACGGGGTAACGCTGATCAATCCCGGATCGCTGAAATTGCCGTTTGGAAAAGGGGGAAGTTATTGTTATTTGGTGGTGAACGGAAAGAAGCTTACCCCCGTAATTGTAGGGGAGTCCGTTTTATAAATCAAGCCACCATGTACGAGTTGAATAAAAAAAGCGCCGCGATTTTCGCGGCGCTTTGCCTTTCTGTTTTTATTCGTGAATTTCCAAAGTAAACGAGCAGGTTGCCGTTTTTCCGGGTGCGATATGCGTCATATCGGGGATTTCTTCAAGCGTTTCAATAGCGCCGTCGCGCGCAGGGAGTGCGCTCCACGGTTCTAAGCAAACGAAAGGCGCGTCTTTTGCACCGTGGGGCATAGCATGCCAAAATCCGATATATTTAAAGTCGTTGTAACGCATAGCTACGTAGCGGTCTTCTTTTTCCGATTTTAACATGACGTAACGGCAGGTATTTGCCAAAATGATTGCGTCGTGTTCAAACAAGCCGTGGTTAAGAGTCAATTTAACGCCGTCGATCAGCGGGAAAGATTCTTCTTCGCCCGACATATACCGATCTCCAAGCGCGAGTGTGCGGCGTTTTACCGCGGTCTTTTCCCCAAACTCTAAATAGCAATCTTCAAAGCTGCCTGCACCGAAAGGCACGTTGATGCCGGGGTGTCCGCCGAACGCGCAAATCATTTCTTTTTCGTCCGTGTTCAACGCTTCCTGCTTGACGAGCAGTTCGCTGTCTTTCAACTCAAACGTAACGCGATATTCAAATTCGAAAGGGTATTCCCGAAGTGTGAACGAATTACTCTTTAAAAGGAAAACAAGCTTTCTTGCCGAGCGCGTTTCCAAAGCAAATTCGAAATATCTTGCAAGCCCGTGCGTGCGAGATTCGTATTCATGGCCGTTGTATTTGAAAATGTTGTTGTATCTTCTTCCAATAAAAGGGAAAAGATTGTACGCTCTGCCGCTCCAATAAGCGGGGTTGCCTTGCCATAAATATTCGGTATCCGTCTTTTTGGAATATACCGAATACAACTGTGCGCCCGTAGAATTCACTTCGATTTTCAAATGCTGATTTTCAATACTGTAAATCATAACATCCCCCCAAGTTTCGATATTATCCATATTTTATCATAAAAAAATGCATTTGTAAAGGGGGAATTGAAAAAAAATTTGCGTCTTTTTGGAAAAAGATACCGTTTTTGCGAAAAAGAAGCGTGGGGCAAGGTTTGCTTTGTTTTTTATCATTTTTTTATAAAAAATCAAATAATTTTTCGTTTTTTTTCTATAAAAAAAAGGATTTGAGAAAGTTTTGTCGAATATATAAATATATAATGGGCAAAAAATAACGTGGAAAGGAGGAAATTTGTATGGAATACGCTTGCGTTCGGGAAAGAATTTGCGCAAACGAAGAGAAAATTTTGTCGGAATTTGCGGTAAAATCCAACGATACGAAGGGGCGTTTGCGCAACGAGAAAAGCTGTGATTTCCGCACGGAATTTCAGCGCGATCGGGATAGAATTATTTACAGTAACTCCTTTAAACGTTTAAAAAATAAAACGCAGGTTTTTTGCGCGCCTGAGGGGGATCATTACATTACCCGTATGACGCATACCGTAGACGTTTCGCAAATTGCCCGCTCGATCGCCCGTTCGTTGGCACTCAACGAAGATTTGGCGGAAGCGATTGCGCTTGGGCACGATCTTGGGCATACGCCGTTTGGACACGTGGGGGAACGGGTGCTCAACCAAATTACGGAACGAGGATTTTGGCATAACGAGCAGTCCTTACGCGTAGTGGACGTTATCGAAAAAGACGGCAGGGGCTTGAATTTGACCGTGGAAGTTCGGGACGGCATTTTACAGCATAAAAGCTCGGGAAAACCGATGACTTTGGAAGGGGAAGCCGTGTCTTTGGCGGATCGGATTGCGTATATCAACCACGATATAGAAGACGCGATTCGCGCGGGGATTTTCACTGCGGACGCTTTACCGCAAACTGCGGTTAAAAAGCTTGGCGGCGTTACGAAAGAACGCATATCGACGGCGCTTGCGGATATTTATCAAAACTCGTACGGAAAACCCTACGTACGTATGTCGGAAGATATGATGGCGGCGATCAATGAACTGCGCGCGTTTATGTTTGAAAACGTGTACGAATTGACGAATCGGACGATTTTGGAGCGTGCGGAACGAATGCTGACGCAAATGTTTGCCTATTTTATGGCGCACGTAGAGAAATTGCCGCAGCCCTATTATAAGCTTTTAGAAAGTTACGAAAAGGAACAAGTGGTATGCGATTATCTGTCGGGAATGACTGATCGGTACGCAATCACGGTGTTTGAGGAGTTGTTTATCCCTTCCACCTTTTCGATCGGAGGTATAAAGTAAGTGAGCGGAGTAAAGGGAATCGATCCTGAATTTATCAGGGCGCTCAAACAAAAAAACGATATAATCGAAGTGCTCCGCGGTTACGTTGCTTTGGATAGAAAGGGCGGGAACCATTGGGCGTGCTGTCCGTTCCATCACGAGAAAACGCCGTCGTTTGCCGTGAATGAAGCCGAGCAGTTTTATCATTGTTTCGGTTGCGGCGCGTCGGGGGACGTTGTAAAATTTGTGCAGGAGATCGAATCAACCGATTTCATGGGCGCGGTACGGATTTTGGCGGCACGGGCGAAAATGACCGTTCCCGAAAGCAATTTCGATACCGAAGAAGCTTTATTGAAGAAGAAAAAACGGGATAACATGGCAAAAATTATGCTCGATTCCGCGAGATTCTATCTTGGAAACTTATACAGCGGGGACGAGCGTGCAGAAGCACATTTAAGCTATATTTCCCGCCGCGGACTCTCTCCCACAACGGTGAAAAAGTTCGGTTTAGGCGCGTCGTTGGATTTCTATTCTTTACCCGATTATCTATCGGGCAAGGGGTATATGCGGCAGGATTTGATCGACAGCGGCGTATTGACGGAAAGCAAAAACGGAAAGCTGGTCGATTCGCAGGGCGGACGATTGATTTTTCCCATCATCAACGCGTTCGACGAAGTCGTTGCATTCGGGGGCAGATTGCTCGAAAAATCCGATTTTGCAAAGTATAAAAACACCAAGGAAACCATGCTCTTTAACAAGAGTAAAACCCTATATAACATCAACCTATTGAAAAAGCTGAAAAGGGAACAGTCCTTAAAAGACGTGATTATCGTCGAGGGGTATATGGATACCATTTCTCTATACCAAGCGGGTTTTAAAAACGTGGTGGCTTCGATGGGAACGTCGCTTACCAAAGAACAGGCGCGGCTTGTAAAGCGGTATTCGGAAAACGTGCTCATTAGTTACGACGGGGATTTTGCTGGACAAAGCGCCGATTTGCGCGGCTTGGAAATTTTAAGCAGCGAGGGCTTGCAGGTGCGCGTAGTTCCGATGCCCGAGGGGCTTGATCCCGACGACGTGGCAAAGCAGGGCGCGGACGCCTATCAGCGGTGCTTGGACGCGGCAATGCCCTTAATCGATTATAAAATTCATTCCTTGGAACGGAAATATAAACTCGATAAAACGGAAGAAAAACGAAAATTTGTTTCGGAAGCGTTGAAAGTGGTCGCAAGTGCGGAAAGCGAAAGTTTAAAGGAAGAACTTTTGAAAAAGTTGCGGGACAAAACGGGGATTACCTATCACGCGTTAGAGCGGGATTTGCGTTCGGTCGGGAAACAGGAAGCAAAGCCCGAATCGGAGAACTTTGAGCGGCAACGGATCGGGGAAACGGCTTCGGGCGTAGACAAAAACGTCAAGGCGAAACGCTTTATTTTGGCGGCAAAACTCTTTTTGGCACCGTATGCGAAAGAGTTGGATTTGAACGAGATTGATTTTACGGACGAAACGCATAAAATTATTGCCGAATACGTGCTGGAACACGAAGCGCAAAACGAGCGTATCCGTCCAAGCGAACTGTTTGAACGGCTTGACGAGGACTGTGCGGAGCTGAGCGAGATTCTCGATTTGAATTATGGGGACAAGCTCACGGGAGAAGTAGCGGAACGATTTTTCCAAGACAGCGTGCGCGCGCTTGAACGGGAACAAATCGAGGCGAAGATTACGGCGTACGGCGTTTTATACAAGGAAACGCAGGACGAAACGGAGCGGAAAGAAATTACCGCGCGGTTGCAATCGCTTTTGAAAAAGCGGAACGAATTAAAGAAATAAAACGTGATTTGCCATAGGCATGTACGCGTTGAACAAAAAATACAAAGGGAAAAATAAACGATTGTTTTATACAAACGGAGGATAAACAGATGAATATATCCGAACAAAAACTCAATGAAATTGTTGCTGGGCTGATCAACAATTACGGCAAGAAGGGCAGTATTTCCACCAACGCGCTTTGCGACGTTATGGAGAAATACGACACGAACGCCAACCAAATCGATTTTGTGTATAAATCGCTTGGGGAAGCGGGGATTCAAATCGTGGACGAGGATCAAAGAGATCGGGAATTGTTTGAACAGGCGCTTTCCGATATCGGGTTGGACGATCCCGTAAAGATGTATTTGAAAGACATCGGCCGCGTCCCCCTGCTTTCGGCGGAAGAAGAAGTGGACCTTGCAAAGCGTATGCAGGAAAACGACGAAGCGGCGAAAAAACGCCTTTCGGAAGCGAACTTGCGTTTGGTGGTTTCGATTGCAAAACGCTACGTTGGGCGCGGTATGCTTTTCTTGGACTTGATTCAGGAAGGGAACTTGGGGCTGATGAAAGCGGTGGAAAAATTCGACTATCAAAAGGGCTTCAAATTCTCGACCTATGCAACGTGGTGGATTCGTCAATCGATCACCCGTGCAATCGCCGATCAGGCGCGCACCATTCGTATTCCCGTGCATATGGTTGAAACGATCAACAAGCTGACGAGAGTGCAACGCGTCTTGTTGCAGGAACTTGGCAGAGAGCCTTCCCCTGCGGAAATCGCGGAAAAGATGGGAGTAACCGAAGACAGAGTACGCGAAATCCAAAAAATTGCGCAAGATCCCGTATCTTTGGAAACGCCGATCGGGGAAGAAGAAGACAGCCACCTTGGGGATTTTATCGAAGACGAAAAGACGACTACGCCTAGCGAGTCGGTGGCATTCACCATGCTCAAAGAACAGCTTTTGGGGGTTTTGGACACGCTTACCCCTCGCGAAGAAAAGGTTTTGCGTTTGCGCTACGGCATTGACGACGGAAAGCCCAGAACGCTTGAAGAAGTAGGCAGAGAGTTTAACGTTACCCGTGAACGTATTCGTCAAATCGAAGCGAAAGCGTTGAGAAAGCTCCGTCATCCCTCGCGCAGTAAGAAGCTGAAAGATTTTCTTGAATAATGGGTTACGGAAAACGGATTGATACGCTGTGTTCCCTGCTCACGCCTGCTGAAACGTTTGCGGACGTGGGGTGCGACCACGGCTACTGCTCGGAATATATGTTAAAAAATGGACTTTGCGAGCGTGCGATTTTGTCGGACGTGAGCAAAGGAAGCTTGGAAAAAGCGAAAACGCTGCTTGGCGGATATATCGCGGCGGGAAAGGCTATCGCGGTGCTTGGGGACGGATTTTACGGCGTTCCAAGCGATACGCAGCTCGTACTGATTGCGGGAATGGGCGGTAGTGAAATCGTTTCCATTTTATCCGATAAACAGTACGGCTTTATGCCGAATAGGTTTGTTTTTCAACCGATGCACGACGGGGAAAAATTGCGTAGATATATTTTGGAAAACGGTGGATTTATCGAGCGGGATTTTACCTTCCGCGACAATAAATTTTACGACGTACTCGTCGGTGGCCGCGGGGGAAATAAAGGCGCGCCATATTCCGCAGCGGAGTACGAATTCGGACGGGAAAATTTACAAACAATGCCGACGGCGTTTGTCGAGCGTATACAAAGGTTGATTGAAAATACAAATCGATATTTAAAAGAGCCGAATTTGCAGGAAGAAAGCCGCGCGGCTTTGCTGAAAAAAGTGCAACGGCTGAAAGGAGTATTGAGCGGTGAAATTAAGTGAAATATACAAAATAGCGGACCAAATCGCACCGAAAGCGCTCAGCGACGAGCTTTGTGCAAAATACGGCGCATACGACAATAGCGGTGTTTTGGTGGATACGGGCGAGGACGTCAACGGGATTTTGTTTACCCTTGATTTGACGTTTGCGGCAATTGACGAAGCGATCGAAAGGGGGGTAAAATTGATTATTACCCACCATCCCGTCATTTACGGACGGATTTCCGATATTCGCGACAGCGACGATAAGCTGCTTGGGAAAAAGCTGGTGCGTTGTATCGCAAATGGGATTTCGATTATTTCCATGCACTTAAATTTGGACGTGGCGCAAGATGGAATCGACGAAAGCTTGATGAACGGAATTTTGCGCTCGGCAGGAGAAACGACGGGGGCAGGTACGCGTTCAGTTGCAAAAATGCAAGAAGTTTCCCAAGGCGCTTACGGGCGGGTATACGGCGTAAAGCCAACGAGCCTTGGCACGCTTTGCGAAAACATGAAAGCGGTTTTTTCCAGCGATAGAATAGAAGTATACGGGGATAAAAATCAAGCCGTTTGTAGAGTGGGAAGCTTTTGCGGTGCAGGTGGAGATGAAAACGGCGTACAGTTTGCGAAAAAGCAGGGCGCTGACGTGATCGTGTCCTCTGATTTTAAGCATCACGTACTCGTGATGGCGCAAGAAATGGGGCTTGCGGTGATCGTGCTTACCCATTATGCGTCGGAAAACTACGGTTTTAAAAAATATTATGAAAAAATGGGTCAAGCGGTGGGAATCCCGTGTTATTTTCACACGGATGACAATTTGCTTTGACGAAAGGGAGTTATATTATGATACAGGCAATTTTACATTACCAAGAAATCGACAAGAAGTTGTATAAGCTCGAAAGAGATCTTGCTGGCAGCGACGAAAGAAAGGAATACGTAAAAGTAAAAAAATTCCTTGAAACCGCGCCTGAAAAGCTGGAAGCTTTGGAAGCGAAAGCCGTTTCTTTGAAAGGGGAAGCAGGAGAGCTTTCCAGACGTTATCAGCAAATGGAAGAAACCTTGAAGGATTTCGAGCATTTAGACGAGTTGGTAGAAGGCGGCGCGGATATTTCTTTCTATAAAAAGAAAGCGCAGTCGATTATTGAACAGTTGAAAAAGCTCAAAGGGGATATGAACGTTTTATCCGAGAGCATCAAAGCGGTTGACGGAGAATACCAAAAGCTGAAAAAGCAAATTCTTGCGATTGAAAAGCAAGCGCCTGAAATTTCCAAAAAGTATAAGGCGGCAAAGGCGGCGGTTGACGCGCAGCGCGAGGAGATTGAAAAGGAATTGAGCGTTATTGTCAAGGATATTCCCGAAAACGTGCTCACGATTTATAAAACGAAACGCAAGGAGAAAATCTTCCCTGTCGTTGGGGAGCTTACGGGGAACAGGTGTCCGTATTGCAGTATGGAACCGCCGTTGGCTGCGCGCAATAAACTGACGGGCGGCGCATTTATCGAATGCGATAACTGCCATAGAATTATTTTTAGTAAATAACCGATAAACACGCAAAACGCTTGCGGCTTTAGCATACGATAAAGTATGCAAAAAATTCAAGCGAAAATTCATTTGGGGAGTATTGTTCGTAATGCGCGCGCTTTTCAGGGCTTTGGAGCGAAAAAGCTTTGCGCTGTTGTGAAAGCCAACGCGTACGGGCACGGAGCGGAAGAAGTTGTCAACGCGCTGGAAGGCGAAGTACACTTTTTCGCGGTTGCGTTGCTTGAAGAAGGGGTAGCCGTAAAAACGGCGGCTTGCGGTAAAGAAATTTTAATTTTTACGCCGCCAACGGATGAAAAGGAAGCTTTTTTACTGATCAAGAACGGCTTTCTTGCGACTGTTCCCGATATGGAGCGGGCAAAGCTGATTGCCGACGTTTGCGAACGGTATCGTTTGCCCATCAAAGTACATTTAAAAATCAATACGGGTATGAACCGTTACGGTATGGATTTGCAGGCTTTGCAAAAGGTTTGTACCTTTTTAAAGGAAAAGCCGTTGGTACGCGTAACGGGGATCTATTCCCATTTGTTCGATACGACAATACAAAGCGCGAACGAACAAAGACTGCTTTTTGAAACGTGCGTTTTTCTTTGTAGAAAATATTTTCCAAGCGTATGCGCGCACTTGGGCGGTACGTACGGGGCGTTGCTTGGGGAAGCGTTCGCTTTTGACTGCGTTCGGGTTGGACTTGGGCTGTACGGATATTTACCGCAAGGGGAGTATTTGTATACCCCTACGTTAGAGCGTTGCATGGAAATCTATGCAAAGACGGTTTCTATCGGGCGGTACACCCAAGGCGGAATCGGTTACGGTAAAGCGAACGTTTTGCGGGGAGCGAACGAGCTATACGTCAGCCGTTTCGGCTACGCGGACGGTTTTTTACGAAAAAAAGAGAACGGTTTGCTCGGCGCGGAAAGTAATGCGAACAATCTTTGCATGGACGCTTGTATACGCTATGGAAAGGGGAGAACTGGGGAATGGTTGCCGATTATGACGGACGCGGAAGAAACCGCAAGAAAGACGGGAACGATTCCGTACGAGGTTTTATGTGCGGCGACTCGCCGTGCGGAGTTTGTCTATGATTACGACTAAATTTTCCATGGCGCACGGGACGGACAAAGACTTTGATAGGGAAGAAAAATTTGCGTATAAAACGCAGTGGCAGTAGGGTACTGTTTTGATTTTAAGTATAAAACGCTTCGACGGGAATGCGCGGCGTTCCCTTTTGGGGACTACGGACAAGCGTTTCTTTAAGACGAAAAAATAACGAAAGATAATACGGAGAATGATTATGTCAAAGGTAACGAAAAAATTGAGAAGATTCGGTCGATACACGTGGGAGATGTTTAAAGGTGCATTGCCCGCGTTGCTCGTCTATTTATGTATGGGCTTGGTATTGATTATGCTCGGGGTAAAGGGCGAAGACGATTATGCGTGGGACAGCCGCAAAACGACTTGGACGTCGGTATGCTGGGTTTGCTCTCTTGCGTACAACGGTTTGTTGGCTTTTGCACAGGGCGGAAGTCATTACGAAATGCTTGTTTCGGGGAACGTGAAGCGTATGTCGATGGACGAATACGGCAACGGCTATAAAATTTCCACGCACAAGGAAGCGAAAGAATACCGCCCTTGGAAAGGGTTTGCAATCGGCGGTTGGATCGGTATTTTTGCCGTGATTGCAGGGATTGTTTGGGGAGTAAATCAGTCTGCCATAGATGCAGGCAGTGCTAACACGGCAACGGGTGTTTGTTTGTTGCTCGTTGGCTGGGCTTGCGGTCCGTTCTATTTTTTAAGCGCTACCCCCGGCGTCAACGTAAGCTATTATTTGATTTGCCTTCTCGGGCTTGCTCCCGTGCTTGTTTCGGGCGGCTTGTATATTGCAGGTGCATACGCTCGTCGTAACAAACAAATCCGTCAGCAGCAAATCGCGGACGCAATGTCCGCGCGAGCAACGCAAAAGGAAAAGAAGATCAATTACGGTGGACTTCCCGGCACGAAGCCCAGAAAGCATAAATAATATTTTGATAGGGGCATGTACGCGTTGAAACGTAAAAAGTGTCCAAGATAAAAGGTCGTATATGAGAATTATCGGTGGAAAATACAAAAGCAGAGTGCTTGCCGAATTTGCAGGACAAGACGTTCGTCCGACTTCGGATAGAGCGAAAGAATCTCTATTTAATATACTTGCTTTAAAGATATACGGCGCGAGAGTGCTCGATTTGTTTTCAGGGAGCGGAGCGCTCGGTTTAGAGAGCCTTTCCCGCGGTGCGAGCGAAGTCGTTTTTAATGATTTTTCCAAAGAAAGCCTTGCAATTTTAAAGAAGAATTTATCCGCACTTAAAATTACGGTAGGGGAAGAAGCGAAAGTATATAACTTTGATTATACCGCTTGCTTGGACGTTGTGAAAGGGGCGTTTGATTTGATTTTTCTCGATCCGCCCTATCGTTTCGATTACGGGCAAAAGGCGCTTGAAAAGATCGCGCAAAAGGGCTTGCTTTCTAAAAAGGGGATTGCCGTATTAGAGCGAGATCGCCCGTTCGACGGGAATATAGACGGCTTGGAGCAGTACGACGAAAGAAGATATGGAAAAACGTACGTTACTTTTTTTAGGAACGCGGCGCAAGACGGGGAGTAGAGTATGGAAAAAAACAAAAGAAAATGTGTGTTTGCAGGTACGTTTGATCCGCCTACTTTGGGTCATAAAGCTTTGATAGAAAGCTGTCTTACCTTATTTGACGAAGTGGTTGTGGCGGTGATGGTGAATCCCGAAAAAACTCCCTGCTTTACCGTAGAGGAGCGGCTAAAAATGTTGCGGCTCACTTGCGGCGAAAAAGAAAATCTTCGCTTTGTCGTGCATACGGGCACGGTTGCGGAGCTTCTTGAAAAGGAAAACACGAAAATCTACGTGCGCGGCATTCGCAACGGCGTGGATTTGGATTTTGAAAATGCGAATTTTTACGCGAGCAGGAAGCTTGATCCCACGCTTACGGCGGTGTATTTGCCCTGCCCGCAGGAGCTGCTGCACGTTAGCTCGTCCATGGTCAGAAATAGTTTGAAATTCCATACGCCGATCGACGAATACGTAACGAAAGAAGTAAAAGCGTTTATCGAAAGCAAGGCATAAGAGAGAAAAGGAGACGCATTATGTTAGAGAAACAATATTTTATTCCCGAGCCGGAAGAATTTATTGCCGAATCTCCCATGTCGGCGGAGCTTAAAAAGATAAAAGCGGAGCGGGATAACGAAATCCGCGACGTCATTGCAGGCAGAAAGGATAAAATGCTCGTTGTGATCGGACCTTGTTCCGCGCACGAGCCTGCGCCTACGCTCGAATATATTTCTCGTCTTGGTAAATTGAACGAAAAGATAAAGGACAAGCTGGTGATCGTGCCTCGTATTTATACGAACAAACCCCGCACGAAAGGGGTGGGGTATAAGGGTATGTTCTTGCAGCCTGATCCCGAGGGGGCGGCGGATATTGCTCGTGGAATCCGCAGTATTCGCGCGTTACATCTTGCGGCAATGAACGAATCGGGCTTGACTGCGGCGGATGAAATGCTTTATCCTGAAAACACCGCGTACGTAGAAGATTTGCTTTCCTATCACGCGGTAGGCGCGCGCAGTGTGGAAGACCAACTCCACCGTCAAGTAGCGAGCGGTATCGACGCGCCCGTCGGCATGAAAAACCCCATGAGCGGGAATATTCTCGCGCTTGTCAATTCCATTTTTGCGGCGCAAAGTCCGCAGATTTTTAAATACCGCAATTATCAGGTTAGCTCGAACGGCAATCCCTATGCGCATGCGATTTTGCGCGGCGGTGTGGACGGGCTTGGCGTGGATGTGCCGAATTTTCATTATGAAACGATCATGCAGCTTGCGGAAATGTACGAGGGGAGCAAGCTTGCAAATCCTGCGATTTTGATTGATACGAACCATTCCAATTCGGGGAAGAAGTTCCGTCAGCAGATTCGTATTGCGCAGGAGGTTATGCAAAACCGCCGTTTTGACGGGGATTTTAAAAAGATTGTCAAAGGGTTTATGATTGAAAGCTTTTTAGAAGAAGGCAATCAAAAGCACGACGAAACGTTCGGTAAATCGATTACCGATCCTTGCTTGGGCTGGACGGATACTGAACGGTTGTTGTTGGATTTGGCGGAGCAGGTATAAACGATTGAGAAAAGCATTCAGCGAAAGCCGAATGACCACGGAGAAAGATTATGAAAATAGCATTTTTAGGTCCGGAAGGGAGCTATTCCCATTTGGCGGCAAAAGAATTTTTGAAAACGGAAGCGCCCTTACAAAAGAGTACGGTGGGTTGGGACGAATGCGTTCCTTTTCGCAATTTTGCCGAAGTGCTCAATGCCGTTGCGGTTGGGCGTGTGGACGCGGCGGCGATTCCCATTGAAAACAGTATTCAAGGCGGGGTATCGCAAAATTTGGATCTTTTGCAGGAAACAAAGGATTTGTATGCCGTAAAGGAATACGTGCTGCGTATCGATCAGCGTTTGATTTATAAAAAGGGCGTGAAGCTGTCGGAAATCGGCAGAGTATATTCGCATAGGCAAGCGCTCGATCAATGCGCGGGATTTTTGAGCCGTGAAATGCCGTTTGCATCTTTGCGTGAAACGGAATCGACTGGTTTTGGGATTACCAAAGCGATGGAAGACGATACGGGCAAAAGCGCGGCAATCGGCGGCGCGCACGTCGGGAATTTGTACAACGGTTTCGTGGTAGGGGAAGAAACTATTTCGGACGAAAAAAATAATTTTACCCATTTCTTACTTATTAAAAAGGGAGAAGAAACGTTGCCTAAAACAAGCGGACGGGTGTTCTTTTCAGCGGTTTGTCTGCATAGACCGGGAAGCTTGCTTGAACTGCTCGGCATTATTGCAAAACATAATATTAATATGACGAAAATCGAAAGCCGTCCCGTAAAGGACAGACCGGGGGAGTACCGTTTCTTTATCGAAGCGGATTGCGATATTGCTTCGGCGGCTGCCGCGGAGATGCTTTCGGCGATTAAAGAGGGCACGTTGGAATGTAAACTGCTCGGCGCATATTCGCGCAATTAACGGGTTTCAACTCGTACATGGGTAGGGTATTTTCGGGTATCCTACTCTTTTTCAAGGAAGGAAAAGCGGCTAAAAAATATATAGCGTGCGAAAGACGTAAGAAAAGCGCTTGGAGAATAGAGTATGGATTTGTTTGATTTTAACAACAACGAAGCGGCGGCAAAACCGCTTGCGGAACGTATGCGTGCGAATACGTTAGAGGAATTTATCGGGCAAAAGCACATTGTTGCGGAAGGCTCGCTCCTTCGTCGCGCGATTGCAACCGACCGACTGGGCAGTTGTATTTTTTGGGGACCTCCCGGTTGTGGAAAAACAACGCTTGCCAACATTATTGCTCTTCGCACAAATGGGGAATTTATCAAGCTTAACGCCGTCAATGCAGGGGTTGCGGATGTAAAAAAGGCGGTCGAAACGGCGCGTGAAAATTTGAAGCTGTACGGCAAACGCACCTATCTTTTGTTGGACGAATGCCATCGTTTCAATAAAACGCAAAGCGATTCTCTTTTGCCTGCCATCGAGCAAGGCACGATTATTTTTATCGGTTCGACGACGGAAAATCCCTTTGCTTCCATGACGGCGGCTATCGTTTCCCGTTGCCGTGTATTTGAATTTAAGCATTTGACGGACGAGGATATTATCGGCGCGTTGAAAGGGGCACTTAAAAGCCGACACAAGGGCTTGGGAAAACAAAATATTTTGATGGACGACGACGCGCTTTGTCATATCGCGCGTATGGCGGCAGGGGATTTGCGCTCGGCGTATAACGCGTTGGAGCTTGCTGCGTTGACGACTGAACCTGATGGGAACGGTCAAGTGCATATTACGTTGGCGGACGCGGAAGAATCCATTCAACGAAAAGCCCTTTCCTATAACGAGGATTCCTATTACGATTTCTTGTCCGCGTTTTGTAAATCCTTACGCGGAAGCGACGCGAACGCCGCGCTCTATTATGCAATGCGCTTGATTGAGGGCGGTTGCGATCCGATGCTCGTTGCGCGCCGTTTGGTGGTGCACTCCGCCGAAGACGTGGGCATGGCTGATCCACGCGCTTTACAGATTGCGACTTCCGCAATGTACGCGCTTGAAAAAATCGGCTATCCCGAAGCAATGATTCCTTTATCCGAAGCGATTATTTACGTTTGTGAAGCGGAAAAGAGCAATTCCGTTGTGAATGCAATGTATGCAGCAAAAGCGGACGCGCGCGAAGTGCGCGACGATAACGTGCCGCCCTATTTAAAGGATAACAGCAAAGCGAGCAAGGAAGACAAAAGGGAAAGCTTGAAATATAAATATCCGCATGATTACGGCGGGTATGTTGAACAGCAGTATTTGCCCGATTCGTTGAAGGATAAAATTTATTATACGCCCAGCGAACGCGGCTATGAAAAGGAAGTGCTTGAAACACGCAAGCGCAAGGGTAAAAAATACTAAACGGCTATACCGTGTACGAGATGAAATATAGGAGAGTGTAAAAAAATGAAATGCTTGTATTGCGATTGTACGGACAGTAAAGTAATTGATTCCCGTTCGGCAGACGACGACAGAACCATTCGCCGCCGTAGAGAATGTACGGCTTGCGGTAGACGGTTTACTACCTATGAAACGATAGAAGTGATTCCTGTTTTGGTCGTAAAAAACAACGGCACAAGACAGGCGTTTAATGCGGAAAAGGTGCGCAACGGCATTATTAAATCTTGCGAAAAACGTCCCGTGCCGATGTCGGTAATCGACGATATCGTTGCGGATATTTCCCGCCAAGTATACAATACTATGGAAAGCGAAATTACCACCAAGGCAATCGGGGAAATGGTCATGGATCACTTGAAAAAGGTGGACGAAGTTGCGTACGTTCGCTATGCGTCCGTATACCGCTCTTTTAAAGATTTGTCCTCGTTCATGAGCGAGTTAAAAATTATGATGAAAGCGGAAAAATCTACGCGGAAGGATAAAAACGAATTGCAGTAATGAACTTGCGAAATGAAGGTAAAGTATGCATAATCAAAACACGAAACGCTTGACGGTCGGCAGGGTGCAGCTCGGCGGCGGCGCAAGCGTAAAAATTCAATCAATGACGACGACAAAAACGGCGGAAGTGGAAAGGACGTTGGCGCAAATCCACGCTTTGGAAAAGGCGGGGTGCGAAATCGTGCGCGTGGCGGTTGCAGATGAAGCGGACGCGTTGGCAATCAAGCGGGTAACCGAACAAATTTCTATTCCTTTGGTCGCGGATATTCACTTTTCCCCAAAGCTTGCTGTGATGGCAATTGAAAGCGGGGCGAATAAGGTACGTATCAATCCTGGAAATATCGGCGGCGAAAAGGAAATTAAGTACGTTGCCGACTGTATCAAGGCGCATAAAATTCCCGTCAGAGTCGGTTCAAATACGGGGAGCATTGAAAAGAACTTTCTTGAAAAATACGGACGGGGTGCGGAAGCGCTTGTGGAAAGTGCGCTCTATAACGTGGGGATTTTAGAAAAATACGGTGTAAACGATATTGTGATTTCCGTCAAAGCCTCGGACGTAAAATTGACGGTCAACGCATACACGGTGCTCGCAAATCGTACAAATTACCCCTTGCATTTGGGGGTTACGGAAGCGGGGACGACGGAATCGGGCATTGTGAAAAGCGCGGTGGGGATCGGCAGCCTTTTGTTGAACGGTATCGGGGATACGATCCGCGTTTCTTTGACGGACGATCCTGTGCGCGAAGTGTACGCGGCGCAGCAAATTTTGCGTGCGTGCGGCTTGGACGAAAGCTTTGTCGAAGTGGTTTCATGTCCCACCTGCGGCAGATGTGCTTGGGAGAGTATGGCGCTTGCAAACAAGGTAACGGAATTTGTCCGTCCGTATAAAAAACGGGCGAAAATCGCGGTAATGGGCTGTGTAGTAAACGGACCCGGGGAAGCGAAAGACGCCGATCTTGGGATTGCTGGCGGCAACGGCTCTTGCTTAATTTTTAAAAAGGGCGAGCCGTACAAAAAGGTGTCGGATCAGGATGCCGAGGAAGAATTTTTCAAGGAAATAAAGGTGTTGTTAGATGGTGAATAAGTTGGCGGAATTTCTCGCGGAGATTCGACTCGCAGACGGGCTGAAAAATGCGATTTTGCTTGGAATCTCCGTACAAAAACGGTCGGGGGAAGCGGAGTTTTCTCTCGTAACGGATCAAACGTACACGTCGGCGGAACAGACGTACGCGCAAACGGTTTGCGCGCGTTATTTGCCGCGCGGTTTTTCGGCGGCGGTTAAAATCACGAAACGCGTGCCTGACGCGGAAGTGCTGAAAAAGAGAATTTTCGATTATATTTGTAAGAATTTTCCTGCGGCTTCGGCGTTTTTGAACGAGCAGGACGTCAAGGTGGAAATGCTGACGAGCGGCGCGAATTTTTACGTCGATATCGCTTCAGGCGAGCAGTCCTTGTTCACTTCGGGGAAAATTCTTGATGAAGTGAGCAAATATCTTTCGGGGATTTATTGCGGTACGTTTTACGGCAATGTTCGTATCGTGGAAAAGGAACAGCCCGACGAAAGCCTGCTTGACGAGCTTCCCGAGGACACGGAAGAAACGATTCCTTTGGAAATCCGCACTTTCCCCATATGCGATTATCAAAAAATCGACGGCATGGACGAATGGATAGATACGGCGGTGTATATGGCGGACTCCTATAACAAAGAGGGTGCGTACGCCATTTGCGGCAATATCGTGTATATCGAAGAAGTCGAGTACGTAAAGCACAATGAAAATACGGGCGAAGACGTGAAAAAGAGTCGTTTTTCGGTAACCGTTTCCGATGGAACGATGAACGTTCGCACGACCTATTTCCCGAAGAAGGCGACCGTGGATAAGGTACGGGAATTGAAGGTCGGGGATAAAATTATGATTGTCGGCGCGAATGAAGAATACAAGGGAATGACTTCCTTTAAAGCATCGAAAATCAATTTGGCAAGCCCGCCCGACGGCTTTGAACCGATTGCGCGAAAGGGGAAGCCCGTACCGAAATTTTATCATACGGTATTCCCCGAAGAATATACCGATTATACGCAAACGGGCTTGTTTGACGATTTGAATAAACCTGCCGCACTTAAAGACAACGTTTTCGTTTCGTTTGACTTGGAAACGACGGGCTTGAACAACAATCCCGCGATGGGCAGAATGGATAAAATCATTGAAATCGGCGCGGTAAAAATCGTGAATGGAGAAATTAAGGAAAAGTTTTCGTCGTTTGTCGCTTGTCCCGACCGTCTTTCCAAGGAAATTATTGCGTTGACGGGGATTCATGATGAGGATTTAATCGGCGCGCCTACCGTGGATAAGGTGCTTGCTGATTTTTATAAATTTACCGACGGAGCGTATCTCGTTGGGCATAACGTTGGGTTCGACTACCGATTTATTCAGCATTACGGGGAACAAAACGGGTATATGTTTGATAAAAAGCAGTTCGATACCCTTGCGCTCGCGCAAGAAGTTTTGCGGGGTATGCTGCCGAATTATAAACTCAATTCGGTTGCGGATTATTACGGGTTTACGTTCAATCATCACCGCGCGTACGACGACGCGAGCGTTACCGCAAAAGTGTTTATCGAGCTTGTGAAAGCGAAAGGAAAATTATAATATAGAGGTGAAAAAATGCAAGGCTTACGGATAAAAGAGTACGTAGATAAACTCATTGACGAAAAGGGGATTCCCTATTTGGATATTTTGGTGCAAAAGGAGCATAAAACGCTTTTTCGATACTTGCGGGATAAGGACGGGCAGGCGACGGAAAAGACGCAGCTGTTTTTATATTCCTGCACGAAGCCGCTGACGGTTGCTTGCGCTATGAAATTGATAGAAGATGGCAAGCTTTCTTTAAACGACGAAGTGGCGAAATTTTTGCCCGAATACGGAAATGCGTTTTTGTTTGGGGAGAACGGAGAAAAGCGCCCGACGGAAAACAAAATGACCGTGCGGCATCTTTTGACGATGACGGGGGGCTTGAACTACGATTTTGGCGCTGCGCCCGTGCAGGAGTTGGTGAAACGTGGCGGCGGTACTACGGTGGAGTTTGCCAACGCGTTTATCAAAAGTCCGCTTTCGTTTGAACCGGGCGAGCGTTTTCAATACAGCCTTTGCTTGGACGTTATCAGTGCAATTATCGAAGTCGTTACGGGCAAGCGGTTTTCCGAATATATGCAAGAAACGCTGTTTGAGCCGCTCGGTATGCGCGATTGCTTTTTCCACGGCGGCTATGAGCGGGTGGGCAATCTTTATATTTGCGATGATAACGGCAAAATCACGCAAATGGACAAAGTGCATTGGCATATTTTAAGCGAAAACCAAGACGGCGGCGGTTCGGGAGTGATCGGTACGGTGGAAGATTACGCGAAATTTGCGGACGCGCTTGCTTGCGGCGGCGTTGGCGGTAACGGGCGGCGGATTTTAAAGGAAAGCTCGATAAACGAAGCGGCGAAAGAACAGCTTTCGCATTTGGATACGATCAGCGTGGATAACGCGTTTACTTGCGTGCAAGGTGGAGAATACGGCTACGGATTCGGCATGCGGACAAGGCTTGTGCCTACGGAGTGGGGCTTGCCCAAAGGCGAGTTCGGCTGGGACGGTGCGGCAGGCTCGTATTTGATGGTGGATAAAGAAAGGGGGATATCGGTAGTGATCGGTATGCACCTTTTGAATTGGCCGACGGTGTTCAAAGGGGAGCATTTGAATTTGGTCAAATGCGTTTACGAGGATATGCGCGAAGAAGGCTTTTTCGATTAAGTGAGAAAGGCTTGCTGATTCGAGAATTGTTGAAGTTGAATTTATCAACAAGAAGCAAAAGGAGATAGAAAATGAGGTTGCTTAAAAAGTTATTGCTTGGCGTGTTTGTACTGTGTTGCGCGGTCGGTTTTGCCGCCTGCGGGGGCGGTTCAGTCTCGAAATCTTCTTCGGAAAGCGTCCAAGAAACTTGCGAAATGAGAGGATATCATAATTACGTTGCCGGAAAATGCGATAACTGTGAAAAGGAAGTAACCCCCACGGAATATTTTACGTTTAGTGAAACGACGGTAGATGGAAAGGATGGGTATGAAATCAGCTATAAAGGTGAGTTTATAAACGTTATTTTGCCAGATTATTATAATAAAAAAGCAGTATTATCAATTAAGGAATGGGCGTTTGAGGGGTGCACCAGTTTAACGAGTGTAACGATCCCCGACAGCGTAATGTCGATTGGGGAAAAGGCGTTCAGCCTTTGCGGCAGTTTAATGAGTATAACGATCCCCGACAACGTAACTTCGATTGGAGATAGGGCGTTCGAGTATTGTTGGAGCTTAGCAAGTATAACAATCCCTGACGGCGTAAAATCGATTGGGAAAGGGACGTTCGATAATTGCATTAGTTTAACAAGTATAACGATTCCCGATAGTGTAATTTCAATTGATGAAGGAGCGTTCTTTTTTTGCATTAGTTTAACAAGTATAACGATTCCCGATAGTGTAATTTCAATTGGTGAAGGAGCGTTCTTTTTTTGCGATAGTTTAACAAGTATAACAATTCCTGACAACATAATATCGATTGGAGATAGGGCGTTCGAGGAGTGCCATAATTTAATGAATATAGCGCTACCTGACGGCGTAACTTCGATTGGGGGTAGGGCTTTCTATGAGTGCGCTAGATTAACAACCGTCTACTATCATGGCACAGCGGAAGAATGGGCGAATATTTCGATTGGTTATAACAACGAACCTTTAACCAACGCTACTTGTTATTATTACAGCGAAAGTGAGCCTACGGAAAGCGGAAATTATTGGCACTACGACGAAAAGGGGCAAATTGTCGTTTGGTAAAAATGCCGACGAACATTCCCTTGGAAAAAAAATGCCAAAAGCCGTGCAAAATACTTGCAATTTACATATAATAATGGTATAATAAGGATACTTAATAATGATTGTTGTTATTGAGAGTGGTGCAAACCACTCTCAATAATGCTATAAAGGGGTAAACGGCGTGAAAATAAAGGCTATCGAAGAAATTCAAAACGCTTTGCAACCGATTGCGGACGAACAGGGGCTTGAAATCGTGGAAATCGAATTCAAACAGGGCAAAGAGCCCGCTTTAACCGTCTATATCGATATGGACGGGGGCGTGGATCTCAACGCTTGCGAAAAATTCCACCGTGCGATCGATCCTATTTTAGACGAGCTCGATCCTACGTTCGGTGCGCCTTATACGCTCAACGTTTCCAGCCCCGGCTTGGATAGACCTTTGAAAACGGATAGGGATTTCCAAAAATGTATGGGGCAAAAGGTGGAAGTGAAATTGTTCGCGCCTTTAAAGGGGAAAAAGTTCTTTGAAATGACGTTGACAGGCCACGACGAAACGTGCGTATATTTGGAAGATAAGGGCGAAGAATTGAAGCTTGAAAAGGCAAAGATTGCAAAAATTTGCCGCGCGATTGATTTCGACGGCTTGTTATAAGACGGCTTTTGTCTATAAGTGCATATTAAAAGAAGAAAAAAATAAAACAAACATAAATTTACCAAAAAATCAGGAGATTACGAAAATGGAAAACAAAGAGTTTTTTGCAGCGCTTACCGACTTGGTAAGAGAAAAGGGGATCAGCGAAGAAGCTTTTATTGAAACGCTTGAAAACGCGCTTGCGTCTGCCTACAAAAAACAGTTTGACGGCGGTGCGGAAATCGACGTTACGCTTGACGCGGAAAAGGGTACGATTGAATTTAAGGCTACCCGTTACGTTGTGGAAGAAGTAACCGATAAGGATAAGGAAATTTCGTTGGAAGACGCGCAGGAGCTCGATCCTAAACACCAGATCGGGGATACGATTGTCAAGACGTTTATTCCTAAGGATTTCGGGCGTATTGCAGCGCAAACGGCGAAACAGGTCATTTTGCAAAAACTCCACGAAGCGGAACGGGATAATACCTATTCCGAATTCTCCGATAAGGAAGGGGAGCTCATGGAAGGGGTTATCCGTAAGATCGACGAAAAGAACGTTTACGTGGAACTTGGCGACAAGAAGATCGAAGGGGTTATGCCTCCGCAGGATAGAGTTCCCACCGAAAAATATGCAATCGGCGATAAATTAAAGGTGTTCGTAAAACGCGTTAAAAACAGCGGCAGAAATTCTCAAATCGTCGTTTCGCGTACGGCGCAAGGCTTGGTGAAAAAGCTCTTTGAAGAACAAGTACCTGAAATTGCGCAAGGGATTGTGGAAATCAAAGAAATCGCGCGTGAAGCGGGACACCGTACCAAGATGGCGATTTTTTCTAACGACGCGCGCGTGGATGCAGTCGGCGCTTGCGTAGGCAATCGCGGGGCAAGAGTCAACGCGGTCGTGGAAGAACTCGGCGGGGAAAAGATCGATATTATCTTGTGGAACGAAGATCCTTTGGCATTCATTTATAAAGCATTGTCGCCTGCAACGGTACTCTCGGTAACGGCGAAAGGGGAACGCAGCGCAATGGCGATCGTGCCTGATGAAAAGCTGTCGCTTGCAATCGGCAGAGACGGTCAAAACGCACGTCTTGCGGCTCGTTTGACCGGTTGGAAGATCGACGTAAAGAGCGCGTCGTCGCCGGAAGCGGCAGAGATTCTTGCGGAGATGGAATCGACAGCGGACGAAGAAACGGAAGAATAATTTTTAAGCGAGGAGGCGTTTTATGCCCAAGACGAAAAAAATTCCCATGCGCACGTGTATAGCCTGTCGGGAGTTAAAACCGAAATCGGAAATGACGCGTATCGTTCGAAATGCGGGTGGGGAAATTTTTGCCGATCCGACGGGGAAAGCGTCGGGGCGCGGCGCGTACATTTGCAGTGCGGAAGACTGTCAAAAAAAATTGCAGTCGAAAAAGCTGCTGCATAAAGTATTTTCGTCAAACGTTTCCGAGGACGTATATCAAAGCGTTGGAGAAAAGAGCGTTGGAGAAAAGTAAAATCGAAACCTATTTGGGGTTTTGCATTCGCGCGCGGAAAATCATCTTCGGCGTGGATAGCATAGAAAGACAAAAGAAAGGGATATTCCTACTGATTGCGGACGGCGGTGTGGGGAAAAATTCCTTAAAACCCACGTTAAAAGCCAAGGAAAAGTTCGGTTGTCCTATGTTGATGACGGACGTTGGCGTATTAGAGGAAACGTTGCATCGCCCTGCGGTAAAAGTGGCGGCAATCACAGACGAAAATCTCGCTTCGGCAATCGTGAAAGCGGTTGGGGGCGAACCTCAATTCAAATTCTATTCGGGAGGAGAGAAGGAAATATATGGCAAAGAAATATGAGAATGCGGAGAAAATTTTAGGGCTTCTGGACGATAGCGGTCTTGGGGGCTTGCAAAAGAAAATTTCTTCCACGGAAAAAAGCCTTTCGGAAATTTTAAAGAAGCTTTCTGCGTTAGAAACGGAAAAATCCGAACGCGAAGCGGCGGAGCTTGCCGCAAAAGCGGAAGCGGAAGCGCGTGAAGCGGCTGCTGCACTTGCGGCGGCGGAAGCGAAAGCTGCGGAAGCAAAAGCTGCAGAAGAAAGCGCGGAAAAAGAAAAACAGGCAAAGGCGGAAGAAACTACTCCCGTAGAAGTCGAAGAAAAGCCGAAGAAGAAATCGGGGAAAAAGGCGGCGGAGCCCAAGACGGAAGAAGCGGTTGTTGAACCGGTTAAAGAATCCGTTGAAGAAACTGCGCCTGTGGAAGAACCCGTAAAAGCGGTAGAAAAAACCGAAGAACAAACGCAAGAAAAACCCGCAATAAAAACGGAAGAAAAACCCGCGGTAAAAGCAGAAACAAAGACGGAAGAAAAGGCAAAAAGCGAAGCAAGAACCTTTGTTCCTAAGAGCGAACCCCGTCCCGCGCCCGGCGCACCCAGAGCGCCTAGATATTTCAGAAACGGGCAGGAACAGGGGGTATACGTTGCGAAACCCGGCGTGGAAACGTCGGCTGCGCCTACGCAAAGTTTCCGCCCCCGTCCCCAAGGCGACAGACCGTTTAACGGACCGAGAACGAGCAATAACGCTCCTCGTCCCGCAAACCGTCCGACCGCAAGCAGCGCGCCTATCGTTGCGCCTGTTGCTCCGTCGAGAGAGAAAAATTTCTCCGCGCCTGCAAAGAAAAAGACGTTTGAAAAGACGTACACGGAAAAGAAACCCGTTTCCAAGCGTACCCTTATCCGTCAGCAAGGTATGACGGTGGAGGATTTCGACGAGGATAAGAGCGGTTACAGAAAAGTACGTTCTCCCAAAAAGCAGAAAAAGCAGGAGATTCAAACGGTCAAGATCGAACACGCAGTCGTTACGACGCAGGATATTCCTTTGAAAGTGCTTTCCGAAAAGCTCGGCGTTTCCGCGGTGGAAATTACCAAGCGTTTGTTCAAGGAAGGAATCATGAAAGGAATCAACGATTCTATCGATTATGAAAACGCGTTGATGATCGCGATGGATTTGGGAATCGACCTTGAATATAAGCCCGAAAAGACGGCGGAAGAAGTGTTGATGGATACGGTGGTTGCCGAAGACGAAAGCAAGCTCGTTACCCGCGCGCCCGTCGTTACGGTTATGGGGCACGTTGACCACGGTAAGACTTCCTTGCTCGATAAGATCCGTTCGACGACGGTAACGGCAGGGGAAGCGGGCGGCATTACGCAAAGCATCGGTGCGTACACGGTTACGGCTAAAGGCAAACAAATTACCTTTATCGATACGCCCGGCCACGCGGCGTTCACGGCAATGCGTGCGCGCGGTGCACAAATCACGGACATCGTTATCTTGGTCGTTGCGGCGGACGACGGTATCATGCCGCAGACGGTAGAAGCGATCAACCATGCAAAAGCGGCGGACGTTCCTATTATCGTCGCTATGAATAAAATGGATAAATACGAGGTCAATCCCGACCGCGTAAAACAAGAGCTTATGCAATACGAGCTCGTACCCGAGGAATGGGGCGGGGATACAATGTTGATTCCTATTTCCGCAAAGACGGGTATGGGTATCGACGAACTCCTTGACGCGGTAAACCTTGTTGCGGAAATGCAGGAACTCAAAGCCAACCCCGACCGTCAGGCGAAGGGTACAATTATCGAAGCGAAGCTCGACAAGGGGAAAGGTCCTGTTGCAAGCATTATCGTGCAAACGGGTACTTTGAAAACGGGCGACAATATTTTGTCGGGTACGACGATGGGGCGTGTGCGCGCCATGTTCGACGACAAGGGCAGAGCGGTTAAGAGCGCTGGCCCTTCCATGGCGGTATCCATTCTCGGTTTGGAAGACGTTCCCAACGCAGGCGACAGCATTATGGCGGTTGACCAAGCGTTGATGAAGCAGGTTCAGGAAGAAAGAAAGAACCGCGAACGCGAAAGCATGATCAAAGAACAAAGCCGCGTAACCCTCGATGACGTATTCGCGCAGGTGGAAGAAGGCAAGATCAAGAATTTGAATTTGATCGTCAAAGGGGACGTACAGGGTAGCGTTGAAGCGGTAAAACAGTCGTTGGAGAAGCTTTCGAACGAAGAAGTTCGCGTCAAAGTAATCCACTCCGCGGCGGGCGCGATCAACGAAGGGGACGTAATGCTTGCGGACAGCGCAAACGCGATTATTATCGGGTTCAACGTTCGTCCCGATACCAAGGCGAAGAAGCTTGCGGAAACCTCTAAGGTAGACGTAAGAAGCTACCGTATCATTTACGAGCTTATCGACGATATGGAAGCGGCGTTAAAGGGTATGCTTGCACCCAAGCTTCGTGAAATTCTCACGGGTAAGTGCGAAGTCCGTCAAACGTTCAACATTACGGGCGTGGGCACGATTGCAGGCTGCTACGTTACGGACGGCAAGATCGTTCGCGGCGGAAAACTCCGTATTTACCGCGAAGATATTATGATTTGCGAAGGCGGCGTTAAACAGCTTAAACGCTTCAAGGACGACGTAAAAGAAGTCAATTACGGTTACGAATGCGGTTGTGCAATCGACGGCTTTAACGAAATTCGCGTTGGCGATATTATCGAATGTTATATCACCGAGGAGATCAAAGCGTAATGAAAGTATCGAGAACTTCGCGGTTAAACGGCGAATATCAAAAGGAAATCAGCGAAATTATCCGTCGAATGAAAGGGCGTGTGGAGCTGAAAGGACTGATTTCGGTTACGGAAGCGGACGTTGCGCCCGATTTAAAAACGGCGATCGTATACGTGAGTATCTACGGTGCAAACGAAGCGGATACCAAGCGTTCGTTTGAAACGTTGCAGGAAAATGCAGGCTTTATCCGCCACGAGCTTTCCAAAGTAATGCGTATGCGTACCGTACCTGCCATTACCTTCCGTATGGACGGCAGTATGGGCTACGGCGCGAAAATGGACGAATTGTTTAAAACGATTACCTATTCTACGCCGCAGGAAGATACGGACGAAGACAACGAATAAGTATGAAAAAACGCGTATTTTATACGCGTTTTTCTCTAAAAGGAAAACATATGAACGAACTTTTACAACAAATAGCCGATAAAATTCTTGCCGCAAAAAGGGTGCTAATCGTTACGCACATGCGCCCGGATGGAGACGCATTCGGATGCGCTCTGGCGCTTTCTGCGGCGCTCGATTATTTAAAAACCCCCAACCAGGTATGCGTTGAATCGGATATTCCCTCCAACCTTACCTTTTTAGACGGCTTGGAAAAAATCACGAAACACCCTAAGGACGGGTACGATCTTTTGGTGGCGGTGGATTGCAGCGACGAACAGCGTTTAGGGGCGCTTTGCGATTTATTCATACAGGCAAAGCGTAAACGTATTGAAACGGTAAATATCGATCATCACGTTTCAAATAGCCGTTTTGCACGGTATAACTACGTGAAAGAATGTGCGGCAAATTGCATGAACGTAGCCGCTTTAATCGAACGGTTAAACGTACCGCTTGATAAGCGGATTGCGGAATATTTGCTTGTGGGGCTATTGACCGATTCGGGTGGATTTTCGCACGACGACGTGGGGGAAGAAGCCTTTTTGCTCGCGGCAAAATTGATGAAAGCGGGCGCGAACGTCCGTTATTATAACTACCATTTGTTCAAAAAACAGCCCAAAGCGCGCGCGGCGTTGTATGCAAGGGTGATGGGCAAAATGCGTTTTTATCACGACGATCGTTTTGCTGTGATTGTTATTTACAGAAAGGACATGGAAGAAGTGGGCGCGGACGACGGCATGACGGAAGGCTTTGTGGATTTTCCGTTGAACGTGGACACGGTGGAAGTGGCGGCATCCTTGTTAGAGGTGCGAAAAGGGCAGTATAAAATTTCTCTGCGCTCAAAAACGTACGCGGACGTAAACCAAATCGCGGGAAGATACGGCGGCGGCGGACACGTTCGCGCGGCAGGCTGTATGCTGTTTGGAAACGTGGAAGAAATTTTAGACAAGCTTTCCTATACCGTATCGCAATATTTAGAAGAATAAAGGCTTATCCCCTTGAACCGTTTTGGTTTAGGGGGATATTTACTTTGTGAAAGGATAAGAAAAAATAAATGTGGTCGCGCGCGCGAAAAGTTTTGTTCAAGGGTTGATTTTTTCGATTGTTTCGTGTATAATAGAGAGGATAAAAAAGAAGCGTTTTCACGAAGTATTTTGTAGGAGAAGACAGTATGGCAGGAAAAGCAAAGAAGTTGGAAGAATTGCTCACTTTAAAATGGAAAGCGGTCAAAGTAGTTTCCTACGTCGACTATTTTGCACAAAGACCGTTATTTTCTTCGTTGCAGATCAAAAACAACGGAGAAGAAGGAATTACCGATCTTGTTTTAAGCATCAAAAACGACGGCGGAATGTTGATTCCCTGCGAAAAAAACTTAAATGAAATTCCGTATGAAAGCACGGTAGAAGTGGAGCTTGGAAATATCCTTTCGCCCCTTTATTTTGCGTCCGCGGAAGAAGTCAAAGAAGAAAAAATTGAGATTGTTTTATGCAAGGATAAGAAGATTATTACGAAAGCGGAAGTAATGGTTACCACGTTGCCGTTTGATTTTTGGGAAGGAACGGAAGGGAACGAAGAAGAACTTGCCACGTTTGTCCGTCCGCGCCTTGGGGATTGCGTAAGAATGCAATCGGAAATTGCCGCGCAGCTCAAAAAATGGGAAGTCCCCTGCGAGTTTGGCGGTTACGTCGGCAACGATAAAAATACGGTACGGCGTATTATTGCGGCGCTGTATGCGTCCATTCGCCGCTTTGCAATCCAAAGAAAGGAAGCGGATATTTCACAGCCCGTTGAAGCGGGCGCAGGAGTAAAAATTCTTGCGGAACGAAAAGCGAGTCCGTTAGAGCTTGCGTTGTTCGTTTGCGGCTGTTTGGAAAACTTGGGCTTACACCCGTTGCTCGTGTTTGGAGAAAGGGAAATCACTTGCGGCGTATGGCTGTACGAAAGCTGTTTTATCGACACCGTTTCGGACGACGTGGCGCGTTTGGAAGCGTATATCACGGACGGAATCAATAACGTTAGCTGTTTTGACGTAGAGGATTTGTTCTCGGATAAGAACGCGGCGTACGCTACGTCGGAAAATCATTTTAAGCAAAAATTACAATCGGGCACGTACGATCGGTATTTGGACGTGCGCCGTTGCCGTATGTCGCAAATTTTGCCCCTGCCTTTGCGTGCGAGAAACTTAAAGGGCTTCGAGCTGTTGTCGGAAGAAGATATGTCTCCCGAAGCCGCGCCCCAAGACTTACGTCAAACGCAAAAACTGAGCTTAGACAGCGAACAGACGAAAGACAAACAATGGGAAAGACGGCTTTTGGATCTTTCCATGAAGAATATGCTGCTCAATTTCCAGCCCACGAAATCGGTGGTACATTTTGCGTCCTCGTCGGTGGACGATACCATGGACGCTTTTTCCGAACAGACGGAGTTTACGCTTGCCGCGGCTACGCAGGAGCTTAGCACGATCGCGGGTAAGAAGGTCTATTTCGGCGCTTCGGCAAAAGTGAAGCGAATGAAGGAGCTTATCGCGCTGGAAAACAGTTCGGGTATACAACGCACTTATCAGGACGACCGCACGCTTGTGGAGACGGTCAGCCGTTTGATTCGCAAAAACAAGGAAGCGGACGAGGAATCAGGTATCAAGATTTTGTATTTGGCGCTTGGTTTTTTAAAGTGGTATTCCCGCGAAGACGGAGCGGAACATTATGCGCCGCTCGTTTTACAACCCGTGCAATTAAAGCGTAGCCGTGGGGGGAATGGGTACTCGGTCGCAATCTCCGACGAAGAAGTTTCCGTAAACTCTACCCTGCTCGAATACTTAAAACAAGAATTCAATATTGATATTCGCGGTTTGGAAGGCGCAGTGCAGGGCTTGAAAATTTCCGAAATTTTGGCGATGGTGCGCATGGAAGTCGTAGGAATGCGTAACTGGGAAGTTTACGACGACGTATATCTTGCCGCATTTTCCTTTGCTCGTTATCAAATGTGGAACGATTTGCGCGAAAATATCCATGAATTTGCGCAAAATAGAATTATTACCGCCTTGCTCGATAATTCCATTTTGGTGGGGGAAAACGCTGATTTGCCTATGAAAGAGGACGACGCGAACCCCGAAGCGACCTTGATGCCCTTGCCTGCGGACGCGTCGCAATGGGAAGCCGTAGCTCTTTCACAGCAGGGCAAGAGCTTCGTTTTGCACGGACCTCCGGGAACAGGGAAATCGCAAACGATTACCAACATTATCGCAAACGCGCTCAACGACGGGAAGCGGGTGTTGTTCGTTGCGGAAAAGCAAGCCGCTTTGTCCGTGGTTAAAAAGCGTTTGGATTCGTTGGGGTTGGGAGATTTTACGCTGGAACTCCACTCCAACAAAACGAACAAAACGGACGTTATTCAAAAATTGACGACAACGCTTGCATTGGCAGGTTCGGCGGAAAAGGTGGGACTTGCGGAAAAGGCGAGCGCTATTTCCAAGCTGAAAGAAGATTTATCCGAACCGACGGTCGCTTTACATAAAAAGCGCAGGTTGGGCGTTTCCATTTACGAAGCGTTGCTCATTTGTCTGAAAAATAAAAACGCGCCCGATATTATGAATATCGAGAGCGCCTTTTATGACGGCTTGACAAAGGAAAAGATTGAAAATTACGAGCGCATGATGATTCAGGCGGCGGCTGCAGCAAAGGAATGCGGCGGCGTATACAATTCGCCTTTCTCCAACGTCAATTTATCCGAATATAGTTTACAGCTCCGCGATTCCGTTTATTGCGCTTCCGAGGTAATGATTGCCGAAATTCGGCATTTGCGGAACTACGTTGCGCTGTTCTTGGATTTATATCGCCAAAGCATCAGCACGCTGACGAGAAAGAAACTCGACGCGTTGTTGGAAATTGCCAAGATGCTCGAAGGGGGGCTGCTTGCTCGGTATTATCGGGAACGCGAAGAAGAATTTAGCGCGTTCTATAACGCCAACCGTCGTTTAGACGCGAGCTTGGAAAAATATTTTGCTACTTGCAAAAAGCTGATTGACATCGGCAAGGAATACGAAGAGCTCGGCAAGTGGCTGGAAGCAGGACGCACCGATTACGAAAATAATAAAACGGTAAAGGGTATCGTGCGGAAATTGCAAAAGGTAGCGTTGATTCCGCTCACGGGCGAGGAATTATTGCAACAGCTTGAAACGGTGTACGCAATCTACGTTTCCATGGAGCAAATCCGCAAGAATACGAGCCTTTCGCAGTATTTCACTTTCTCGTTCGGCAGAGTGGATTATTTTGAAGCACGCCAAAGCTTTTTGAAAGATTTGTATCGCTTGCACGATTTGTGTGCTTGTGCGTTTATGGACTATAACGCGGACAGCTTCAACAGTATGTGTATTCGCGCGGCGAACGGGTATTCTATGCCCGTGCTCAAAGGGCTCACCCGCTCAATCGACAGCTTCCGCGTTGCTGAAAATGAATTTTTGGAAGTAACGCGCGCCGATAGAAAGAAAGTGCCCGACGAAGAAGTGCTTGACGCATATACCGCAAAAGCGGGCGCATTGATTGAAAATATCGATATGTTGGCGAGCTGGTGCATGTACAAACGCACGGCGAAAGCGTTGGACGAAGCGGGGCTTACGTTCATTACGGACGCGCTTGAAAACGGCTCGGTATCCAGCGAAAATATCGTGGACAGCTTTGAAAAGAATATCTATAAAAATTTCTTGCAGACGAATATTCCGCTCGATCCCGTGTTGGCGAGATTTTCGGCGGCGGTGTGCGAAGAAAAGGCGGAAAGTCTGCGCATTATCAGCGACGAGTTTGCGCGCATGACGAGAGAGTGTATCCGCGCGAACCTGATTTCGCGCTTGCCCACTGCCTCCACGGAAGGGAGTTTGAGCTTGGAAGTGGCGTCCTTTGGGCGTTTGACCAAGGGGAATATGCGCGGCATGGGCTTGCGGAAGCTGTTTGAAGAAATCCCCGAACTGATCGGGAGGATTGCGCCGTGTATGCTTATGAGCCCGATGACCGTTTCGCAGTATTTGAAAGCAGAAAACGGGTTATTCGATTTGGTTATTTTCGACGAAGCTTCGCAAATCCCGACCGCCGAAGCGATTTGTTCGCTCGCACGCGGTAAGGCGGCTATCGTTGTGGGCGACCCGAAACAGCTCCCCCCGACGACTTTCTTCAATACGAATTACGTGGACGAAGACAATCTCGAGAACGAGGATATGGAAAGCGTTTTGGACGACTGTCTTGCCATCAATATGCCGCAAAGACATCTTACGTGGCATTATCGCAGCAAGCACGAAAGCTTGATTGCGTTCTCGAATTTGATGTATTACGACAACCGACTTTGCACATTCCCTTCGCCCGACGCGTTGGCAAGCAAGGTCAAATTCGTGCTGGTCAACGACGGTACGTACGATCGCGGTTTCAGTAAGAAAAATAAGGAAGAAGGGGACGCTTTGGTTGCGGAAGTAATCCGCCGTTTGCAAGATCCGCAGTTGCGTAAATCCAGCCTTGGTATCGTTACGTTCAGTAACGTGCAAAAGGAATATATCGAACGGAAGCTTTCCGCGGCGATCGCGGCACAGCGTTTGGAAAGCGTAGCATACGATTGCGAAGAACCGCTCTTTGTAAAGAATTTGGAAAACGTGCAAGGGGACGAACGGGACGTGATTTTGTTCTCGATTTGCTATGGCCCTGATAAGATGGGCAGAATTTCTTTAAATTTCGGTCCTTTGAACCAAGCGGGCGGTTGGAGAAGACTCAACGTAGCCGTTTCCCGTGCAAGGGAAGAAATGGTGGTGTTCTCGTCCATGACGGGGGCAATGATCGACCTTTCTAAGACGAAATCGCGCGGGGTTGCCGGCTTGAAAGCGTTCTTGGATTTCGCGGAAAAGGGCAGAACAAACCTTGCAATTTCTTCCGAAACGTTGGTTGCAAAGCGCGCAGGAATCGGGAAATATATCGCGGAAGAGCTTTCTTCCTACGGCTACGAATGTCGTTATGACGTGGGTGTTTCCGGGTTTAAGATCGATCTTGCGGTGGTCGATCCCAAGAACCGCCAACGCTTTATTCTTGCCGTTATTTGCGATACGCCCAACCGTTTCTCCGTCAAGGATAGAAACATTTTGCAAATTCAAACGCTCAAACGCAACAACTGGAACGTTTTGCGCTTGTACGCGGTCAATTATTACAACAATCCCAAGCGTGAAATCAAGCGTATTAAAGACGTTTTGGATAAACTCACGGGTGCGGATAAGAAGGGCGGCACGGAGCTGAATCGTTTGAAAAAGCCGTATAAAGCGGCGGTTTTGGAAAGCTTGTTTGAAAACGCGAACTACGTTACTTCGGGGGAAAACGACAAGGAAATTTTGGCGCGCTTAAAGGCGATCGTTGCAGCGGAAGAACCGATTTCTTACGAGTTTCTTGTCAAGAGATGTCTGTCGAGTTTGGGGATTACCAAATACGGCTCGAAGGTGGACGCGAGAATGCAAGCGCTTGTGGGGCTTTGCGGTTTTAAATACGAGAAAATTTTAGGTACGGCATATTATCGCAAGACGGATAAATATATCGGGTTCGACCGTTACCGCGTGGAAACGGGGGATACGCTCCGTAAAAACGAAAAGGATTTCACGCCGTATGAAACGATTTCCATTATTCGCGGTGCACTCGAAGACAAGGTCGCGCTGTATATGGAAGAAATCCGCAGTATCGTTGCGTCCATTTTCCGCATTACCAAGCCTAGCGATCAGTTTTCCGAATACGTAAACGATTGCGTGTCCTTGGCGGAAGATAAGGGTTTGTTCGTGCGTTCGGTATCCGACCGAATCTCTTTGGCGTAAATTCATTATGCACAAGGATAATCGGGTAAAAGAATATAATATAAAGTCGGAAAAGCTTTTCAACTTTCGTCCGATCCTGTTTATCGCGCTCTTTCTTTGCGCAGGGATCGTGTTTACGTATGCGACTTTGTTGAAAGGATTTTCTAACACTTGGCTTTTGGCGCTTTTGCCCGTTGTCGTGTTTCCTTTTTTCTTTTGCAAAAACAAAGCCGATTGTTATACGCGCGCCGTAGCGGTGGCAGGGCTTTTGCTTGCGTTTTTCGTAGGTCTAGGCGTTTCAAGATTGCAATTTACCGCCTATACCTATAACGAAGCGTTCGATTATGGGGAAAGTGCCGTCGTTGGCAGAGTCGTGGAAAAAGCGGAATATGATACTTCCGTTCGAGTGCTTTTAGACGACGTATATATCGACGGTGAAAGGGTACAAGGGAAACTCAACGCGTACCTGCCCCACACATTTGATATAAAAATTCAACTTTCCGACAATCTTTTGCTCGTCGCCGCGATAGAAAAGAATACTGCTCCTTTTGGAGAATACGGCTTTCGCGCAAGCGAGATTTCCAACAACGTGCGGTATTTTGCGCGCGGAGTAAAAGCCTGCGAGGTTACGGGGCATGATTTTCAGCTCTTTCACGAGCTTCGCAACCGTATTGAAAGGGTTGTGTATGCAGGCATGGACGACGATACGGCGGCGGTTACGATGGCGGTGTTGACAGGGGATACTTCAGGTATGGACGAAGGGCTCTTGGAAAATACCCGTCGCGGCGGTATTGCGCATATCTTTGCGGTATCGGGGTTACACGTAGGCGCATTATACGCCTTTTGCCTATTGCTATTTCAAAAAACCTTTTTGCGAAAGCTGCCCAAAGGGGCGCGGTTTGGACTGCTCGCGACGTTGTTCTTTCTTTACGGCGGTATTTGCGGTTTTTCTCCGTCCATTGTCCGTGCCAGCGTGATTTGTTCGGTTGCCTATGCTTTTTCATTGCTTGGGATTAAAGGGGATTTTCTTACTTCCTTAGGTGCGGCGGCAATCGTTATTTTGCTCTTTTCACCCGTTGCGTTATTCGAGGTCGGGTTTCAGCTTTCCTTTGCGGCTTGTTTTGGGATTGCGTTGTTTGCAAAGCCTTTGCGGAGTTTTACGACGGCAAAGCTCCATGCGATTGTATTGTGTTTTAGTGAATCTGCTCGACGGGAACGCGCGATAGAAGAAAGCGTTGCGCCGCATAAACGGGATACCCGTCCATTGAGCATTGTTGGGGGATTGAAAAATAACGCAATTGCATTTTTGTCGGCAAGTATTGCCGCACAAGTAACGACAGCGCCGCTTTTGCTCTATTATTTCGGATATATTTCCTGTTGGTCGCTGTTTTTGAATTGCCTATTCGTACCGCTTATCGGCGCGCTGTTTAGCGTATTGCTTTCGTTTGTTTTGATTGCGAGCATTTTGCCAATAGCCGTCAGCGGCGTTATCTTATATATTCCAAACGTCGTTTGGGCGGCGGTGTTGCTGCTTTTTTATGCATTTGATTTTTCTTCCTTTTGTCTTACGGGGATCAAGCTTTCGATTATTCCCATTTTTCTATTTTACCTTTGGCTTACTTTCTTTTCAGATAAATGGAATCTTTCTCCGCGGTGGAAAAGCGCGGCAAAATGGACGCTTATTTTTGGATTTGCAGTAACCATGTACGCGTTGAACGTATAAAAGGGCGAGGTTTTTTGCGTAGATAAATTTATACGGAACAAAAAAAGAGTTTTTTTGTATTTTCTTGCTTTTTTTAAAGCGGTGTGTTATAATAATAAAGATATAAGGAGGGCAAGGGCTTGAAATACGTTGAATTAAAGAAATTTACGGATGAAAACGGCGCTCGCCCTATTTATCTTTTCGAGGGGGAAGAAGGGTACTTTCGCGAACGAGGAGAAGAACTTCTAAAAAGCCGTTTTTTACAGGATAAAACCTTGGACTACGTTTCCTACGACGGTGCTTCCTTAAAGGGGGAAAAGATAAAAACGCTTTCCGATGCATGGAACTGTTTTCCTTTTATGAGTCAAAAACGGGTTGTTCGCGTAACGGAATTTTATCCCACGGAAAGGGAATTTGAGCATTATTTAAAGGACTTGTTTGCAAATCCGCCGACGGAAAGTATTTTAATTATTACCAACGTTGGAAAGGGCAAGATAGGCAGCGCGGTGCTTGCGAAAAAGGAAAACGTTACATTTGTAGATTGCGGGAAAGCGGATGAGGAAACCATTAAAAAATGGATTTACGTTACCTGTAAACGTGCAGGGGTATATGCGGACGGCGTTACTTGCGGAAAGATTGCTACGGCTTGCGTGTACGATATGTCCAGAATTAGCGCGGAAACGGAAAAACTCTTGACCTACTGCGCGGCTACTGGTGCGGAACGGTTGACGGACGAGATCGTTGACGAGCTTGTTTATCCCGACGCGGAGTATAAGATTTACGAGCTTGCCAACGCGCTTGCGCGGAAAAATTATTCGGCGTTCATTACCATTTTAAACGATTTGTCGACGCGCGGTTTCAATGAAACGTCGTTGCTCTCGTCGCTCGCGTCCTATTTCAAGGGATTATACGACGTGCGGCTTTGTCGGGGAAGCGATAAAGAAGCGGCTATGGCGCTTGGATTAAAGGAATACGCAGTGAAGAAAAACCGCGAACAGGCGGCAAAATTCCCCTTGAACGAACTGCGACAGTTGTATACGGACGTATACGAAGCGATTAGCGGGATCAAATGCGGGGAAATGACCCCGCAAGCGGCGCTCAAAAAGGTAACGGCGCAGTTATTTTTCACAATATAAACAAAAAAAAGCGGAAAAAAGAGGAAAAAAGCTTTATTTTTCAAAAAGAATCTTATATAATAATAGTATAATGGTTTTTATCATAAATAGAGTGCTTATAAATTTTACTAAATCGATTTATCCCGCTTGTGAAAGCGGAAAAAGGAGATAACGATGAAAGCATGGCTTTTGGCTTTTACAATGGACTCGGCGAAAGCGTTTAAAGACGGCGTGATTGAATTTTTTAAGAATTTCGAATTGATTTACGGTATCGAAATTTTGTTCTTTTTCGCGCTGGTATTTTTTGTGTCGAAGATTTTGCGTGAAAACGAAGCGACAAAATTGATGATCGTGTATTGGATCGTGTTGATTGTCGGCGGCGGTTTGCACGTATTCGATTCGACCTTGATGACGCAATCCTTTTATTTGTTCTACATTATTTTGGTGTCTGCGGTGATGCTGATTTTGTTCAGCGTGGAACTGAAAAAGAGTCTTTGGGATATTCATTCGGAAAAACGGAGTACGCCGAACGCAGGGGTAACGGGGCATACGGAAACCAGATCCCAAGCGGAAACGGAGCGCTGTATCAATAATATCATCAAAAGCCTGCAAAACATGTCGAAAAATAACGTGGGCGCGCTGATTGTTCTTTCGCAAGGCCGTTTGCCGAAGCAGGTTTTACAAAGCGGCGTTACCTTGGACGCGGAAATTTCCACGCAGCTGATCGAGGGGGTATTCTTCCCGAAAGCGCCCTTGCACGACGGTGCTATGGTCATTCACGGACATAAAATTCAGGCGGCGGGTTGTTTCTTACCCTTGACGCAAAAAACGAGCTATCCGAAGGAATACGGTACTCGTCATCGTGCGGCAATCGGGATTACCGAAGCGGCGAACGTAATCTCCCTTGTCGTTTCCGAAGAAACGGGGATCATTTCGATTGTGAAACAGGGCAGCGTAACGCGGTATGCCGATTACGATATGCTGCTCGACGCATTGAAGGATTATTATTGGCAAGAAATGCCTTTAACGGATAAGAAAACCCAAAGGAGATAAGCTATGAAAAAATTTTTAAAAAACGTATTCGTTTCTAAATTCTGGATCAAGCTTATTACGCTTTTGCTGGCTACGTTTATCGTAGTTGTTTTGAACGTAGGTTGATTTTAGGGGAACTTGAAAGAAGCCTGAGCGAAGTTGAAGGAGTTGTATGGGCATAAAGGTATGTAAATTCGGCGGAACGTCCATGGCGGACGGGAATATTATTTTAGCCGCTGCAAAAATCATCAAAGCGGACGAAGAGCGCCGCTACGTCGTTGTTTCCGCGCCTGGAAAACGTTACAGCGGAGATATTAAGGTAACTGATTTACTCTATCAATGTTCGGACGCTGTGGAAGAAGGCAAGCTTGCACTCTTTCAAGAAACGTACGGAAAAATCCGCGCAAGATTTACAAACATTGAAAAGGAAATCGGCAAAAATTTAAACATAACGGAAAGCTTAGACGAAGCGGAAAAAGAAATTTTAAACGGTGCGGGACGGGACTATTGTGCTTCTCGCGGAGAATTTCTTGCCGCGCATATTATGTCGGCGGTATTAAACGTGCCGTTCGTAGACGCGACGGAATTCGTTCGGTTTAACGAAGATGGTACTTTGTCGGAAGAAACGTTTGCGCTTGGGAAACAAGTGCTTTCTAAGTATGAAAGAGCGGTAATCCCCGGTTTTTACGGGCTTGGCGCGGACGGGAAAGTAAAGACCTTTTCCCGCGGCGGCGGAGATATTTCCGGCTCGATTGTGGCACGCTCAGTAAAGGCGGCTTTGTATGAAAACTGGACGGACGTCAGCGGCTTTTACGCTTGCGATCCAAGAATTGTAGACGCGCCGCAGCTCATTCCCGAACTTAGTTATCAAGAACTTCGCGAGCTTTCGTATATGGGCGCGAACGTTTTACATAGCGAATCGATTTTTCCCGTGCGCAGCGCAGGGATCCCCATTCGTATTTGCAACACTTTCCGCCCCGACGACGCAGGTACGTACATTGTCAAAACCTTTATGCGTAAGACGGACGGTAACGTTGTTACGGGGGTTGCTGGCAAGAAAGGCTTTACGGCGATTACGTTGGAAAAATCCTTGATGAACGCGGAAATCGGGTTCGTGCAAAAGGTGCTTGCCGTGATCGGAAAGCATGGGATTTCCTTTGAGCATTTGCCGTCGGGAATCGATACCATGTCCCTTGTTATCGATAACGAATACTTAAAGAACGGCATTTTAAATACCCTTTTAGATGAAATGGAAAAGGCGGTTAATCCCGATAAAATGTACGTGCACGAAGATATTGCTTTGGTGGCGACGGTAGGGCACGGTATGGCGAAAAACGTCGGTACTTCCGCAAGACTTTTTAAGGCGCTTTCGGACGCGGGCGTGAACGTGAATATGATTGATCAAGGTTCAAGCGAGTTAAATATTATCGTCGGCGTGGAAGGCAAAGATTGCGCCGAGTGTATTAAAGCGATTTATGCGGAATTTTTTAAGGAGAAAACAGAATGAAAAGCGAAAGAATTTTTTTGAAAAATGAATACGGCTTTTTACAAAACGGTACTTTGGACTGTCTTACAATCGATTATCCTTGGGACGGGGAAAATACGATCGGTTGGAAACGTCCTGCGCTGATTGTTGTGCCTGGCGGCGGCTATGGTATGGTCAGCAAGAGAGAAGGGGAAACGGTAGCAACAGCCTTTTTGGCTCGCGGTTTTCAAACGTTTATTTTGACCTATACGGTTGCGCCGAACGGACGCTATCCCGATCAGCTTTTCGAGCTTGCGGCGGCGGTGGATTACGTAAAGAAACACGCGGAAGAGTACGGCGTAAATAAAGACGAAGTCTTTGTTGTTGGGTTCTCGGCAGGCGGACATTTGACGGCGAATCTTGCCGTTGAATACCCTTCCATTTCCGAACGAGTTGGGCAAATGCTCGACTGCAAACCCACGGCAGTGGGACTTTCGTATCCCGTTATTACGAAAAATAACGGACACCAAGGTTCATATATCAATTTGTTGGCAGGATATTCCGAAGAGGAAAAAACGGAGCTGTTAAAAACGCTCAATCTAAATGAAGCGGTTACGAAAGATACGCCGCCTGCATTTATTTGGGCGACAACGGACGACCAGGTTGTCCCTGCGAGCAACGCTTTAAAATATGCATTTGCTTTGGACAAGTATTCGATTCCTTACGAATTGCATATGTATCCTACGGGCGTGCACGGGTTTTCCACGGCGAATTTGGAAAATAACGCCCCCCACGTTGGCTTGCAAAAAGCGAAAAAATGGGTGGATGAATGTGCGGAATTCTTCCATATGTACGTAACTGAAAAATTTTAAAAAGAAAACTCCTGCGGAATTTTCCGCAGGAGTTTTAACGTACGTATCTATTATTTCCGTTTTAAAGTGATAAAGCCAAGCGCCGTCATTAAGAATATGCCAACGAACGGAGCGGTGATGCTTGCGCCGCAGCTTGATGCAACGTTGCTTGCGGACGGATCGATTATAGTATCGCTCGGTACGCTGTCAGGGTTTCCCGTACCTGTCGCAGGAATCGGTTTGATTTCTATCGATTGACAAGCCGAGCATACGCGCATTTCATAGCCGTCTTCCGTTTCCGTTGGTTCTTTCGTTGTGAACCATTCTCCGAAAGTGTGCGTATGACCGCCTGAGGTCGCAGGGGGAGTTTCTATCTCCGACGAGCTGGAAGAATTTTCGGGGGGAGTAACTACTTCCGACGAGCTGGAAGAATTTTCGGGGGGAGTAACCACAGGGGGAATAACTACTTCTGGCGAGCTTGAAGAATTTTCAGGAGGAGTTACTACTTCCGACGAGCTTGAAGAATTTTCAGGAGGAGTTACCACTTGTTGGTCGTTTGCGATTCCCGACGGGGTAGACATATTTTCGGGGATGGCTTTTCCAAAGAGCAACCAAGCGTATTCGGGGTAATCAACGAAAACGTTTCTCGTGCCCGTGATGGATTGTACCGAGTCGTTTCTGCCCATTTCCCAAGTATCGACGGGGTCTTCTTCCATCCATTTAAGAAGGACGTTCAAATTTTCCATAACGCCGCTTGTGCCCCACATGTTTGAAGTGTTGCCCCAGCGCACGTACACGTATAAAACAATTCTCGCACAGTCGCCGCGCACGCTTTCGCCTGGATCGTAATAGGAGCCGCTTTGTCCGTATGCCGTATTTCCGCGGGAGCTGTTTTCTTTTACAGACGTCGGACGGAGCATCATAATATCGTTCTCGTCGTTGCCGCCTAAGCCTTTACTGTTCGGCCAAGTGTGTTCTCTGTTCCAAGTTTTACCGCTATCCCAAGTTCCCGATAAGGTTATTCCTGAATAAAAAGAAGAAATTTGGCTGTAATTATTGCTTACGCAATCGGTGTATTTGTACATATCGCGCGTAGCGCCGTAACTCGTTTGCGTTTTATGCTTCGCAATCATCATATTTTTTAAAGCGGAGTATAAAGCGCTGCTCGGCGCGTTGGATTGCGACGAACCGCCCTTGTTTTTGGAAAGGGTAGCGTAGGTGTAATTTCCTGTATAAAAGGAAACGGCTCTGCTGCTTAAAAATACGCAATCTTCTCCGCGTGCGCCCCAGTTGACGGTATAGCCGCCCGCCGTTTTATACACGACGTCGTCTGCGCTGTCATAGCCCGTTGCGGTCGTTTTGATTTCCGCTGCATAAACGGTTTTTTCCGTCTTTTGGAAAGAGAATGCAGGCATGAAAACTGCAATCGCCGCCGCAAGAAATAAGGATAATTTCTTTACTTTGTTCATATTTGTAAAATCTTCCTTGGTATTCGTTCAAAATCATTGTAACACTTCTATTAGATTAAGTCAACTGTTTTGCGCGCGGACAAGCGTGCTTTTTTCTTTTCGAAAAGGGGGATTATTTTACGTGCAGGCTTGATTTTTTAACGGCAATGTGCTATACTGATAAAAAGGAGAACGCTATGTTGGATTGTATAATCGTCGGCAGCGGCGTCGCGGGGATTTCCGCTGCGCTCACGTTGCAGGCAAACGGAAAAGAATTTTTATTGATCGGCTCTCCCACGGTCAGCGAAAAGGTAGAAAAGGCGGAGTTTATCCACAATTATCCAGGTCTTTCTAACGTTACGGGAAAGGAGTTTTCCGCGGCGTTAAAAGGGCAACTTGATGACGCGAAAATTACGGTACTCGATCAAAAGGTGGCAGGCGTGTACGCGTTGAAAGAGAAATTTGCCGTGATGACGCAGGCAGGGGAAACCTACGAAAGCCGCACGGTAATACTTGCTTGCGGAGTGGAATCGGTGCGCCAAATCGACGGAGAAGAAAGCTTTGTCGGGCGCGGGGTAAGCTATTGCGCGACCTGCGACGGCTTTTTATATAAAGACAAAACGATCGGCGTATTTTGCACGGCAAAGCGTTTGGAACACGAAATCGAATACCTTGCGAAAATTGCTAAAAAGGTATATTTGATACCCATGTATAAGCCCATGGAAATCCAAGCGGAAAACGTGGAAATTATTCGAAAAATGCCGCGTAAGATCGACGGAAAACTTCGGGTGAATAAACTTGTATTCGACGTGAAAGCAGGGGAAAGTAGCTTGGAAGAAATCCCTGTGGACGGCGTGTTTATGTTACGGGAATGCGTTTCGCCTGCGGTTTTGGTGGGCGGCTTAGAAACGGAGAACGGACACGTAAAGGTGGAACGGGATACGTCCACCAACTTAAAGGGCTGTTTTGCCGCGGGGGATTGTACGGGCAGACCCTATCAATACGCAAAAGCGGTAGGGGAAGGGAACGTTGCGGCGCACAGCGTCGTAGAATTTTTAAGATAAGGCGACTACGGAGGGGAAAATGCAAAAAAACCGAGTGATTTTACATTCCGATTTGAATAACTTTTTTGCCTCCGTGGAAATTGCGTTAAACCCGAGCTTGAAAGGCAAGCCCTTGATCGTTTGCGGAGATCCAAAGGAACGGCACGGGATCGTGCTTGCAAAGAACGAAGAAGCGAAAAAATTCGGGATCAAGACGGCGGAAACGGTGTATTCCGCGTTGAAAAAATGTCCCGATTTACAAATGGTCGGTTCACACTTTCACGAATACAAGCGGTATTCTCAAAAGGTGGTGGAAATCTATTCCCGCTTTACCGAAAAGATTGAAGAATGCAGTATTGACGAATGTTCGCTCGATATGACGGAAAGCACGTTTTTGTTCGGGAGCGGTATGGAGATAGCCGAAAAGATCCGTCAAACGGTGAAGGAAGAATTATCCTTGACCGTTTCCGTCGGCGTAAGCTTTAACAAGGTGTTTGCAAAGCTTGCTTCCGAGATGAAAAAGCCCGACGCGGTAACACAGATACGGGAAGATAATTTCCGTTCAATCGTTTGGTGCTTGCCCGTATCCGAGCTGTTATTCGTGGGGAAATCCACGGAAGAAATGCTGCGAAAGCTCGGTGTAAAAACGATCGGGGATTTGGCGAACGCGGACGGGGAATTGCTGATAAGAACGCTTGGAAAACGCGGAAAGCAGCTACAAATTTACGCGCGCGGCGAAGACAACGAGCCAGTGCATTTTGAAAAGAAAAAGGAAGATTTAAAATCGATCGGCAATTCGACGACTTTGCCGAAGGATATATCGGACAGGGAAGAAATTAAGCGTTGGTTTTACGCCCTTTCGGAAAGCGTAACGGCAAGGCAGCGCGCGGCGGACGTTGGACGGGCGAACACTGTACATATCGTCGTAAGAAATGAAAAAATGCAGGACACGACTTGTCAAACGAAAGTGCCGCCCACCGCGCTTTGCGGCGACGTTGCCAAGACCGCATACGAGCTGTTTTGTAAGCATTTTCCCTACGGTACGCAGGTTAGAATGTTGGGGGTAACGCTGTCGGGGTTTGATTATCACGTAGAGCAAATGTCCCTTTTAGATAGCGTTATGGAGAACGGAACGAGTTACGAAAAGCGGGAACGCGCCGAAGACGCGATTGCGAAAATCCGTGAAAAGTACGGATACGCAACGGTGCAACGGGGGCTTGTGTTCGAGGACGAGAAGCTTAAAGGCTTGGATATTCGAGGTAAAAAAGAAGAAACGTAAAAAACTTTTTCATATGCGCATAAAACCAAGAAAAACGCCGATACTGTTTCTATCGGCGGAAGAAATATATTTTTTCGCTTATCATATAGAGAAGGGCTACCGAAAAATTGTGTTTTTCGATGGTCCTTTGTTTTTTATGGGCATTGACTTTTGCGGGGAATTGTGCTACAATAAATAATAGAGGTGTTTATGTCCGTTTTTAAGAATGACGTCAACCGAATATTATTGCGGATACAGCAAGGCGACGAGCAGGGGAAAGAACTTTTATTTGAAAGGACTTACAACCATTTAAAAGGGATTGCCTATCGGTATCTTCGCGATAAAAACGACGTGGAAGATACCCTTTCAAACGCTTATTTGAAAGCGTTTTCGTCTATACGCACCTTCGATAAAACAAAGGACGGATATAACTGGCTTTGTAAAATCGTGCAAAACGAAGCGTACGATTTCAATAAAAAGGGGCTAGATTATCTACCCATTGAGGAGAATTTGTACGCGGAAGAAACGGGGATTGACGAGGCGTTGGCAGCTTCGGACGAGCTGTGGCGTTGGTTGAAGGAATACGGAGAGCTGGATAGACGGCTTGTATATTTGAAGTTTTGGGAAGAATATTCCTATGCGGAAATAGCGAATATGTTGGGCATGAAAAAGTCTAACGTACATAAGCGGGTTTCAAAAATCGTTGCGGAAATTTTAAAAAAATCAAAGGAAGAAGTGGACGATTGACCTTGGAAACGGGTATAAGAAGTAAACGGTTAAAAATATGTCGAGAAAAAATAAATTTCACAATTTGATAGAAAGGGAAGGACGGGAAGAGAAGCGCCGTGCTTGGGAAAAGCTTCAAAAAAAAGACGAGCTTCTTCAAAAAACGGTTGTTCCCCAACGAACGGACGAGCGCAGGGAAGAACGGGCTCGCCGTGGCGTATTTTCGCGTAAATTTTTATCTTGGGCAGGGGCGGCGGTTTTCGCTTTGATTATTGCCGCAATCGGCGTTACGCAGATACTCCCTAAAATGCATGAAAAGACTCCCCAAGGGGGCGGCGCAGGGGTAGCGGGCAGCGAACAGGAAAGTGAATCGATTATTCCTGAAACAAGCGCGCCCGAAACGGGGGACGAAGACGCGCAAGCACCGTCCGCGCCCGGTAAAATCTATGCGGTGGGGGAATATGATAGGACGGTTACGAGCGAACGGTTACAAGAGGGCGGATATTTGTATTTAGACGGATATTCTCAAGCTTCGATTGTAAGCGCGGTATATACGGACAAGCAAACGGGCGATGAGATTGCAAGGGAAGAAAAGTATGCTTCGGCGACGGGGACGGAAATTTTATTGCGTGTGTGCGGTGTAGAAATTACGTTTGAGGAATGGTTTGTTGCCACACGTTTGGAAAACGTAAAACAGATAGACGGTGTAACCGTGCGGTACGGTTTATTGACGGAAGACGGACAAAAAACGGGGTGTGCGTTTTTTAGTTACGGCGGCAAGCATTATTATTTGTATATCGTAAACGAGGCAGTTTCTTCGGATTTGACTGCGGAAGATGCATTGCACGTTGTGGAAGAATTATTGACGGGAAAATAAAGGGATAAGGATAAATATGAAAAGACCGATTACGACTTTGTTTTTGTTGACTTCCTTGGACGGGAAGATTACTACGGGCAGCACGGACGAGTTGGATTTTGATCGCGATTTACCGAAAATCCGCGGCGTAGCGGAAGGTTTACAGCAATATTATGATATTGAGCAAACCACCGATCTTTGGTCGCTGAACACGGGCAGGGTGCAGGCGAAAATCGGGGTAAACGAACGGGAACTACCCCCAAAAACGCCCGTATCTTTCGTGCTGATCGACAATCGGCACTTAACCGAACAAGGCGTGCGGTATTTTTGCGCGCGGTCGGATCATTTCGTTTTGATTACGACTAATAAAGTCCACCCTGCTTTTGCCGTGCAAGCGGATAACTTACATATCCTTTTGCAGGAAAAATTGGATTTGGCGGCGGCGCTTGCATATATAAAGAAGAAGTTCGGCTGCGAGCGTTTAACTTTGCAGTCGGGCGGTAAGCTCAACGGCTTGTTTTTGCGTGAAAAATTGATAGACTACGTGGATTTTGTCATAGCGCCTTTGCTTGTTGGGGGCGGCAACGTAACGACGGCGGTGGACGGAGAAGCCATCCGTTCCGTTGCGGAATTGTCCGCTTTGTGCGTGTTGGAGCTGGAAAGCGTACAGCCGTTGAAAAACTCTTACGTTCGGCTACGGTACAAGGTCGTTGAAAATCATTTGTAATTTCACGAAAAAAATACTATACTATAAAAAATCTATTTCATTAAAGAAGGTTGCTTATGAAAAAACGTTTATGCGCATTGTTGGCGCTGTGTATGGCAGGGTGCTTGTTTGTTTCTTGTACCGATTCCGCCGCACAGTCGTCGGGTTCTCAGGAAGAAGAAAGCAGTTTTTCTTCTGAATACTCGTCGGAATATTCTTCGGAAAATTCTTCAGAAGAAAGCTCTGCGGAAAAACCGAGCGAGAGCGGCAAGGATACGGAAAAATACGAATATACCGATTTTACGGCGGCGGACAAGGCGTTGTTTACAAAATGCGGTTTGGATTTAATTCCGTTTATTCCCAACAACGAATATTACGCGGAAGAATACTACGACGAATACGTATATGATTACGGCGTAAATTTCTATACGGCAGGGAATACGAAAGGGGAGTTTGACGCTTACCGCGCGCAATTTGTTGCCATGGGCTACGTGCTTTCGGGAACGGAACAGGATAGCTACGGCGACACGTGGTATTATTACGACAATGGCGATACGTTCGTGGATATGGCGTATTATTTGGAAGACGGCGAAAGCTGGGTGGACGTATACGTGTATCCTGTTTCCAACAACGACGGGCAAGGCGGCAACGTTGGGGGAGAAACGGAATACGATATTTTGACGAATGCGGGCAAGGGCTTGCCGAGTGGCAAAAACGGCGTTTACGAAGTGGATTTCACCAAAGCGGCGTACGTGAAAAACGTAACCGAGCAAGGCTTTTATTTGGACGGCTGTCCGACGGTTTCGGGGGATAAGCCCGTTTCCGTTTTGGTTATTCCCGTGGAATTTAGCGACGTAACCGCGGCGAGCAGGGGTTATTCCTTATCAACGCTTGATAAGGCGTTTAACGGCGAAGCGGGGGAAACGGATTCCTATTCCGTCAGCGAGTATTATCGAATTTCGAGTTATGGAAAATTAGAGCTGGATTTTGTATTGCCGAGCGCATGGTTTATGCCGAAATATACAAGCGGCTATTATAAAAATCAAACGACGGAATACGACGGAGAAGAAGTAGCGATCGGAGATCAGATGGTCATGGACGAAGCGCTTGCGTATTTTTCCAAATCGATGGATTTGACGAAATTTGATTCGGACGGAAACGGGTATATCGACGCGGTGATTTTGATCAATACTTTGGATGTAAACGACGAGAGTGATTTTGAATGGGCGTATCGATATTGGAATATTTACACGGACAATGAGGATAATTATTACGAATACGACGGCGTTTGCGCGAAAGATTATCTTTGGGCGTCCTATCAGTTTTTGTATGAAACGGAAGACAAAAACGGGGATTTGCAATACACCGATAAAAACGCCGTGAATACGTATACGTACATACACGAATTTGGGCACGTGCTCGGTGCGGACGATTATTACGATACGGCGTACGTAGGCGCGCCCTTAGAAGGCTATGACGTGATGGATTCTATGCTTGGGGATCATAATCCGTTTACCAAATTTAATTACGGTTGGTTGACCAAATCTCGTTTGGTGGTTGCGGAAGAATCGGTTACGCTGACGTTGGAAGATTTCTCTAAAAACGGAGATACGATACTGATTGCAAACAACTTTGACGAAGCGCTTGGGGCGTATCAGGAATATTTCCTGCTCGTGTATTACACGAACAACGGCTTGAATTCGGGAGAATACGGATATTTCGAAGAAGAAGGGATTTTGGTGTACCACGTCAACGCGAGCTTGTATAAAGAAATTTACGAAGGGGAAACCTATTACGATATTTACAATACCAACACCGACTCTTCCGACGAGTATTACGGAACGGAAGATAATCTAATCGAGTTGATAAAAGCGTCCGATTACGAGTATACGTTCGGGGTGGGGGATTCCCTTTCCAAAACGGTAAAGGACGATAACGGACAAGCCGTTTCCTACGTTTTCAAGGTGGACGGCTTGACGGGAACGACCGCAACGCTTACTTTTTATAAAAATAAATAATAAATAATGAAAGTTGCCGCATGGATAAAATGCGGCAATATTTTTCTGATAAAATTACGCAAAAGGATTGAAAAAAGCAATAAAAGGTGCTATAATCTATAAGGTAATATGGGGAGAATGTCTTTTTTGTGCGGTAAGGAGCATTTTTAAAGGGATTTCATTGTTACCCTAAACGAGTTTTAGCGTTGGCTTTTTAGAGAGATTACAATACGATACAATGGTAAAATAAAGGAGAAAAAACCATGAGTTATATTAAAGATAATTTTCTTTTGACGAATAAGACGGCGGAAAAATTGTATTTCACGTATGCAAAGGATATGCCGATTTTCGATTATCATTGCCACTTGTCCGAAAAGCAGATTTTGGAAAATAAGCAATTCAACGATATTTTCGAGGTATGGCTTGCAGGGGATCATTACAAATGGCGTTTGATGCGCAATTTTGGGGTGAATGAGGAATACATAACGGGAAACAAGAGCAATAAGGAAAAATTCCTTGCTTACTGCCGTACGGTAGCGACTGCGTTTGGCAATCCGTTATACCATTGGTCGCAGGTGGAATTGCGTGAATTTTTCAACTGTGATTTGGAAATCAACGAAGAAAATGCGGAGCTTATTTGGAATTGGTGCAACGAATATATTGCGCTGAACAAGATCACGCCGCAATACTTGATTGAAAAATCGAACGTTACCCACTTGTTTACGACGAACGAGATTTTCGACGATTTGTCCACGTTCCCTGCAATCGCGCAAAAGGGGTATCAATTCAAGGTAATTCCTGCGTTCCGTGCGGATAAGATTATGAATATCGAAGCGGAAAAATACAACGAATTTGTGGATAAGCTTGGCAACGTGCAGGATTTGGACGAGCTGGAAATGAAGATTGAAGAACGCTTACAGGCGTTTATTGCCGTTGGAACGACGGCGGCGGACGTTGCGTTAGAGCGCGTTTACAAGGTGTCTGAAAAAGCGGACGCGGCGGCGGTGTTTGCTAAGCGTAGAAAGGGGGAAGCGGTCAACGAAGCGGAAAGCGAAACGTTCAAGGGCTATTTGACCTATTTTCTGTTTAAGCTGTACGCAAAGTATTCGATTGCAACCGAATTGCACGTGGGCGCGATGCGTAACAACAATGCAGTGATGCTGGAAAAGCTTGGGCTGGATACGGGCTTTGATAGCATTTCCGACGAAAATTCGATTAAAATGATGTCGCGCTTGTTTGATAGATTGAATAGCGAAGGGGCTTTGCCTAAGACGATCGTATTTAATCTCAATCCCAAGCAAAACGCGGAAATTATGACGCTGATCGGTTCTTTCCAAAGCGACGAAGCAAAAGGGAAAATGCAATACGGTCCTGCTTGGTGGTTCTTGGATAATAAAGTGGGCATGGAAAAGCATTTGAAGGATTTGACGGCAACGGGGCATATCGGCGCGTTTGTGGGTATGTTGACGGACAGCCGTTCCCTTTTGTCCTATCCCCGTCATCATTATTTCAGAAGAATTCTTTGCAATTACTTTGGGGAAATGATGGAAAAGGGCGAAATGACGCAAAACGAAGAACTTGTCGGCAAGGTTGTGAAAGACGTATGCTATTATAACGCAATGGCATATTTAAATATGAATAAATAAGGAGAAATACAGCATGGAAAAGTACGTACCCGTAGTGGTGATCAAGGAACTTTTGGAAACGGATAAAATTTTAAAGGCGTTGAAAAACAACGGTATCAATACGGCGGAAATTACCTTCCGTACGGCTTGCGCGGCGGAAGCGATTGCTTACGCTTGTAAAAACTATCCTGAAATGAATATCGGCGCAGGCACGGTTATCAACGGAGAACAGTGCGAAGCGGCGCTCAAAGCGGGTGCGCAATTTATCGTTTCCCCCGGGTTGTCTGTGGCGGTTGCGAACATTTGTAACGAAAGGGGAATTCCCTACTATCCCGGCTGCGTAACGCCTACGGAAATCATGCAGGCGTTGGAGCTTGGAATTACGACGGTGAAATTTTTCCCTGCAAACGTATACGGCGGCTTAAAAGCAATGAAAGCGCTTGCCGCGCCTTTCCCTCAAATCAAATTCATTCCTACGGGCGGCGTTGACAGAAGCAATATCGACGAATTCCTTGCCTGGGATAAAATTGCCGCTATCGGTGGCTCGTTCTTCGTAAAGGAAGCTTTGGAGAAATATGAGTAAAAAAATTTGGGAAGAAGCAAAAGGGTATTTGTTCATGCTGGTCGGCTGTTTGTTTTACGGCGCTAGCACGAGCTTGTTTCTCGCACCGAATTCCGTCGTAGCCGGCGGTATCAGCGGTCTTGCGGTACTCATCAATATCCTGTATGATAAAATCTCCGTGGGGATTTTGATTATTGCAATCAATTTGCCGATTTTGATTTTGGCGATTAAGTTTCAAGGCTGGAAATTTATTTTCCGTTGTTTGATAACGATTGCGACGCTCAGCGTCGTTACCGATTTGTTGGCGCTTTGTCCCCCCCTGACGGAAGACGGGATTTTGGCGGCGCTGTACGGCGGTATTTGCCAAGGCGTGGGGATCGGCTTGTTTGTGCGATATCAGTTTTCTAGCGGCGGTACGGAACTTTTGGGTAGATTGATCAATCGAGTGGCGCGCTTTATCAGTATCCCTGTATGCGTAGGAATTTTGGACGGGATTATTGTCGTGCTCGGCGCGATTTTCTTGAAAAACCCGTCGAATATGTTTCATGCGTTGATTGTAATTTTCGGCAGTACCAAAATTTCGGAAATGATTCTCGTTGGGTTGGATAAATCCAAGCTGTGTATCATTATCACGGATAAGGGAAAGGAAATTTCCGACGTGCTTTTGAAAAACAGTCCACGCGGCATTACCATGCTCAACGGCGAGGGTATGTATACGCAAAAGGAAAGAAACGTGCTGCTTACTTGCGTAAAGAACCATCAGCTTACACAATTAAAGCAAATTGTGAAAGACGTGGACGAAAATGCGTTTATTATTGTGAACGACTCCGCGGAAGTGCGCGGAAAAGGCTTTAAACAGCTTGGAAACGACGATTAAAAAAATAATTATATAATGGAGAAATAACTATGAAAAAGATTGTAACCTTTGGCGAATTGATGTTGCGGCTTGCCCCCGAAGGGTATCTTCGTTTTGTGCAGAGCGAAAAATATCAAGCGACGTTTGGCGGCGCGGAAGCAAACGTAGCCGTTTCCCTTGCAAACTACGGTATGCACGCGGCGTTCGTTTCTAAATTGCCTGCGCACGAAATCGGACAATCGGCGGTAAATTCCTTGCGTAAATACGGGGTAGATACGTCGTTGATCGTTCGCGGCGGCGAAAGAGTAGGTATCTATTATTGTGAAAAAGGCGCGTCTCAACGCCCCTCAAAGGTTATTTACGACAGAGCGTATTCCGCAATCGCGATGGCAAAGAAAGCGGATTTCGATTGGGAAAAGATTTTCGACGGCGCGGAATGGTTTCATTTCACGGGGATTACGCCCGCACTTTCCGATGAGGTTGCGGAAATTTGCGTGGAAGCTTGTAAGGCTGCAAAAGCGAAAAATATCACGATTTCCTGCGATTTGAACTTCCGTAAAAAGCTTTGGTCGAAAGAAAAAGCAGGCGCGGTCATGGGCGAGCTTTGTCAATATATCGATTACTGTATCGCGAACGAAGAAGACGCGAAAGACGTATTCGGTATCGAAGCGGATAACACCGACATTTACGGCGGTAAGCTGAACAGAGAAGGGTATATTTCGGTTGCGAAGAAGCTGACCGACCGTTTCGGCTTTAAAGGGGTTGCGATCACCCTTCGCGAAAGCAAGAGCGCGAACGACAACGATTGGTCGGGTATGCTGTACACGGGCGGCGAAGCGTATTTCTCGAAGAAATATTCCATGCATATCGTTGACAGAGTCGGCGGCGGCGACAGCTTTGGCGGTGGCTTGATCTATTCGCTTGTGAACGGAAAAGAACCGCAGCAGGCAATCGAGTTCGCAGTTGCGGCAAGCTGCTTAAAGCATTCGGTTGAAGGGGATTATAATCTTGTCAGCGTTGCGGAAGTCAACAATTTGGCGGGCGGCGACGCGAGCGGCAGAGTGCAAAGATAATCGTGAAACGGTACAAAAAAAGGACGGTGAAAACCGTCCTTTTCGTTTGCCGATTTTATCGAAAAATCGGTGTATTTTCAAAATAATCCGCCTGTGCCGCACCTCAGCGAAGGGTGAACCCGCAAAAAGCAGGTGGGTGCCGCATCTTGACGCATCGGACTTTCCGCAATGCAGACCTTGCCTATCGCCACGAATGACCGCTCCCGAATAAATACTGTGGATTCCGCATAAACGCCGAACTCCGAACACCGCAGATTGTGCTTTCATTATACCTTGCGTGCGCGCGTTTGTCAACGGATTGAGGGGGTTGCGCGCAAATTTTTCAGGAAGGAAAAGATTTCCTTTTCAAAGGGCAGCCCATAACGCTTGTCTTGGACTTCCTTAGCCGAACGCCGTATAGCCGCCGCCGCGAAATCGGACGCGAGCTTGACCGCGTTTTCTTCCGACTTTCCGCAAGCGAGCGCGCCGAGAAACGCCGAAGTGAATACGTCTCCCGCACCGCAGAAAAAGCCTTCTACGTTTTCATGGGAATAGAATTTAGAATTCCCTAACTCGTCGGTATAGCAAACGGAAACGCCGTCCTTTTGCGTAATTCCCGTAATAATCGGGCGAGGACAAAGCCTTTGCAGGGTTTGCAAAGCGGTTTTTGCGCTCTCTTTCGTCAAGGGATAGGGGACGCCCGATAAATAGCAAGCTTCGGTTACGTTGGGCAGGATATAGTCGGCAATCGAACAAAGCTCGCGCATTTTCTCAACGAAAGCTTCCGTGAACCCTGCGTACAGCTTTCCGCTGTCTCCCATAACGGGATCGACGATAAACAAACCGTCCTTTTTTAAGAAGGTTTTTTTGATATGCGCGACCGTTTCAATTTGTTCAATGCTTCCAAGATAGCCGCTGCAAATATAGTCGAACTGCAATCCAAGCGTTTTCCAGTGCGCCAAAATGGCGGGGATTTCCTGCGTTAAATCGTGAAAGGTATACCCCGTGAAGCCGCCCGTGTGCGTGGAGAGCAACGCCGTCGGTAAAACGTTGCATTCGATTCCGCAAGCGGATAAAATCGGCAAGGTTACCGTTAAGGAACATTTTCCCACGCAGGAAACGTCGTTGATGGCAAGAACGCGCATTTTGATTTCTCTCCCGAACAAAATTTTTTATAACTCTATTATAAAACCCTTGCTTTTTTTTGTCAAATGTATTAAAATGATAGTTGGAAATTTTCCATAGGGAGAATAAAAAATTATGTCCATTACAGGCGAAATGAAATCCACGACGGTATCGTTTGCGGATTTTGAGAAACACGAAAACGAAATTATCACCATCAAAGGCACGATCCACAACATTCGTATGATGTCGGATTTTGCATTTGTCATTGTGCGCACGGCGCGTGAAACGATTCAATGCGTATATGCGGAAAGCTTTTCCGATTATCGCATGAGCGAAGACGTGAAAGAAGAATGCGCTGCGAAAATCACGGGGAAAGTCGTTGCAGGCGAAACGAAGGACGGCTCTAAACGTTACGAATTACAGATTCATAACATCGAGCTTTTGTCTCACCCTGCGGAAATTCCGCCCGTCGTTATTACGAAAAAACAGGTAAATTGCGACCTTTCGACGAAGCTCGATTACCGTCCCGTAACCTTGCGTAATCCCAAGGAACGTGCGATTTTTAAATTGCAGGAAGGTATTCAGCGCGGTTTTAGAGAGTTCCTTTCTCTCCAAGGCTTTACCGAAATCCACTCCCCGAAAATCAATTTTGCAGGGGCAGAGGGGGGCACGAACGTCTTCAAGCTCGATTATTTTGGAAAGCAGGTATATCTTGCGCAATCCCCACAGCTTTATAAGCAAGCAATGGTTGCCGTGTATGAAAAAGTGTTTGAAATCGCGCCCGTATTCCGCGCGGAACATCATGACACGAGCCGCCATTTGAACGAATACATTTCCATGGACTTTGAAATGGGCTTTATCGATAGCTTTGAAGACATTATGAACATGGAAACGGGCGCGCTCAAATATATCATGAACCTTTTGAAAACGGAATATAAAACGGAAGTGGAGCTTCTCCATATTGAAATTCCCGAAATTACGGAAATCCCCGTGCTGAAATTCATGGAAGCGAAAGAAATTATCATGAAGAAGTTTAAATATCAGCCGTCGGATATGAAGGACTTTGATCCCGAAGAAGAACAAATTTTGGGGAAATATGCGAAAAAGCAGTTTAATTCCGACTTTATTTTCATTACCCATTATCCGTCCAAAAAGCGTCCTTTCTATACGATGGACGATCCCGAAGATCCCGAATATACGCTGTCGTTCGACTTGTTGTTCAGGGGCTTGGAAATTACTTCCGGCGGTCAGCGTGTTCACGATTACAACGAACAGGTGGCAAAGATGGAAAAATTGGGCATGAATCCCGAAGAATTCGCGACGTATCTTATGCTGCATAAATACGGCGCGCCTCCCCACGGCGGTTTGGGCATCGGTTTGGAAAGATTGACGATGCACCTTCTCGGCGCGAAGAACGTCCGCGAAGCGACGATGTTCCCCAGAGATATCAACCGCGTATCTCCGTAAACGAAAGAAACGGTTGGTGTACTGCCGACCGTTTTTCTACTTTATAGCAAAAAGTTTTAATAAGTGCTTTGTTTTGCAAAACAATGTAAATGATTATGAAAAAGACGATAAAAGTAGACGATTTATGCTGTCAGCGATGCGCGGAGCAAATGGCGGTCAAGCTTGCTCTGTTAGACGGAATCACGGCGGCGAAGGGGAACTATAAAAAAGGGCTGATTTTTATCGAATGCGACGGGCAGGTATCCGATGAACGGATAAAAAGCGTGTTCGAGGGCACGGGCATGACGGTGCTTTCGATTGAGCTTCGTAAAGGCTTGTTCGGTTGATAAAAATCAAAAAATATTACTCAATTCGCTTTACAAACGAAAAAAAATAAGGTATAATAATAAAAAATAGAAAGAAAGGCGTTTGAATAAGGACAACGTTTTTACGGCAAGCCGACGCAAAGAGAAATCCCGTTACGGTGAAAGGGAGAAGGGGCTCGTAAAAAATATCACCTTATAAGCTGACAGGCGAAAGGCAACGAGTAGTCTTGTACGGGGTCGCGACCCGTTATCCTTGGCGGCAAATGACGGTTTGTTTTGGTGGTTATAAACTACGGCTTTTTTAGCTATTGTGTTTTCCAAAGCACGATAGCTTTTTATTTTTAAAATAAAATACTCCAAAGGAGAAAACGCATATGTCTATGTACAAGAAAGTGGACACTTCGCTTAACTTTGTGGAACGTGAAAAGGAAATCGTTACCTATTGGAACGAAAACAAAGTGTTTGAAGCGAGTATGAAAGCAACGGAAGGCAAAGAAGAATTTTCTTTCTACGATGGGCCTCCGACAGCAAACGGAAAACCGCATATCGGGCATATTTTAACCCGCGTTATGAAAGATATCGTACCCCGTTATAAGACCATGAAAGGCAACCACGTTTTGAGGAAAGCGGGGTGGGATACGCACGGCTTGCCCGTGGAGCTTGAAGTCGAAAAGAAGCTCGGTATGGAAAATAAGTCGGGGATTGAAAGCTACGGTATCGAGCCGTTCATCAAGGAATGTAAGAAATCCGTTTGGCAGTACACCAACGAATGGAAACAAATGTCCGACCGCGTCGGGTATTGGTGCGATATGGACAATCCCTACGTAACCTATCACGACGACTATATCGAATCGGAGTGGTGGGCGTTAAAGGAAATCCACAAGAAAGGGCTTTTGTATAAGGGGCATAAAATCGTGCCCTATTGCCCTCGTTGCGGAACGGCGCTTTCTTCCCACGAAGTTGCGCAGGGGTATAAAGACGTCAAGCAAATGACGGCGTTTGTAAAATTCAAGGTGAAGAATGCGGAAAACACCTACATTCTCGCTTGGACGACTACCCCTTGGACGTTGCCCTCTAACGTTGCGCTTTGTATGCACCCCGATTACGACTACGTAACCGTAGAAATGGAAGAAACGGGCGAAAAATACATTTTGGCAGACGGCTTACGCGAAAAGGTGCTCGGGGAAGAAGGCTACAAGGTGCTTTCTTCGCAAAAGGGGAAAGCGTTCGAATATACGGAATACGAGCCGTTATATCCGTTCGGCAAAGAAAAATTCAACTACCGCGAAAAAGCGCATTACGTAACCTGCGACACGTACGTAACGCTCTCCGACGGTACGGGCGTCGTGCATATCGCGCCTGCGTTCGGGGAAGACGACTATAAGGTTGGGAAGAATTACGGCTTGCCCGTTGTACAGCTCATAGGAGAAGACGGGAAATTCCCCAGTGGTTGCGGAGAATTTACGGGCGTTGGCGCGCAGGCAGCCGATCCCGCTGTCGTTAAGGATTTAAAAGCGCGCGGCTTGCTTTTGAAAACGTTGGAAGTCTTACACAGCTATCCGTTCTGTTGGCGCTGCGATACGCCGCTTATCTATTACGCTCGTTCAAGCTGGTTTATCAAGGTTACGGCAATCAAGGACCGCTTGATTGAAACCAACCGCTCGGTAAACTGGATGCCTGATACGATCAAGGAAGGGCGTATGGGCAACTTCCTTGAAAACGTTATCGATTGGGGCTTGTCGCGCGATAGATATTGGGGTACACCGTTGCCCGTATGGGTTTGTCCCGATTGCGGAGAAATCGACGTGATCGGTTCGCGTGAAGAACTCGCGCAAAAGACGGGTGCTCCGAAGGATATTGAATTGCACCGTCCGTACTTGGACGAGCTTACCTGCACTTGCGCAAAGTGCGGTGGAAAAATGTCTCGCACGCCCGAGGTTATCGACTGCTGGTTCGACTCTGGCTCCATGCCGTTTGCGCAGTACCATTATCCGTTTGAAAATAAGGATTTGTTCGATCAAACCTTCCCTGCGGATTTCATTTCCGAAGCGGTTGATCAAACGCGCGGTTGGTTCTATACGTTGCTCGTTATTTCCACGCTGTTGTTTGATAAAGCGCCCTTTAAAAACTGTATCGTTTTAGGACACGTCAACGATAAAAACGGCGTGAAGATGTCCAAGCATAAGGGCAACGTTGTCGATCCTTGGTCGGTGCTTGATAAGCAGGGGGCTGACGCGGTGCGTTGGTATTTCTATACGTCGTCCGCGCCGTGGTTGCCGTCGCGTTTCTATCCCGAAGCGGTTTCCGAAGCGCAGAGAAAGTATATGGGCACGCTTTGGAATACGTATGCGTTCTTCTGTTTGTATGCGGATATTGATAACTACAATCCTGCGGAATTTGACTTGAAGAAGTGCAAGCTTTCCTTGATGGATAAATGGATTTTGTCCAAATTGAACACGCTGATTGATACGGTGGATAAAAATCTTGCCGTATACAATATCACGGACAGCGCGCGTGCGTTGCAGGATTTTTCGGATATTTTATCCAACTGGTACGTGCGCCGCGGCAGAGATAGATATTGGGGCAGCGAAATGACGGAAGACAAGGCGGCGGCTTATACGACGCTTTGGTACGTGCTTGTAACGTTTGCGAAGCTCACCGCGCCCTATACGCCGTTTATTGCGGAACAAATGTATCTCAATCTTGTACCGAATTTCTTCAAGGACGCGCCGAAATCGGTGCACCTTTGCGAGTTCCCTGTTTACGATGCTGCGATGGTGGACGAAGCGCTTGAAAAGGGGATGGATACCGTACTCGACGTTGTAAATCTTGGCCGTGCGGCTCGTAACACGGGCAACGTGAAAAATCGTCAGCCCCTTGCGGAAATGTATGTTGTAACGGCAAGAGCAGGGGATTTGGATGAAGGCTTAAAAGCGATTGCTCTTGACGAGTTGAACATCAAGGCTTATAAATCGGCGGAAGACGCAAGCGAATTCATTTCTTATAAATTGAAACCGCAGCTCAAAACGCTTGGTCCTAAATACGGTAAAAAGCTTGGCGCGATTTCCGCGTTCTTGGCAACGTGCGACGGTAAGCAGGTGGTAGACGCGGTGCGCGGCGGCGGGCAGTTCGTATTGCCTACCGACAGCGAAGTCGTTTTGACGGAAGAAGATTTGCAAATCTTTACCGAAAGCAAAGCAGGGTTTATTTCTGCGAGCGATAACGGCGTAACGGTTGCGCTCAACACG
>JBGVQS010000012.1:0-5006 GCA_045127595.1 Candidatus Scatosoma sp. | reverse complement strand
GGGAAGCGGATTTGGTGTTTTCCTGTGGGGATGAAATTGTGTTTGTGGAAGTGAAAACAAGGACGAGTGCGGACTATGCCGAAGCAAAACAAGCGGTTGGCAAGGAGAAGCAGGAGCGCTACTTACGGATTGCCCTTTTCTTCGGGAAGCGCGCGGAGCCAAACGCACGATTTGACGTGATTGAAGTGTACGGAGATGAGATTCGTCATTACCCTGCGGCGTTTTAGAGCTTTGTTGTGATTGAAACAATCGCTTTGAAAACGGAATAATTATAAAAAAAGACAAGCGACAACGCTTGTCTTTTTATTTTTTCAAAAAACGCAATATTCGTTTTTCTTCGACGGGATTGCTTAAAAATAGACCTTGCGCTTCCGTTATAATAATCAGGGTGCGCGGTTATGGAAATTTACGTGGAGTACGCAATTTTAGAAAACCTGCTTTTGGACGGGGCGCTACTGCTGTTGGCGCTTCTTGCGGCAAGACAAAAAATATGCGTATGGCGATTATGCCTTGCGGCAGCTGTCGGTGCCGCATTTGCGATAGGCTTCCCGTTGCTATCTCTTCCGCCTTGGGCGGCGCTAACCTTGAAGTTTTTGGTGGGTGCGCTTCTTTGCGTAATTGCCGTAAAAAAGCAAAACGGTAGGGGCAGGTATGTGTTGACGATGATTTTATTCTATGCCTTTTCATTTTGCTTTGGCGGTGGACTAATAGCTGTTTTGGAAGGGCTGGACGTGGAATATTACGTCATGGAAGGGGGCGGCGTGGCAACCAAGCTTCCTATCGGGGGGCTCTTTGCAGGGCTTACCGTCTTTTTTACGCTGTCGATTCTTGGGATTCGCAAGCTGTACAAGCGTCGGCGTGCAGTCGCTCATATTCTGACGTGTGAAATCGTTGTAGGCGAAAAGCGGATGCGGATTGATGGAATGGTGGATACGGGCAATACCGCTTGTTTTGAAGGGCACGCTGTTTGCTTTGTAACACCTGACGTATTATATACGTTGTTCGGGGCGGAACAACCGAAGGAAAGAATGACGGTTAGGACGGTTTCGGGTGAAAAATCGGTGGGGCTTTATCCCGTCGATGGGGTAAAAATTTTGCAAAAAGGCAGGGAAATATTGCTGAAAAACGCATACCTTTCGCCTGCGGTACATATGCTTGGAAAGGAGTATAAATTACTCCTTCCTGAAATGGAATTGCGTTAGGAACGGTGAGAAAAATGGGATTTCGTGAAGTGGTAAAGGTGTTTTTGGACAGCATACATGCAGTCGAGTTAAAACCGACGGTAGATTACGTTTGTGGCGGCGGTGAAGCGCTTCCGCGCCCCCTGTCCTCGGAAGAAGAAAGTGAAGCGTTGAAGCAGTTGTTTTCGGGGGAAGAAGAAGCGGAAGAAGCCAAGACGAAGCTGATTCAGCACAACCTTCGGTTGGTGGTGTACATTGCCAAAAAATTCGATAACACCTGTGTGGAAGCGGATGACCTGATTTCTATCGGTACTATCGGGCTGATTAAAGCGGTCAACTCCTTTCGTGTGGATAAAAATATCAAGCTTGCGACCTATGCTTCTCGGTGCATTGAAAACGAGATTTTGATGTACCTTCGACGGACGACGAGGATGCGCGCCGAGATTTCCTTTGACGAGCCGTTGAACACCGATTTTGACGGCAACGAGCTGCTTCTTTCCGACGTTTTGGGAACGTCGGCGGAGAGTGTGTACGGGGAGCTGGAATGTAAAGCGGAGCGCGAACTGTTGGCGGCGGCGCTTGAAAAGCTGACCGATAGGGAACGAAAAATTATGTATTTGCGTTTTGGCTTACACGGTGGTGAAGAGATGACGCAAAAGGACGTTGCCGACCTTTTGGGGATTTCGCAAAGCTATATTTCGAGGCTCGAAAAGAAGATTATTTTGCGGCTAAAAAAAGAGATAGGGAAGATGGAATAGGGTATAAAAAATTCTCTTTTGCCAAATACTGAATTTGCGCCTATTTTTTGTTAAACGCATACCTGCCTGCCACTTTTTTTGATAAAATCAACCGTTTTACATAAGAAAAAAGGGGGATTTAAGATGCAAAGGGTGGAAATTTGCGGTATCAGCGAATCAGGACTTCCGCGCTTGAGCGCAAAGGAAAACGAGGAGCTGATGCTCCGCATTAAGGCGGGGGACAAGCGTGCAAGGGAAACGTTCATTGAAGGGAATCTTCGATTGGTGCTGTCACTTATGAAGCGATTCCGAAGCCGCAATGCCTGTCAGGACGACTTGTTTCAGGCGGGGTGCTATGGGCTAATCAAGGCAATTGATAATTTTGACGTTACCGTCGGGGTGCGCTTTTCGACGTATGCCGTGCCGATGATACTCGGTGAAATCAAGCGCTTCTTACGGGACGGGAATTCGCTTCGGGTGTCAAGGAGTATTCGAGACACGGCGTATCAGGTCTTGAAGGCGCGTGAACGGATTGAAAGCCGTGACGAAGAAGCGACGATTGAAAAAATCGCCGAAGAGATGCGCGTTAAGGAGCGCGAAGTGGTGTATGCGTTGGACGCCATTTCCGATCCCGTGTCCTTGTACGAGCCGATTTATAACAAAGCGGGTGATACGCTACTTTTGATGGACCAGCTTTCGGACGAGAAGAACACGGACGAGATTTGGACGGAGCGCGTGGCGCTTCGTGAAGCGCTTGGACGGCTGGGCGAGCGAGAGAAGAAGATTGTGCTCTTACGCTACTACGAAGGGAAGACACAAACGGAAATTTCGGAAGAAATCGGCATTTCGCAGGCGCAGGTGTCGCGGCTTGAAAAGACGGCGCTGCAACTCCTAAAAAAGAATATATCATAAAAGTCCCCCCTCGGTCGCAATTGATCGAGGGGGGATCATTGTTAATTTTTCTGTAAGTTCTTTTCAGCTTTTATGTATTCGGAAAAAGCCTTTTTTAGAATTTTAAGTTTGCTTTTTACGGAAATGCCGTCTTTGTTTTGTACGACGGCGTTTGTTACAAGCTGAAAAGGAATAGCGTGTGCGTTTCCTGTTTCTGCTTCTATGCCTAAAAGTACGTTGCGGTCGCTGACAGGGGAAACGAGAATTGTCATACAGGAAAGCAGCAAACTTTCTTTTTTAAGGAAGAGAAGGCATTGCTTTTCATTTATAATTGCGTTAGAAATTTCTGTATAATTTTTAAAATGTAAAAAGCGTTCTCGTATCGCGAGTCGATTGATTACGTACAGGGTGAGTAAGGATCGAAGAAGTGCTGAAAAATCCATATTATAAACGGGCAAAATATTTTCATAAATTTCCTGAAAATCTTTTTCATGTGCCTTGTTTACTCTAAAAGAAATAGTTACGTTATTTCCCTTTAATAGCGACTTAAAAATGCTATCAAGATAAAACATTGAACGAGGAACTAAGGAAGCGTTCAGCTCGTCACTATTACCTAAAAAAGCGGGGACTTGGATATTGGATTGTGCCTCAACAATAGTAGGTAATAACTCGTTCAAGAAACCGTTGATATTACCTTTACCGTTCTTTTTGAAACCGAATAATCGCGCGTCTGCTTCAATAAGGTCGTATAATTCGTTTGGCAAACGGATAGAAATCGGGGAAAGAAATATAAGATTATTTGCATTTATCATACTTTTATTATACAACTTGTAATAAAAAAGTCAAGAAAAAAAACGGGGAAACCATTGCAAAAAACAATATTTTTCAATAAAAATCTCGAGTTTTTTTGATTTTCTTTAAAATATTGTAATAAAAATTGTTAAAAAAAATCAATATTTTAATTTACGGGAAAAAGTAGTATAATGCACTTGCAAGCGGAAAAACTTGACAATTTTGTATTGGAGGTTTATAATGGGACTATTAAAATGGCTTTTGGGTTATACTCGGCAAAAAGGGAAAAGAGGTACGGTGGACTATAATGCCCACAAAATGAGAAAAAAATATCCAACGACAAAAGGGGGATATTTCGGGAAAAGGGGTAAAGGCGGTGCGCGTGTAATTTATTCTGAAAATCAATACAAAGAATCAAAGCGGTTTTATTCTAAAATCAGTAAAGGTGGCAGAGAAACGTTTTTACCGAATGAACACGGGGTGCAAAAAACAATGAAAGACGGTGGTAGAGTGGTTTATCGTAAAAAAACTTCAACCCCCGATAGCCCCGCGGTGGATTTAGGAAAGATGCAGGGAAAAATTAAAAATCAGAGAATACATTTTGAAAGGAAAAAGAGTAATGGGAAATAATTTAAACTTCACAAACGAAATGAAAGAAATGATGAAAGAGTGGAAGGGTAAACTCTTGAAAGGGTATATTGAAAATAGCGACGATGGATATTTTTCAATTGCAAGATTGTTGATTGAAGATAGACTGTTTGATTTGGACAATGAATATGTATTATATGACTATCCCGACAATGACCGCGTGGAGTTAACTTGCTTTGCGTGTGTAGAGGTGGATAAAAAGAAAGCTTTGCAAACACACATTGTGGGTGGAAAATGCAAGGAAAACATTGTTGGGGAAAATATTGTAAACGTTTATATTATTAAAGATGTTGAAAAGGGAAAGCTGTTCGATTCGGGTATTCCTTATGAATTAGAGTTTGACACCGCACTTATTATCCAAACGGAAAACGGCTATTATGCCTTTTGGCGAGATGTGATGTTTTACACGATTGAAGCTGCAAGGTTTGGCGATATGGAGGCGGTATTGAAAGCCGTTAAAAGTGTGGAGCAAATTCAAAAAGAAGCACAAGAGGAAAATCCTTATGTCGTTACAGTAGAACGGCGTATTGCGAAGTTGTGATAAAGTATGTTTTAGTTCCTTGTTGGATAGGGAAAAGCGGATTTTTTCCGCTTTTTTTCTTTTGGACAGGCACGAATGGGTGCAGGCATGCATATAAATAAAATAGAAACGGCGAAGTGCATAAGGAGCGGATATGGAAATCACGTATAACGAGTTAAAAAAGAAAGAAGTGGTGAATACTTTGGACGGAAAAAAGCTGGGCAGAGTGTGCGACTT
>JBGVQS010000011.1:0-21728 GCA_045127595.1 Candidatus Scatosoma sp. | reverse complement strand
AACAAACCGTTCAACGTGTATTCGCCGAAATCCGCCAAAAGTTCTTCTACCGTTACCTGCTGTATCTTCGTAAGCATTTCGCCACCCAAGCCAAGCTTTACAAGCATTTCCTGTACCATTTCATTTGCAAGCAAGAAATCCTTTGCCTGTTGCAAGGTAACGCCGTTTGCCGCAAGAATATCTTCCACGTAGCCAACGATCGTCGATACCTTGAAATCGCCGAAAGGAACAACCGTATCCAAAATCCCGTCTACCGTCAAATCCTCATAAAGCATACCAAGCAAGAAATCAATCATATCTTTTGCCGTCGTTTCCGTCGTCATATTCTTCATAAACGTAGACGTTTTGTCGTAATACGGCTTATAATCCATTTCATAATACATCTTGGTCGAGCCTTTCTTCAAAACGGGCATAAACGGAATATTCATTGCGTCGATTTCTTCAAGCGCACCAAGCACCTCCGTCCAATCAATTTCCGAAAGCGCCATCATCAGCGTTTCGTAAATGGTTGCATGCTCCGGAGTTCCGAATTCATCTTTTATTTCGTTTTCCAAATCAGTCCAAATATCTTCCGCGAGAAGCTCATACATCATGCCGTAGCCGGGAACTTTCATGCCCATGTACACGTCGCCGTCCACAAGATAGAGCATCATTTCAACCGACTGTCCCAAGCTTTCCATTTCCACTTCAAGCTTCGCATTTACGCCCACTTCTTCCACCGTAACCAAACCGTCGGCAGAAATTTCCACCGCAACGTCCATCGTTACCATTTCTTCCCTTTCGTAATCGTATTCGGTAACGGGCATAGACATTTCCAAATCAAGCGATACGTTCATCGCTTGTACGCCGTCTACCGCCGTAAGTACGTTCGTTACGTTTTGTTCCGCCGTAAGATCCTTGATGTACTTTTTCGTTTCCGCGTTATCGTCGCCGCCGCACGCCGCTGCGCCGCAAACGAATCCTACGCCTAAAACCAGTGCCGAGATTCTTTTAACCATTTTCATAATCTTCATTCCTCCTGAGATTTATTTTTTGCTTTTATATATTCGTCAATAGCCTTTGCTGCGATTTTTCCCGCACCCATGGCTTTAATGACCGTTGCCGCACCCGTTGCCGCGTCGCCGCCGCAGTACACGCCCTCTATCGAAGTTTTTCCCACTTCGTCCACCGCGATTTCTCCGCGACGGAGCGTTTCCAAATTCGGCGTAGTTGCCTTTAACAAGGGGTTTGGAGAAGTCCCAAGCGACATGATTACGCAATCGACAGGCAAGATAAATTCGCTGCCCTTGACCGCCTTTGGAGAACGTCTACCGCTTTCGTCTGGCTCACCAAGTTCCATACGGATACATTCGATTCCATTCACCCAGCCATAAGCTGGATCGCGCGGATTCGTCGTTTCCGTAGGCAAGATACGCGTGGGATTCGTCAACAAATCGAAGATGATGCCTTCTTCTTTCGCGTGCTCAATTTCTTCCCGCCGCGCAGGAAGTTCTTCTTCGCCGCGACGGTATATTATATGCACTTCCGCGCCCAAGCGTTTCGCCGTGCGCGCCGCGTCCATCGCTACGTTGCCGCCCCCGACGACCGCCACGCATTTTCCGTGCTGAATGGGGGTATGGCTATCCGCCCGAAATGCTTTCATAAGGTTGGAACGAGTCAAAAACTCATTCGCGGAATATACCCCTTTCAGGCTTTCGCCGGGAATATTCATAAACTTGGGAAGCCCTGCGCCGCTGCCGATAAACACGCCGTCAAACCCGTATTCTTCTTTGAGTTCTTCAATCGTGATTACCCTGCCGATTACCATATTGGTTTCGATTTTGACGCCGAGCGCTTTTAAATTATCTACTTCTTTTTGTACAATCGCTTTGGGCAAACGGAATTCGGGAATCCCGTACACGAGTACGCCGCCCGCCACGTGCAACGCTTCAAAGACTGTAACCTCGTAGCCAAGCTTCGCCAAATCCCCTGCACAGGTAAGCCCTGCCGGCCCAGAGCCGATTACCGCTACTTTATGCCCGTTGAGGGGGGCAGGTACGAGTTGAACGTTAGAATTTGCGTTATGCCAATCGGCAACGAAACGTTCCAAACGACCGATCGCAACCGATTCGCATCCAGCCTTTATACCGCGTGTGCATTTCCCTTCGCATTGTGTTTCTTGGGGACAAACTCTGCCGCAAACCGCAGGCAAAGAGGAATCTTCCGCAATAATTTGATAGGCTTCTTCAAACGCGCCTTCCGCCACTTTTGCGATAAATTCGGGGATTTTAATATTGACGGGACAAGCCGCTACGCAAGGACGGTTTTTACAGCCGACACAGCGTTTCGCTTCGTTGATTGCCATTTCCGCCGTATAACCGAGCGCAACCTCGTCAAAGTTTCCGTTCCGAACAAGCGGATCTTGCGTCGGCATGGGATTTTTCAGCGGCGACATGTTAAACTTTGCCATTTCAGAGCACCTCCTTTTTGAAAAGGTTACAGGTGTCTTCTCTCTCGCGCGTTTCAAAATCCGCATACGAACGGGAACGGCTCATTGCTTCGTCAAAATCAATCAAGTGCCCGTCAAATTCAGGACCGTCTACGCAAGCAAATTTCATTTCGCCGCCCACCGTCAAACGGCAACCGCCGCACATGCCCGTTCCGTCAATCATAATCGGGTTCATGCTCGCAATCGTTTTCACGCCGTATTCTTTCGTCGTCGCGCAAACGAATTTCATCATAATCAACGGACCTATGGTAATTACTTCGTCAAACTGTTCGCCTTGCTCTAAAAGCTCTTTTAAAGGCACGCAAACGTTTCCCTGTCTACCCTTTGAGCCGTCGTCCGTCATTAAATAGCACGCCTTGGAATACGCCTTGAATTCTTCCTCCAAAATCACAAGATCTTTGCTTCTAAACCCGATAATGGAAGTAACCTCCGCGCCCTGTGCGTGCAATGCTTTCGCCACGGGAAGCGCGATTGCGCAACCGACGCCGCCGCCTACGACGCACACCTTTTTCAAGCCTGCCGTATGCGTGGGCTTGCCAAGCGGTCCTACGAAATCGGAAATCGTATCCCCGACGTTTTTATGATTCAACCGCTCCGTAGTTGCTCCCACGATTTGGAAAATAATGGTAATCGTGCCCTTTTCCCTATCGTAATTTGCAACGGTTAAGGGGATTCGTTCCCCGTCTTCGTCCACGCGCAAAATAACAAACTGCCCTGCGAGAGCCTTCTTCGCTACGAACGGCGCAAGGATTTCCATTTGCGTTACCGTTGGATTCAACGATTTCTTTCCAACGATTTGATACATTTTCACACTCTCCTTACACGTAAAATTACTAATTTCTTATATTTGATTACATATTATATTATAAATGCAATTCCCGCGTTTGTCAATAGGATAACCTATTCTTTTCGGCAATTACGGCATAAATTTTTTCCATAAACTTTTGATTTTAGTTCTCTTTTGTTTGCTTTTATTATAATGAAGTAGTATAATGTTTGTCGGCTAAACAAAAGATCGAAAAAGGAGATACCCATATGGAAGCATTCGAAATACTTTTACCCTTAGCACTGATTCTTTGTCTTACGAAATTACTTGGGCTTGGCACACATAAAATCGGTATGCCCGCCGTTATCGGTATGTTGCTTGCTGGCGTTTTGATTGGACTGTTGAAATATGTTCCTTCTAAATCCTTTCAACACATATTTTTTTCGGCGCAAATACGAGAATGGCTGAGTGTTTTTGCCAAGATCGGTGTCGTACTTATCATGTTTTCTACGGGGCTTGGCACGGATCTCAAACAACTCAAAGCAGCAGGAAAACCTTCGATGATTATCACAGCGTTCGGCGTTATCGCACCTATGGCATTGGGCGCGCTTGTCGCATGGGCGTTCTTACCCGACTCCAGCTTGCTTTCCCCCGATCATAAACTGCTCACCTATCTTTTCTACGGTGCAATTTTAACGGCGACCTCCGTTTCCGTTACCGTTGCAACACTGAAAGAGCTGGGCAAACTCAACACCACGGTCGGTACGTCTATCGTTGCTGCCGCGGTCATCGATGACATCATCGGTATCGTTATCCTTTCCGTTCTCACAGGATTTACCTCCTCTACAGGCGAAACCGCCGTAAGTAATTCTTTTCTTCCTGAATGGTGGGAATCGCCCGAATGGTGGCTCGTCTGCATTAAGATTCTCGTATTTTTCATAGTGGCGATCTTCTTCGGACTTTTCCTTCGGAAATACTTTAATAAAATGGAAAGAAAATATCCTCATAACCGCCGCGTTCCCATTCTTGCAATTTGTATCTGCTTCGTCTACGCGTACGTTGCCGAAAAGATTTTCGGGGTTGCGGACATTACGGGGGCGTACGTTGCTGGACTCGTACTTGGCGGCACTTTGCAGGAAACCCCTTACGTCGAAGTCAAAGCGGATATGCTCGGATATATGTTCTTCTCTCCGATTTTCTTCGCGAACATCGGCATAAACCTTAGTTTTGACGGCTTTAACAGTGGTTTCATCCTGTTCGGCGTCTTTTATGTAATCGCGGCAATCGTAGGGAAGCTCGGCGGCTGTTCTGCCGCGGGATTGCTTTGCAAATACGGAAAGAAGGACAGTTTCCGCGTCGGTTGCGGGATGATGGTCCGCGCCGAAGTCGTATTGATCTGTACCGAAAAAGGTATCAATGCGGGACTCGTCGATCCCACGGTCTATCCCTTCATATTCCTTATCATTTTGATCACCTCTATTCTCACGCCAATCCTGCTTAAAATCTCTTACAAAAACGACTCTCCTTTAAGCGATACCCCCATAGAACAGCAAGTTTAACTGTAACGATATAAACGTTACCCCCGTGTTTGCCATTACGGCAAACACGGGGGCTTATATTTTATACCGTTTTATCAATACTTATCAAAATTCAAGGTATTCAATACCTTACCGTCTTCCGTCTGCACCGCAAGTACACAACCTTTCCAAGATGTTTTATTATTCCAATTACAAGCTGTAATTTCTATCGTAACTTCTTGTCCTGCAAATGCTTGCAACCACTCGTACTGTCCTGCGCCTGAACAATACAAGGAAACTTTCGTCGTTTCCGAAGTGAGATTCAAATTTGTATAATAATTCGTTTTTTTCCACGCTGACCGTTGCTTTCAATACGAATACCGTTGTCGAATAATCCACAGCCCCATCAAGCGCATAGAAATCCGCAAGGGTTTTATCCGTTACAAATTTTGCCGTGGAATACGCCGTGTTACCATAATTATTGACAAGTATTTCCGCATTCACAATACAGGTCTGCCCTGCCCACGTCGCCGAATCGTCATCTACGTAACGTTCACGCATACCTTTGAGAATGATTTCGTGCCCGATTTCCAAGCCGACAAATTCTTCCACGGAATTAACAAGCACCGCAATCATGCTACCGTCTTCCCCAAAGAGATAGAAGCCGTTTTTATTGACTACGGACGGCCCTACAATCCCTTTTACAACAACATCAATGCCGTCAACAACCATTTGAGTTTCTTCATTTTCAAGCACCTCTTTTATAAATTTTTTTCCTATGATTTCATTATACCTTTTTCCGCCGTAAATGTAAAATAAATGAAAGCCAAATTTCGACAAAATTCTAAAAAAGAATCGCTCCCGATTTGGGAGCGATTCAAATGTTTTACGATTGTATGAATTAAGCGTAAATATAGATACAAATGGCTTTTTGAGTAGCACTACCGTAGCAAGCAAATAAAGAACTGGATTGATTATACTGCATAGTATTTCTAGAATTCGTACCTTGTGCAACAACGGTTGCTGTACCATCTGCAGCAATTGAAATCGTCCAAGAAGCGTTATCATTTAAAGTATCTTGAGTTTTCAAGTGATTACTACTGGAAGATGCTGCATATAAATAACCGCCTTCTTCTACTTGGAATGCAAACGTACCGTCTTTAGTTCCCTCGCAAAGAGTCAAAACTTCAACAACGCTTTCATCAAAAGTAATACTTCCGTCAGCTTTAGTAGCTTCGGCTTGAGCGCGATTGTTTTTGTTTTGCGTATCACCGAGAGCATAGTTGTAATCTTTTGCTACAATAAGGATTTTTGCCCCTGCTTTCAATTGGCTTACATCGGTAACCATTTTCCAAGATGCCCCAGCAGAAGGTGTTACTACGATATTAAAAGCTTTAGTGTCTATAACGCTTCCGCACTCAATCGTAGCGGTAACTGTTACAGTCGTTTCTGTTGCGGGATTTTCAATAATAAGCACGTTATTGTCAAGAGTAGCAATCACGTTTTCCGTCAAACCCCAAGTGATCGTAACACCGCTGTATGTGGTTGTATTCGTAAGCGTGATGTTTCCGCCGCCGATTACTTCTTCTTCAACCGTCAATTCCGCCAAAACCGCCGCAACTTTTTCTTCGTCGGGCATCGGCGTAATTTCTACAACCACTGCATCTTTAAGTTGATTTACACCGTTATGCACACCAATAATCGAAAGAAACTTAACGGTATCGCCTGCAACAGGTTTGTTTTCCATTACGTCGTATCTATTACCGTCCGCGTCATACGTACCGTAAACGGTAAGAGTATTCGTACCGTCGGTAATGTACATATTACCATACGTTGTACTATATACTTCCGTAACTTTACCTATTACGTAATACTTCGTCGTATCGTCAGGAGTTGCCGCCAAAACTTCCGCAATCGTCAACGTTCTAATAGCAGGCTCTAACGCGATTGTAAATTCTTTCGTTTCCGTAACCGAGCCGCAAGTAATCGTTGCCGTAACAACAACTGCCGTGTCGTTGTCGGGATCAGTCAATTTCAGTACGTTTTCTTCAATCGTTGCATTTGCGTGTTCCGCAACAGACCATACAACCGTAACGCCGTCAATGCCCGTTTCCGTCGTAAGCGCGATTTCTTTACCGCCTTTTACCGCCGTTTCCAAGGTCAAAAGCTCTTTCGCGCTTGCAACCTTTTCTTCGTCCGTCATTACACCCGTTGCCAGCAAGGAAATCGTAAATTCTTTCGTTTCCGTAACCGAGCCGCAGGTAATCGTTGCCGTAACAACAACCGTCGTATCTTCGTCGGGATCGGTCAACGTAAGCGTGCCGTTTTCAATGCTTGCGTTTTCGTGTTTTTCGCTCCATACGATCGTAACGCCCTTGTTGGAAGCTTCCGTTTTAAGCGTCATTTGCGTATCGCCAACCGCTTCGGTATTTTCAATCGTCAACGCCGCTTTTTCTGCCGCTACCTTTTCCGCGGAGCTTGCCCAAAGCGTAGGCACGTCATTGTTATAATACCACAAATTCTTTTCGTCGTTTGCTTCGGGTTCGGTTTCGCTATAATAATATATAGTAGCGCTTGTCAACGTATCGTTGGAAACACCGATTGCGATTTCTCCCCATTGTGCCGCCGTACCTTTATAATATACGGTTGCCAAGTTATCAGTACCCCTAAATGCGTATTCTTGAATATTCATGACTTGCGCGCCGACAACAAGCGTCGTCAAATCGGTTTCACCGTCAAATGCATACGCGCCAATGGTATTTCCTTGGTTCAACGCAACCGTTGCTTCCGTCTTACCGTTTGCATATTGTACCAACGTTATTCCGTCTTTCGTGTACAAGCTGCCTTCAATCGACTGATATGCCGTATTTGCCTTGGATACGCTAATATCCGTCAAGCTGTCGCAATCGGCAAACGCCAACTCTCCAATTTGCGTAACGCCGCTGCCGATGGTAACGCTCGTCAAGTTAGGACAAGCATAGAACGCGCTCGAATTGATATAGGTTACGCTGTCGGGAATGGCAACGCTCGTCATTGTGCCATAGCTCAACGCGTTTTCATCAATGCCCGTAACCGCTTTTCCTTCGTAGGTCGCAGGAATGATAATTTCCGTATCTTCACAAGTGCCGATAGCAGTTACCTTGTAAGTATCATCTTCGGTAAGTACAAACGTCAAGCCCTGCGAAGCCGTCAACTCTCTCATGGTCAAGGTAAAGCTTGCCACACGGACTTGTTTTGTTCCTGCCACGTCAAGTTTTAACTGAGTATATGCCGTACCAGCGGGCATATTTACCGTATAATCTTTATATGTCGAAGCAACTGCAACCCCTTCGATGAGCGTCCATTCGCCGTTTTCTGCCAAACCGTAAACGTTCAGCGTATCCGCATTATCCCCTGCATTGAGCACCAAGGAAGTAATAGGTCTTGTTGCGGAAATAATTGCAAAACCGTCATGCGTACTGCTTGAATACAACCGAAGTTCACTCGTAAAATGTGCTTGCGTAGTTGTTACAGTTACGTATTCGTCCAAAGCATGTACTTCGTTTTCCGCGAACTGCGTACCTTCTTTATAATCCTTAAATGCGTACGTCTTGGTAATCACTACGGATTCGGGATCGGGTTCAGGTTCGGGGTCAGGTTCGGGATCGGGATCAACTGCACCGATTTCCGTGAATACGTTTTCATAAACGGTCTTTTCGTTAGGAACGGTAAGCATAATCGTGCCCGTTTCGCTAACTTCAAACCCTTCCGCAGGCGTTGCCATTTCATACCCGTCCGCAGGAATTACTTCCACGGAAGTCCCCGCTTTAAACAAACCGTACGAAAATTCGTCGGCAAACGTCGCATTTTCCAAACGCACGTACGAGAAAGTATCCGTTGCGAGCGTTTCTTCCTTATAATCCGCATACTTTTGCGCGGACGCGCCGTAAACGAGCATATTATTCAACAGCTCGATAAGCTCCGCATCCGTCGTTGCGGCTTCTTCCGTTTTGCCCAGCTTTATGTAGGAATATTCCAAAATACTGTATTTGGTAACGTCGCTATAATAATATTCGCCGTCTACGTTGGCGTAAGCGCGCACATAAATAACGTCCGTCATTTCCTTTGCGGAGAGTTCCGTATAGCTGAACGTAGGATACGTTTGTTCTCCGTTGATCGCTTCGCCCGATTGCGTATTGATCAACGTTGCTTGCGTACCGTAGGAATATTCTTCCTGCGGACCGTTCCAAACCAACACGCCGAATTCTTCTGCGGTTTCAGTATCTACGTTGGTTGCTGAAACGGCAAACTTAATATGTACGTTGTCTTTCAACGATAAAGTTTTGCCCACGACGCGCAACATAGGCGTCGTTTCCGCAGACGCGGTTTCCACGTTACCATTTGCAAGCGCAACGCCGCCGCCAACCAAAAGCAAAGCCAACGCGCCAAGCATGCCGCTTACGATTGTTTTCCCTTTCTTTCGTATCATGTCTTTCTCCTCCTTACTGCCAAGTATTGCCCAGCCAATCCCATTCCAGCTCGTCGCTGTCGCTCGGATCGACAAAATCGGACGTAGTTACAATATCTTCTTTAAAATACACAACGTCCAGCCACAGGGTTTCATAATCGACTTTTTCTTTCACAATAAACCCTCCCCATATAATTTTGCCTTAGATACCCCAACACCTTTCAACGGATTTTTTCTTCAACAGTTAATAGTTTTTGTTTGGTGTGAGTCATTCACACCAAACAAGGGCATGCCCTTGTTTTCGCAAATCCACTTTTCTTGACTGTAAAATAAGCAAAAATTTTGTCGAAAAATGTAATATAAATTTATTTTATCATACTTATATATGATTTTCAAGTATTTGGAAAAAAATTTTTTTATGAAAATATGATTTTCCTTAACAATTTGCCCGCGCCGAAAGTTTTTATCTTTCGGCGCGGGCAAATGCTACAATATTATTATATACTATATCCCAAACGTAAACGGTACTCTATATCGAAGCAACCGCCGTTTAATCTTTTCGATGGCGTTCCATAAAATTATTCTATACAAAACAATATGTTTTAATTGACTTCTCTCCATCGATGTGATAAAATGTGTCTACACATACTTTTAAGGAGGTTGTTTTATGAATAACAACAATGCAATTGCTCGCTTCTTACTCACCTATTTCTTTGGTTTTATAGGCAGTTTTGTCATCAATCATTCCTCTTTAAAACCGAGCGGTTATAAGTCGAGAACAATGGCGTATTTCTTTTTAGGCATCGTAACGCTTGGTATTTATCCTTTGGTTGCTTCCATTTTCAACTTCACGTTCAATCCTGAACAGGAACGCAATATCGGCTATTTCAAAGCATAATTTTCAAAGAGCGCGTTTTGATAACGCGCTCTTTTTTATACAACTTTTGGTATATGCGCTTTTTTTCTTAAAAAACCCTTGAAATTCCTTGTTTTCTGTGCTATAATATCCAACAGGAAAAAACTTTTCCTTCATCAAATATTACGGAGCACGTATATGAACACAAGAAAAGAAAGCGATTCAGTAGGCACTTTGGATATTCCCGCCGAAGCGTATTATGGCGTACAAACCTTACGCGGATTTGAAAATTTCCAAATCACGGGCAGTAAAATGAATCCTTGTTTTATTGAAAATATTACACTCATCAAAAAAGCCGCGGCGAAAGTGAACGGACAATACGGCTATATCCCCAAAGAAATTACCGACGCGATCATTTGCGCTTGCGAAGAAATTTTAAGCGGTAAGCTGTCGGAAAACTTCATTACCGACGCTATTCAAGGAGGCGCGGGCACTACCGTCAATATGAACGTGAACGAAGTCGTTGCCAACCGCGCAACCGAGCTTTTGGGCGGTAAAAAGGGCGAATATCTCTGCCACCCCAACGACCACGTAAACCATGGGCAATCCACCAACGACGTGATCCCCACGGCGGGAAAACTCACTGTTTTGAAGCTCGCGGATACGTTGCTTGATAAAATGGAAACGCTGATTGAAGCCTTGCATGCAAAAGCGCAGGAATTCGACCATATCATTAAAATGGGCAGAACGCAGCTTGAAGACGCTGTGCCCATTCGCTTAGGTCAGGAATTTCAAGCGTATGCGTCCGCTTTAAAGCGGGATTATCAGCGCATCAAAAACACTTTGCAAGAAATGTACGTACTCAATTTGAGCGGTACGGCTATCGGGACTTGTATGAACGCCGAAGAAAAGTACGTGGAAAATATCATTCCCGTGCTTTCCCAAGAATGCAAGCGCCCCCTTGTTAAAGCGGACGATTTGATTGATGCTACGCAAAACGTGGATTGCTTCGTTGCCGTTTCGGGCGCATTGAAAGCTTGCGCGGTCAATCTTTCCAAAATTTGTAACGACTTGCGCTTGATGTCGAGCGGTCCTAAGACGGGCTTTGGCGAAATCACTTTGCCTGCAAAGCAAAACGGGTCTTCCATTATGCCGGGGAAAGTCAATCCCGTCATTCCCGAAGTTGTTTCCCAAGTAGCCTTTTTGATTATAGGCAACGATACGACCATCACAATGGCGGCGGAAGCAGGGCAGTTGGAATTGAACGCGTTCGAGCCGGTTATTTTCTGTAAACTGTTCGAATCAATTATTTGCTTATCAAACGCAATGCACACCTTGACGGTCAACTGTATCACGGGAATTATCGCCAACGAAAAACGCTGCGAAGAGCTCGTTGGAAAAAGCGTTGGAATCGTTACCGCCCTTTGCCCTTATCTTGGGTATAAAAAATCGGCGGAACTTGCCAAAGAAGCTTTGTCGAGAGACGTTCGCATTCGGGATTTGGTTTTGCAATACAGTTTGATAGACGCAAAACTTCTTGATAAAATTCTCGACCCCTATTCCATGACGTAAGACGTTTTTACAACATTTGTGAGCGCAAACAATGCGCTCACTACAAAAGACCAATTTAAGTAAATATCCCCCACTAGTGACGTGAACCCCAAAGTTTAGACAAAAAAATATTAAATTTGCGAATGAGTTCTGTACTGTACAGGACTCATTCCTTTTAGTTTGAGAGAAGTTCTCTCGTTGTTGTAATATCAAAGGTATTCTTCCAAAGTACGGATGAATTCATCCGTACTTTGGAACGTTTCTCCATAAAACATTTCCGTCTTTAATCTACCAAAAAAGTTTTCCATGCAGCTGTTGTCCAAACAGTTGCCTTTTCTTGACATACTTTGTTGTATATTACCGTGCCTTTCGCCGTTACACAATATTGATACCACGCTTTGCTACGCACGTACTTGCTGTGGAATAGTTTACATATAGCCACAATTCTTTGCAATATCGATTTGTAAACAAGTCAGTTGCATTTTTAGCCCATCACTACGATAATCTGTAATTTCCCCCCTTGGGATCGCACAATGTTTCCGTAATGTTTCTCACCATTTACGAAAATATCTTTAACCATATTTCCTTTTCTTGCTCGATTGTCTATTGTTATATCAAACAAGCAATGGCGAAACAATCGTTTAATTTTTACCATTTCCCATTCGTCGGGAATACAAGGACTTATTTTCAATCCCTCCATCGTCGGTTTCAAACCGAAAATGTACTGCTGAACGGCAACCGTCATCCAAGCCGCAGTACCAGACAACCAAGAAACACCTGCTTGTCCTGCCGAAAGCGCCATCGGTGCACGAATATTAGATGCATAAACATACGGTTCTGCATTGTATAAATCCACACCAAATTTCTTTACGATATTATGCGGAATCATATCCTTATAAATTTTATAAGCTTCATTGTTGTTTCCAAGCATACATTGCGCAATAATTGCCCACGCATTGGCGTGACAAAATACGCCGCCGTTTTCGCCAATCCCAGGTTGAGCAAAGGTCAGTTCGTTCTCCTTGGATGGATAATTTCTTTGCAAGGGTGGATACAATTTCATTAAGCCATAACCACAATCCAAACGTTCCATTGCAGCATTCATCGCAGACATGCCCCTATCCTTTGTCGTACTTCCTGACAAAACGGCCCAGCTTTGGGAGTTAATCCAAAGCTCTGCACAAGCCTCGCCTTTTGCCCCAAGTTTACGCCCTTCGTCCGTAACGGCACGTATAAACCATTCCCCGTCCCAACAAAGGTCATTCAATATTTTTTCTTGCTCGCATATCACTTTATCATAATCAAGCACCCCTTTCCCTTTATCGTAATAAGCGCTCAATTCTTTCATTTGCTTGCAAGCCAATACTAGCATTTGCGAAACGAAAACACTCTCTCCCTTTCCTTTCTTGCATACATTGGAAAGCATATCGTTCCAATCCGAGCCAAGCATCAAAGGCAAGCCATTTTCACCCAAATTCGCCAAAGTAAATTCAATGGAACGGTTTAAATGCTCCCAAATCGTCCCTTCACCGCCATCAAAATAGGGTACAATTTCATCTAAAAAGCCCGTATCCCCCTCTTCCATAACAATTTGATACGCCGTATAAATCATCCACAAATGATTATCACTGCGGTCGCTTAAAAGTGGCGGATTTTTTTCTTCAGGGTAAAAATAATGTACTGTTTTTCCGCAATTATATTGTTGCGATATAATCAATTTAAGTTTTTCTTTCGACTTCTTTAAATCATACAAGAGATTTCCCAAAATATCCTGCGAAGCGTCGCGGACCCCTACCCCGCGCACTGTACCCGTCGCATAAAACGAAATTTCTCTGCATACGTAAAAGTTCACCAATGCCTGCAAAGGATTCCACGTATTCATCATCCGCGCGCAATCCGCATCAGGTATGGAAACTTGATACCGAGAAAGACGCTCATCCCAATATCCTTTTAAGTCATTCAATGCTTTTTCAGAATAACCAGTCGTTTTTAATCTCGTTAATGTTTCCGTTAAATCGTCCGTTTGTCCAATCGTACCGAGATAAACGTTCAAACTTTCCGCTTTTGTCGGTTGCAAATCCAAATCAAACGACAGTGAGAACATCGCTTCTCCGCCTTTTAATTCCTGATTTCCACACGAGCCATTTTCAATCGCAACAGGATTTTTCAAGTCACGGTAATAACCGATAAAATCTTGCCGACTGCCGCTATACGAACTTGATTTTTTATCTGCCGTAAAATATACAAACGGCGTTTCTTCGGGACGGGGCTGTCCGTCAGGGAAATATTCGTACACCAACGCATCGTTTTGTGCATTGTACAAAATATTGTTGCTGTTCTTCACGTAGCATTGCCATTGTACTTCACGCAAATATTGCATCAAACCCATTTCTTGACACGCAAAAATCTGCACTTTCCGCGCTGTCTGCGACAAGATATTTGCTTTATACACAAGGACGTTCTCTTTCCCGATAAAGCAGGTCAGGTCTATTTTTAGTCCATCCTTTTCCGCTTCAAAGCGCGTGTAACCAAGCCCGTGTGCCGAACGCCAAAAATCGAGCGTTTCGTTACAGGGAATAAACGTAGGATTCCAAACCTTACCCGTCGACAAATCTTTGATATAAAGAAATAACCCGTTAATATCCACTGGCAAATTATAAAAATTATATTTACCAATACGCCAAATTTGCGGCGATTTATACCACGATAAATTGCCTCCTGCCTGCGAAATCATCGTAAACATTTCACCGTTCGTGAGATAATTCATCCAAGGCGATGGCATATCATGGCGTTTAAAGATTACCTCCCTGTTTTTATCGTCAAATTCGTAAAAACTATTATTTTTTCTCTCAGCTTTCATAATTATCCCGTACAAACTCTTCTTTATATATTCATACAAAAAGGTGTCCAAATAATTTTTACTACTATACCTGTTAATGATATGGTGGATACTCCTTTTGCTTTTGCGACAAAAGTCGCATACGTACAATTTTGAGAATTACCTGAAGTAGATAAGCAAATCCAACAATTTTTATTATAATCATTTATCCAAAAAGCTAAAAACCTTCAAATTCGTTGTAAAAACCTGCTTTCTGCATACACGTCTTATAAGCTTCCCACGTCCAACTTTCGCCGATATTGCAAACGAAATGGTTGATACCGTTTCCTTTCGTGGACGTCCAACGAATCAAATAAAAACCGTTTTTCTTTTCAGGAAGTTTGTACGCAACCGTTTTACCGTTTGCTTCCACTTCAAATACACCATTTGCAACTTCTTCCCCAGAAACAAGTTCAACGACGGTATATTCGCCTTTGACCGTGCTTTGCGTGTCGTTTACCGCGACTAAATCAAGCACACCTTCCTTGGGTTCATCGCAAATCAAACATACGGGATTTTGCGAACGCGTAATGTAGTGGTACGCAAGCTTCTTAACGCCGTACCAGTCCACCACCGCGTCTGAAACCTGCGGCCAACCATCCGCAATATTCCACCAAAGGATGCCCGTCTTTCTCCATTTTTGCGAGCGGAATCTCTCGATGAAAAACTTCACCGCTTCCGCTTGCGAAACTTGACTTTGACGAGCAAATTCATCTAAATCACTCGACGCTGTACCAAAAATACGCTCCACTTGACTAATCATCAAAGGCAAACGATAAGCATAAGGATTTTCCTCTACCTGCGTTTCCATGCCTGCCGCGTGCACAAGCCAATCGGCATTTTCGCAAATATCATAAATAGATTCCTTTGGCATACTCTCAGCGGGAATAAATTTCTTAATCGATGCAGGCGAAGGACAGCCGTGATATCCTATTTCCGAGGCAAAATGGCAATCCGCCGTACCGTAAAATTCTCCCTTGAAAAAATCACGGGGTCCCCAAAGATGATCTTCCGAAGTTTTACCATATTTATAAGCAATAGAATCAATATAAGGCGAACTGGGAAGATACGGACGAGTTGCGTCATGGTTTCTTAATTCACGAAGAATGACGTCGCGAGTAAGCTTATTATAATTAGGATCCAACATCGCAAGCGGTTCGTCATCCGTATGTTCGCATCCCCAATAAGAAACGACGAAACAATCGCATTCGTTATCCCCTGCCCATACGACAAGCGCAGGGTGATTTCTCTTTTCAATAACGACTTGTTTAACTTCTTCTTTAACGAGCGCACAAAGCCGTTCATCATCGGGATAATGCGCGCAAGCAAACGAAAAATCCTGCCAAATCATAATGCCGTGCTCATCGCAATAATCGTATAAAACGTCGCTTGGATATACGTTTCCGCCCCAACAGCGAATCATATTACAGCCCTGCTCGTCCGCAAGCTGAATATTCCGCAACGTATATTCGTCGTGGTGAGACGGAAAGGCATCACAAGGAACCCAATTCGTCCCCATAACGAATATCTTTTTACCATTGACGATAAAGCAAAATTCGCCGTCTTCCCCTGAACGAGACGTGCGTTTTAACCAGACTCTTCTAATACCCGTGCGATACTTTGCGCAATCATATTCTACGCCGTCTTTCAAGAGCCGTATTTCAATATCGTACAAAGGCTGTTCGCCGTAATTCTTCGGCCACCAAAGCTTTGGCTCTTCAACTTGAATCAAAATCTTATTCGACGCACTGTACGGACGGAATTCCTTACGGAAACTGCTATCCCCGCATTTACCCGTAATCAAAACGCGAAAATCGGAAATATAATCCTCATCCGTGTGAATTTTGAAAGTCGTAATCAACGTAGCCGTGTTTGATTCTTTGTCGTAATTTTCCGTGTACGTAAATGCGTCGCAGATACGGGTTTTCGGTAAATATTCAATGATTACAGGCTTCCAAAGCCCCCCAGACACAATACGCGGCATAATATCCCAGCCAAACATAGACCCAGCCTTTCTTAACTGAAGCCCGTCTTGATGATATTTCACACCAAAACACATTGCTGGAATGTCAAACTGTCGCGCATAAATTGTGGACGGCAAAATATGGACGAGGAGGGTATGCTTGCCGTTTTGCAAGCCGTTTATATGAAAACGGTGCGCATGTAGCATATTTTCCACAAAGCCGAGCAATTCCCCGTCCAGATATATTTCCGCAGCCGTATCCACGCCCTCGAAGCAAAGGACGGAATCATATCCCGCCTTTGCCTCGTAAACGAACGTCGTGAAATAATACAAATGCAAGTTTTCCAACTTTTGTGTTTTCACGCTGTTCACACCCATATATACGTCGTCGAGCAATCCTTCCCTCATAAAATCAAGTTCAAAATTACCAGGAACAGTCGCTTGAATTATTGGATAATTTCCAGTGCTAATATCCTCAGGCGTTTTTATACATATTTCATTGTTAACAACGATTGCGTTTTCTATCCAAGAAAGCTGCCAATCTTTGATACTGATACTACTTTTCATATTCTTACTCCTGTTTTCTTTTGAATGAAGCTATATTCGTGGGCATAAGGATTGTCGATCGTAAAAATCCTAACAATCTTCTCTTGCAAAACATAGATGTTTCGTACCCTTTCTTCATATTGCTTTTTTATGCGTGTCTCGACATCATAATATTTCTTGGCATTAGAACACGCCCCAGTTTACAAACGGCGACGCGCTGATTTCGCAAACGCAGTTCGCACTCCTAAAAGAAGTTTTTCCGTCATTCCGATAGAATGCTCGAACCCAACCAAGCGACAATTTTTCCGTCGTATTAAAGGTAGATTGTTCACTAGGCTTTATCATACCGCCTGCCATCAATTCATTGTAGAATTCCGTCGCGCTTCTGCTAAGACCTGTATCGGCGGACAATATCGAAGTAACGCCCGTACACGTTGCGGAATAATTATAAGTACCACCCGTAAACGAATAGTCGCCTTTAAGCAAATTGAAGTTTATCGTATACGTAGAGTGGAAAAGACGAAGAGCATATTCAGGGAACCAAGATTCTACCTGTATTCTCTTTGCGTAAACAGAATCTGCAGCTACCATGCCTTTCGCCGTTACACAATATTGATACCACGCTTTCAGTGTCTCTAATTGCGTCTTTCCGCCATACTGATATACATCCGTCTGAGGCGCAAAGGTTAAGGCTGCGTGAATCGGTGACGGATTCTCATTTTTTCCTACACTTGTAGCCACCTTCAAATCTTCATCGGTAAGATCCCCGACGAGAATCCACGTCTGCGACAAGTCGAACGCACCGTTGAACCATGCCTGTACGCGATCTGTATACGTCGTTCTTACAGCTTGCTTACTCGTACCATCCGTATAGTAATGATAATAAGGATAATTCGTTGCATCATAATCGAAATGGCTAAAGCTGTCGCAATCCACGTAATTACTTGTCTGCTTCTTACCCTCCATTACGGTTTCCAATTCTTCAAAGAACGTACGCATCGTAGGACCTGCTGTGCCATAGTAACCGTTTATACCGAAGAACTCATCTTTCAACTGCTCGTAGGTTACAGAGCTATCCGTCATTGCACGGCTGTCTATATATGCCTTAAACGCCGCAAAACCTGTTTGCGCATCAGCAGGGTTCCCCATGTTGCCAAGGTTGAAAATATAGCCGTTAATGCCCATATCGTTCAGGTTTTTATACCATTCTACCTGATATTTCCAAGTATTCAAAGGCAAGAAGTAATCGCTGAAGGTCGTTTGATACATAAACACTTCGGTCTTGGAAACATCCACCGAAGCCAACCATGCCATCAACCCAAGATAGCTCGCGCTGTTTGCTTCGTGCGTCAGCGCGTACGAATGGAATGCCTTATGACTGGTCCATTGCAAACGAAGATTCTTGTGCGCTTTCAACACACTTCTCGACGTCGTATCTTTTGCCGCCGCATAGATAGCACCCGCTTTGTTCATAGCTGCATAGTTGAAGCTTATCGTTTCCGTAGCCGTATCCGATAACCCAAGAACCGACTTCGTATTTGCAAGCGCCGACGTTGCTACTGCCGTAGAAGTAATCGGTGCGTTCGTGTACGAAGAATATGCAAAGAATACGATATCAATCGTTCTACATCTATTCTTGAGATATTCGTCGTTCTCCAATCTTTCCGCTACGGTATTCAAGAAGAGCAACTGCGGAATAGACGCATTATAGAAAGGCTTACACATAGCGCACATACAATGTTCAGAATCGTCCTCGATCATGAAGTTGATTGCCGTCATGGTAGGTCTTGCTTTCGCTACTTCGAGAATTCTGTTTACAACGTGATCCACCAAGGCGTTAAATGCCGTCTTGTCGCCGTGCGCCAAGTAGCAAAGCTGTTCGCCAACAATATTATCAGCGTCGCGTACGTCGTTGCAATTAGATGCAAGCCAGTAACTGGTGGTTGTATAAGTTACGTCTTGATTAGCGTCGTTCTTACCCGTTACAGGAACAATCGCGCTACCCGTAACATTACCGTTTCCATCCGTCGCATACAAGTAATCCAACGTGTTGTGCATATGACCGTACGTGGTATAAGTTTGAGTAGCGTTAAACTTCATATCGCCGATGTTATAACCGTTTGCAGGCTCGCGTTTACTGAATGCAACCTGCGCCATTTCGTTCTCTACCCCTTCAAGCAAAATCGTAGAATCCGTCCACGTGAAGCTACCGTTCGACAATTCGTTATAGCCGTAAAGCTGACGAAGGAGCATATCCGCCGCAAATCTAAAGCCTTCTTCACCGTCTGCAAGTACGTAAATCTTCAAGCCGTTGTTGTATACGCCGTAGTTTTCTCTACCGTCGGTTGCAAGCGTGCTTATGTCAACGCCTGCTTCTTCGGCATACTTATCGTACGTACCAACGATAATATTCGCATCGTCCTCTGCCGTTACGCCAAGAACCTGCGTTGTTACTTGCGTTGTAACGTCTCTAATTTTCGTTACTGCCTCGTAAGCACCCGCCACTTCGTCGCTCCAAGCGATGTTGTAGCTGTCGCCTTCTTCACCCGTCCAATCATCTTGCTCCGTAAACGTCCCGTCCGCAGAAATATTTATGAGCATAGGTACGCCGTCTACGATTTTCCAAATAGTAGGATCCAAGCTTATCTGCCAGAAGCTTGCATTGCTGTTTGTCATCGTCAATCCCGCCGTATAGATACCTATCTCACTGCCATCGGCGTTCCCCGTATATACGTTACCGCGACCTGTATCAGCATCAACCCAAGCCGTATTGAAGCCGTAAACACCTACGTTTTCAATATTTACTGCACCTAAGCCAAAAACAGAAGGATAACGCGTCGAAATTGCAGTCGACGAAGTACCGTTCAAAATTGCGGAGCTGTGCTTCGTCAAATCGATAACAACGTTTCTAAGCGTCATATTATTGCCGCTTGAATGTTGTGCGATAGGCGCAACGAAAACATACGCATCTGCTTGCATATCTTTAATTTGTACGTATACGTTTTCTAACGTACCGCCGTTACCGCCATTCACAACGTTACCATTCTGCCCGAACACTGCGTTGGTAATAGCAAGATTCTTGATTGTACCGTCCACCATACCGAAAAGCGAGGCTTCGATTTCTTGCGCATGGCTGCTACCGGTAGCACCTTGAGGATCTTGGAATAAGTATGTGAAACCTGTGGCTACGTTATAATTCCAAAAGTTGGGCTTGGCTATAAAATTATCTAATACGTAGCCCGCGCCGTCGAACGTACCCGCAAACGGTACTGCCGTTGTGCCGAATACGTAAACGCGGTTATAGCTCTCCGCAGTGCTGGGGTTAATGCTAGCAATCCCATAGTTTTCTAAATCTATATTATTACCAAGCTTGTAATAACCTCTGCCGTTCATCGTACCCAAACCGCCCGTGCCGCCGACAACAAGATACTCAACAGGATTTGCCGTATCATATACAATCGGTGTGTCCTGACCGCGAAGAACCTTTCTTACGTTCAACAAGCCTTCAGCATCTGTAATCAAATCGGTGATTACGAGGATCGGCATTTGAATATCAAACGTTGCGCCTTTTACCGTAATTTGCGCCGTCAACGTATACGCACCGAATACTTCGTAAGGGATTACGCCGTTAATCGTTACTTTGTTAGCATCCAATCCACTAACCGTGTATGCGACACCGTTGAATTTTATGTTTGTAACACCGCTAATTCCCAAATCGGTTACTTCCGAAAGATCAATTTCAACCGATCGCGCCGCGCTTGCGTCAAATGCATTGCCCGATGCGCCTTTCCCTGCATACGTTGCATTGGTGTACAAAACAATTTCTTGGGTTTTGGCAATATTTTCCGTTACCGTACCCAATATTTCATTGCAAAAACTACATTTATAGATGTTTCCATCCCAAATAGCGTTTGAGGTGTTGCATTCAACACCCCAAACTTCCGTTGCATATACTTGATGGTTATCCGCATTATCGCCTTCCCACAAGTACGTTCTAAACATTGTTTCAAACGTTGCATCACTGCCAAAGAATTCGATAGAAGCTTCTAATACCGTGTACTCGCTCGCGCCAACTTCCTTTACAGAAATTGCCCAGCTTCCGCCTTCTTGCCTTTCAAGCTTTACAAAACGCCATGTATTCGCCGTGAGCGTATTAACAGTACCACTGCTTAAATTCACCGACTTATCCGTTTTATATGCAAAGTACAATTCAGAATAAGTCGAAACGTCAATGGACGTATTTGCAATACTTTGACCGTAACCGCCGTTCGTCTTGTAGACCGCCAAGCTGCCTAATTTTTCATCAAGAGCTTCACTGGAATTGAGTGCACTGCCAAGCTTTTCCGCACCAGCAGCCTCCAAAGCAGCTATTTCGCTATCGACAACACTAACACCCCAAACGTCCGTTGCATACACTTCGTGGTTGTAGGTGTCTGCCGTCCACAAGTACGTTCTAAACATGGTTTCAAACGTTGCATTACCTGCGCCGAAGAATTGCGCGTCAGCCGTAAATGCAGTGTAATCGCTATCGCCAACCTTCTTTACAGCAATCGTCCAGCTTCCGTCCTCTTGCTTTTCAAGCTTCACAAAATACCACGTATTTGCAGGGATTACGTTGACGCCATTATTACCGTTGCTCAAAGTTACGTCCGCACTTGTCTTAAACGCAAAGTGTAATTTAGTATAATTCGAAGCGTCGACGGATTTATTTACGAT
>JBGVQS010000010.1:0-51946 GCA_045127595.1 Candidatus Scatosoma sp. | reverse complement strand
GTGTTTCATTTTTGATAGGTAAATTACTCGCCTTTGAAGGGGAGAAGCGCGGTGATTCTTGCACGCTTGATAGCGGTTGCAAGCAATCTCTGGTGCGCAGCGCACGTACCGCTCATTCTGCGGGGAATGATTTTACCGCCTTCCGTAACGAATTTCTTAAGACGGTTAACGTCCTTGTAATCGATTACGTCAAGCTTTTCCTGGCAGAACGCGCAAACCTTTTTACGGGGCGCTTTTTTGAATGCCTTTTTAACAGGTGCTTTTTCTTCCATGATGTTACTCCTTTAATTATTTGGCTTTCTGCTGATATCAGAAAGGAATGTCGCTGTCGTCGTCCATTGCTTGAAGCGTAGGCTTCTTTTTAGGTGCGGACGCGCGCGGTGCTTCGGGAGCGTCGTCGAACGAATCGCCTGTGGATTTCGGGGTAAGGAATTCTACATCCTGTACAATGATGTCCACAGCGTTGCGCTTAACGCCTTGGTTGTCTTCGTAATTACGGAGCTGAATGCTACCGCTTACGGCAACCTTGTTTCCCTTTTTGGTGTAGCGTGCGATCGTTTCCGCCAAAGTACGCCATGCGGTACAGTTAAAAAAGTCCGTTTGGCGTTCGCTGTCGCCGGAAGCATAATTTCTGTTGACAGCAATAGCGAAATGACATACGGGAACGCCGGAAGCGGTTTCCGTCAATTCGGGATCGCGCGTTAAGTTACCGATCAAAAATACTTTGTTCATACCTTTTTCCTCTTATCAATCGAGCTTCGTGATCAAGCGTCTTACTACGTCAGCGTCAATGCCGGCGATACGCTTAAGCTCTTCAACTACCTTGCCGTTTGCTTCAAACGTCATAAGAACGTAATACGCTTCGTTCTTATAATTGATAGGGTAAGCCGTTTTCTTCGTGCCCCACTTGTCCGTGGATACGACGTTGCCACCCATAGATTGAACGACGTTTTCAAACTTTGCGATTTTCGCAGCGTTTGCTTCCTCGGTCAAATCATTGTTGAGCAAATAAAGCATTTCGTATTTAGCCATATTTTTTCACCTCCTGGTCTTATTCGGCGCGTCTGCCCTGACGCGCAAGGTTGTGTATAGCGCATTTTCAGCCATACAAAATTATTATAAAGCATTTGGGAGAATTAGTCAACCGTTTTTTCGCGCTTTTGCAAAGATTTTTTTGTGCGGTATTTTAATGCTATATATATTATATAAGGAAGTGCGCAAAACAAAAAGCCGACCTATACAGGTCAGCTTTTGTTTGTTTAGGTTGGGTATTAACCAAGATTCGACAAAGATTCCAAAGCGTTGATCATAATGTGTAAATATGCGGAAAGTTGAGGAACGGACAAGTCGCCAAGGGTTAAGTTTTTAAGTTGACCGTTCGCGTCCGTTATATCAACGATTCCGTCGCTATTTTCGTCATAGGTGTACGTGCCGTCTCCATTATAATCATGTTTAGGAATGCCTAATCCGTCTACGGTAAGGGGAATGGATTTATTGAAATTAAACATGCCATTGCTAACCCGAATCTCGATGGAGCACATAACTTCTGCATCCAACGTAGCGGGAGCCAAGTGAGGCGCAATGCCGTCTTCATACAAATTACGAAGCGTTGCGTCTTCGATATTTTGCGTCATGTTCGCCATCAAGGCTTCCATATCCTTTGCCGTATATTCGTAGTACGCTTTATAATCATAGGTCGTACCCGATTTTGGATAAGTCAACAAATATTTCCACGTACCCGTAAGCACAGGTTTTTGCAAAGGCGTTACGCCGTCTTCTTGATATACCACGTTACCGTTCTTATCCGTTACCGTTTCATAAATCACGTTGTTAGAAGCATCTTTCTTATATTCGATGGAGTTCTTAAACAAATCTACAATGGTAATTGTATCGATCTTCGTACCAATGTCGGAAATGGTTGCGTCCATAACGTGCTGCAAGAAGAAGTTATTTTCCATGTTGTCCCTGCCGAGAATTTCGACAAGGGACAAGCTTTCGATGTCTTTAGGAAGAGTAGCAAGCGTTGTTTTTTTATCTTGCAAAGCCGAAAGAACTGCGTTGTCCGAATCGATATCGATGATTTGCGCAAGGGGAATATTGTTGATGGTATTTTGGTCGCTTAACTGCGCGATAGTGTATTCTTTCGAAACAAGGTATTCCAAAACGCCTTTTTTAACAACTTTCTTTCCTTCGCTATCAAGGATATATTCGCCGCTGGAATTCTTTTCGTAAGGATCAACCGAGATTACGTCGCCGATCTTCAAACCATTGATCGTATTCTTAATCGTTCCGTCGTTGTCCAATTCTCCAAGCGAAATAGCCGCCATTGCCGCAAGAATCGCGTCCGCAGGTGTGCCTGCTTCGTCTACCCAAACGCCTGCGTCGTTCTTCGTCAAACCGATTGCCGTACCGATGGTAATATTGTTAAGAATCGTAGTGTTATTTTCGCTGAGTTCTTTCAACGTATATTCAGACAACGCTTTCATAACGGGGTGGTCAACCGTAACAACGTCTTTGAGTTTGAGTTCGGATTTCAATTTTTCTTCCGTGAATTCCGAAATCTTAATATCGGCAAATTTCGCAAGCATACCAGTGTCGGTGCTCGTTACGCCGAGTACTTGCCCAACTTTCAGATTGTCCTTGACGTAGTTTGCATCAAGTTCACTAATCTTGGTGTCTTTCAACGCTGCAAGCAGGTTGGTGGAAGGGTCGCCTGCAGTAGCGTCGGGGACAACTTCGCCAAGAGTCAAGGATTTAATATTCTCGTTCGTCAAGTCCGCAATCGTCCAAGGCTGTTCAACGCCTTCAACCATTTTGGTTTTGTTTGCAAGGGTAGCAAGTAAGCCTGTTTCGCCGTCCTGTACGTTCAAAACGTTCTTCAAGGTAAGGGTTTTGATCTTATCTTCGTTGATTTCGTTAAGCGTCCAGTTGCCCATTTCATAAAGCATACCGCTTGTGCCAACGTCGATAATGTCTTTCAGTTTCAAGGTCTTGATCTTATCTTGGTTGAGCTCGTCAAGAGTCCATTCACCCATTTCATAAAGAATACCTTTGGTGTCGGTGATGTTGATAAGTTCTTTAATCTTTAACGTCTTAATATTATCTTGGGTGAGGTCTGCAATCGTCCAAGGCTGTTCAACGCCGTCAACCGTTTTGGTCTTGTTTGCAAGGGTAGCAAGTAAGCCCGTTTCGCCGTTCTGTACGTTCAAAACGTTCTTTAAGGTAAGCGTCTTGATTTTTGCTTCGTCGATTTCGCCGATTTTCCATTCGCCCATTTCGCTGAGCATACCGCTCGTGCCAACGTCGATAACGTCTTTGAGCTGTAATTCGTCGAAAGTGGACTCTTTTTTCAAATCTTCAAGCGTCCAATCCTTGATTTTGCTGAGAATGCCTTCGGTTGCCGTGATGCCCAACAATTCTCCTACCGTCAAGGAGTTGATAAGGGAATCGTCCGTCTTCAAATCGCCGAGCGTCCAAGGCTCGCCGTTCGCGTGCGTTTTGTTTGCGAGCACTTTTACAACGCCTTCGGTTGCCGTACCGTCGGGATCGAGTACGCCCTTTAACGTGATAGAGTCGAAGTTGCCCGCTTTCAAATCGTTAAGAGTCCAACCCTTGATTTCCGCAAGCAAGCCCGTAGCGTTGTCGTTGATTTCAATCAATTCGCCAACGGTCAAGGTGTTGATGTAGTTGGAATCTTTCAAATGTCCGAGTGTCCAAGGGTTGCCTTCGCTATCCTTTTTATTTGCAAGGGTTGCTACAACACCCGAAGCCGTACCATCGGGATCGAGAACGCTCTTTAACGTGATAGAGTCAAAGTCGCCCGCTTTCAAATCGTTAAGAGTCCAACCCTTGATTTCAGCGAGCAAGCCCGTAGCGTTGTCGTCGATTTCAATCAATTCGCCAACGGTCAAGGTGTTGATGTAGTTGGAATCTTTCAAATGTCCAAGCGTCCAAAGCTTGCCGTTTGCGTCCTTCTTATTCGCAAGTATTTTTACAACGCCCGTAGCCGTATCATCGGGATCAAGTACGCTCTTTAACGTGATTTCGTCGAATTTCGAAGAGGTTTCAAGATCGCTGATCGTCCATTCTCCGATTTCCGAAAGAATACCGTTGTCCGTATCGCTAATCGTAAGCAAGTCTTTTACTTGCAAGGTCTTGATATTGTCTTCGGTAAGGTCTGCAACCGTCCAAGGCTGTTCAACGCCGTCAACCAGCTTGGTCTTGTTTGCAAGGGTAGCAAGCAAGCCCGTATCGCCGTCTTGTACGTTCAAAACGCTCTTTAAGGTAAGCGTATTGATCTTATCCGTATTGATTTCGCCGATCGACCATTCGCCCATTTCATAGAGAATGCCTTCGGTATCGGTGATTTCAAGGAGATCCTTGATTTGCAAGGTCTTGAACTTTTCTTCGTTTGCAAGGTCGGAAATCTTCCAATCGCCGATCTTCTTCAAAAGCTGAGGTGCGTTTGCTTGGTCGGTATTGAATACGTCGCTGACAAGCAAGCCGTCGATAATTGTGCTGATATCGCCGCCGCGGAGATCGGCAACCGTTCTAGGCGCGTACGTTTCGCCCGTAGCCGCGTCTTTTACGATCCAACCGTTTTTAACGGTGATTTCCGTGCCGTTTTCCAACGTGTACGTACCGTCTTCCGCAAATGCGTATCTTTGCGCTTTCGAACCGTCTTCAAGCTTTATTTCTTCGGTGTAAAGGGTGCCGTCCGCGTTTCTCTTTAAATAATAATGTTCGCCGTCGTGGCCGAATGCGAGCGCGCTCGACAAATGATCGGTTTCAGGATCAAGTACGTTCGCCATAAATACCGCGGAAAGCTCAATTTGCGTAAAGAGTTCGCTGGCTTTTTGTTCGTCCATGAGTTGCGCGAGCGTGGTAAACGCACCTTCGCGCAGTTCGCTAATCAAGTCGTCGTCGGTATTGAGAACGCCGTCGTCGCCTGCAGTGAATTCGTAATCTACGTTTTCAGAACCGAACGCAAGGGAAACAATGACGGGGTCAGCGTCTTCGACTTGCGCTCTCGTCTTCAAGCCGAGAATCGAACCAAGCTGAATGCTTTGCAAGGTTTTGTTGGGGTTACCGATTAAATCGCCAAGCGTAGTGAAAGGTTTGCGGTTAGGGTTATCCGTAGGAATAATCTTTCTTGCCGCGTCTTCTTCGCTGCTGATTGTTCCGTCGTTGTCCGCGTCAACGGGTGCGGCAAACGTATAATCTTTGCCGTATTCGCCGTATGCAAGCGCAACGATCATGTCGTTATTAGCCGTATCGCCTTTGGTCGTGATTTGCAACAGCGAGCCGAGCTGAATATCGTTCAATGCATCTTGAGGCTTTTCAATCAAGTCTTTGATGGTCGTGGGCTTTTTCACGTTGGGATTCGTTGTTTCGTCGTAATAGGATACGATATATCCTTCGTCGTTGAAGTAGTAATCCACGCCTTCCGTACCGTAGCAAAGAGCGGTAAACATTTCATTGCCGTCTTTCGTCGCTACGTCTTTCTTATTTACGCCGAGCAGTACGCCCAGTTCCATATCGTTGATGGTATTTTCGGGGTTTTTGATAAGATCGCCGACCGTTACGAATTTCTTGTCGCCGATAGGGATTACCTGCGCGTCGTCGCCATCGCCGTCAAATTCGTAATCGATACCGTACGTACCGTAAGCGAGCGCCACGTACATAGCGAACTTGCTGTTTTCCGCTTCTTTACGTTTGTTCACGCCGAGCAATACGCCAAGCTCAATTTCATTAAAGGTGTTCTGAGGATCTTTCATCAAATCGCCGAGCGTAGTGAATTTTCTGCCCGTTTCGATTTGGTGTACGTAGCCGTCTACGAAATCGTAATCGGTGCCGTACTTACCGTAAGCAAGCGCTACGTACATAGCGTTGCTGTCTTTTTTCGCCGCTTCTTCCGTATTAATGCCAAGGAGCGTACCAAGCTGCAAGCTGTTCAAAACGTCGTCGGAGTTGGTCATGAGCTGCCCAACGGTCGTGAAGTTTCTTTCGCCGACGGGAATAATTTTGCCGTCCGCGTCAAACGTATAGTCTTCGCCTTCCGTACCGTACGCAATCGCTACAAGCATTTCGTTGCCCGTAACGTCTTCTTTGGTAGTGATTCCAAGGAGCGCGCCGAGTTCAACGTCTTCAAGTACGTCGTTGGGGGTTTCCATTAACTGTTTCAGCGTTGTGAAGTTTCTTTCTTCGCCGTTTACAGGAATGATTTTGCCGTCTGCGTCAAACGTATAATCAACGTTTTCCGTACCGTAAGCAAGCACGACAAGCATTTCGTTATCCACAGTAATATCGTCTTTGTTGGTAATGCCGACAAGCGCGCCGAGCTCTACCGATTCAAGCACTTCGTTGGGTTTGTTCATTAACTGTCCAAGCGTCGTGAAGTTTCTTTCAGCGCCGTCAACGAAAGGAATGATTTTGCCGTCTGCGTCAAATTTATAATCCACGCCTTCCGTACCGTAAGCAAGCACGACGAGCATTTCGTTATCCGCAGTAATATCGTCTTTGGTGGTAATGCCGACAAGCGCGCCGAGTTCTACCGATTCAAGGATTTCGTTGGGTTTGTTCATTAACCCGCCGAGCGTAGTAAATTCCTTACCGCCTGCTTGGGGTTTAATCGTACCGTCGGTGTCGAAGTAATAATCTACGCCTTCCGTACCATAAGCAAGAACAACCAACATTTCATTTTCGTTGGTAATATCCGCTTTATTCGTAATACCAAGAAGTGCGCCGAGCTGTACGTCTTCCAACACTTCATTGGGTTTGTTCATCAAATCGTCGAGCGTCGTGAAGTTTCTTTCTGCGCCGTTTACGGGAATAATCTTTCTTGCGTTTTCTTCTTCTTCGTCAATATTGCCGTTGCCGTTTGAGTCAACTGCGGCGTCAAACGTATAATCAACGTTTTCCGTACCATAAGCAAGCACGACAAGCATTTCGTTATCTTCGGTAATATCGCCTTTGGTGGTAATGCCGACAAGCGCACCAAGCTCTACCGATTCAAGCACTTCGTTGGGTTTGTTCATCAAGCCGCCGAGCGTGGTAAATTCTTTGCCGCCGTCCTTGTGCTTAATCGTGCCGTCGGTGTCGAAGTAGTAATCTACGCCTTCCGTACCATAAGCAAGTACGACGAGCATTTCATTTTCGTCGGTAATATCCGTTTTATTCGTGATACCAAGGAGCGCGCCGAGCTGTACCGTTTCAAGGATTTCATTGGGTTTGTTCATCAACCCGCCGAGCGTGGTAAATTCTTTACCGCCGTCCTTGTGCTTAATCGTACCGTCGGTATCGAAGTAGTAATCAACGCCTTCCGTACCGTAAGCAAGCACAACCAACATTTCGTTATCTGCGGTAATATCCGCTTCATTCGTGATACCAAGGAGCGCACCGAGCTGTACTTCTTCCAACACTTCGTTGGGTTTGTTCATCAAATCGTCAAGCGTCGTGAAGTTTCTTTCGCTGACAGGGATAATCTTTCTAAAGGGTTCGTCTTTGTCGTCAATGTTACCGTCGTTATTAAAATCGGCTACGGGTTCGAACATATAATCAACGTTTTCCGTACCATAAGCAAGAACGACCAACATTTCATTGTCTTTTGTAATATCGCCTTTGGTGGTAATGCCGACAAGCGCACCAAGCTCTACCGATTCAAGCACTTTGTTAGGTTCGTTCATCAAGCCGCCGAGCGTGGTAAATTCTTTACCGCCGTCCTTGTACTTAATCGTACCATCGGTATCGAAGTAGTAATCTACGCCTTCCGTACCGTAAGCAAGCACAACGAGCATTTCATTGTCTGCGGTAATATCCGCTTTATTCGTAATGCCGACGAGTGCGCCGAGTTGTACCGTTTCAAGTACGGTGTTGGGTTCGTTCATCAACTTTCCGATAGTAACGAATTCTTTACCGCCGTCTTTGTGTTTAATCGTACCGTCAGTGTCGAAGTAGTAATCTACGTCCTGCGTACCGTATGCAAGCGCAACGAGCATTTTATTGCTATCGTTGATATGGCTTTCGTTCGTAATACCGACGAGCGCGCCGAGTTCAATATTTTCCAAAACGTCGCCTGATTCCGTGATAAGCTTGCCAAGGGTAAGGAAAGGCGTACCGGTTTCTATTGCCTTAATCTTTCTGAAAGGTTCGTCGTCTTTATCGATCTTGCCGTCCTTATTAAAATCGGCTACGGGTTCATATTCATAATCCACGCCGTATTTACCATACGCAAGCGCAGCCATGGTGGAGTTCTTATCCACGTCGCCTTTCGTTTTAATGCCAAGGAGCGCACCGAGCTGAACGGTGTTCAACGCGTCGTCGGGGTTGCTAATCAACGAACCGAGCGTAAGGAATTCCTTATCGCCGATAGGGGATACGTACCCGTTAATAATTTCAAAGTCAACGTCTTGCGTACCGTAAGCAAGCGCAACCAACATGGAATTGTCAGGGTTTTCAACCGCTTCTTTGGTGTTTACGCCAAGGAGCGCGCCGAGTTCGATTGTATCAAGTACGGCTTCGGGTTCGCCTATCAAATCCCCGATTGTGGTAAATGCACGTTCTTTGCCGTCAGGCGGAATGATAGCGGAATCATCTGTGTTGCCGCTATATACGAAATCTCTGCCATACGTACCGTACGCAAGCGCAACAAGCATTTTGTTTTCCGATTTTTCCGCATCGGCTTTTGTTTTAATATTCAGGAGAGCACCGAGTTCGATGGTGTCAAGGACTTCTTCGGAATCGGTAATAAGAGAAGTGAGCGTGATAAATTCTTTACCGTTTACGGGCATAATTTTCCCGTCTACGAATTCGTAATCAACGCCAAACGTACCGTAAGCAAGGGTAACAAGGAGGGAGTTTTTATCGTCTTTTGCTTCTTCTTCGGTGGTAATACCAAGGAGCGTACCAAGGCGCACGTTGCCGATTACTTCGATGGGGTTTGCATCTTTGTCCATGAACGCGCCGAGCTTTAAGGACGCTTGGAGCGCGGTTTCCCAAGCCTGCGTGTTGTTATCAAACGCATAGGCGGTGTAGACCGCAGAGGAGCTTCTCGCAGCAGTGTTCGCACCGAGCGCGTACAAAAGGGTGTCGTCCTTTTCATACACAGCGTATAAATAGCTGCCTTCGCCCGTGTAAGGCTTTATGTATTCTCCGCTTTTCGCCGTCCAAAGGTCGGTGGTCGTAAAGGTATATTCCGTTCCGTCAACACAAGCGAACGTATTGTTTTCAAACGTGTAGGTCAAAGGCAGCATCGAAAGCGTGCCGTCCCCGTTGTCTTTATAATTCACGTTTTCCTGTCCGAAGAAAAGCTCTTTTAAAATAGGGCCGGCTTCGGAAGAATAGATGCCTTTATCTACCTTCATCAAAATTTCGCCAAGCTCAATGTCTTCGATTTCTTCAATCAAAAGATCGGGGAAGTCCTTTAAAGGTGTGGACATCAATTCCGTTTTATCGAGCTTGATGCTATTTTTTCCTGCGCTTTCCACAAGGTTTTCGATTGCCTTTTCCACTTGGGGAGAAACGCTGTTGAGATCGTTAAAAGTAAGCCCGTCGCCCTTTTGCGCAAGCTTTGAAAGGGAAGTGATCGCTTCCACAATAGATTTATCGCCGTATTCTTCGGTGATGAAATCTTTGTAATTGATATCGGTATTCGTCAGGTTGCCGACCGTGTTGATCCCGTCTTTAATGGGAACAAAGTACGCGATCGCGGCTACGCCGCCGAATGCCGATGCAATACCGAGGATTAAACCCAAAAGCAAGGCGATGAACTTTCCAAGGAAGCCGCCCTTTTTCTGCACGATCACCTGGGGTTGATCTTCGTTCTCGTCATAGAACTCACGAGGTTCTGCCATATATTTCTCTCCTTTTTTCTTCCTGATCCGTTTGCGCGGTTTCGGTTGGATTTTTTTGAAAACCACACGCGCGCACGCGGAAAAGAAAGTTAGTTATTATTTTGCCATATACATTATATATTATCACGCGGAAAATTGCAAGTGTTTCCAAAGAAAATTTTCCGTAGAAACAGGAAAAAAGCAAAAAAATAAAGAGATTGTCAGCGCGTTTTTGCTGCAATCTCTTGAAATCATAAGGAATTCGTTGTTTTTCCTTGGGAAAATTTGGAATTACTGAAAGATGGGAATGGTCGCCAAATAAATTACGTCCGTTCTATCCTTTGCGTCCGCTTCGGCAAGCACGAAGGCTTTTTTATGGATAATACCGCCTGCTTTAAGAACAAGCGCTTCCAATCCTTGCAAGGACGCACCCGTCGAAACGACGTCGTCTACGATCCCGACTTTTTTGCCTTTAATCAAATCTACGTCGTGCTTGGAAAGGTATAATTTTTGTTCCGCACCCGTCGTGATGGACGATTCGATATTCACTTCGATTCCGTCTTGCATATACAGCTTTTTGCTCTTTCTAGCAACCGCGTAATAGCGTTGACCAAGCTCTCTTGCCGTACAATGGGTAAGCTGTAAGCCCTTGGATTCCGCCGTGATTAAAACGTCGCAATCGGTCAACTCTTTCGCGAGTTCCTTTCCGCAATGCTCCGTCAGCGCGCTGTCGCCGTGCAGGTTAAAAAAAGCAATGCTGATTCCGCTGGGCAGGGGCAAAATGGGTAAATCTACCTGAAAACCTTTGATGTCAATGGTATGGTATTTCATAATTTTCTCCTTATCGCGCCTAAGTAGGTCGGCGTTTTATCGTACGAGATTATTTTAGCATACTTTTTCTAAAAAGTAAAACAATTTTTATCACTTTATCGCACGATTAAAAAAATCCTTATAGAAAGCCGATTGACTTTTTTATTTGTTCGTGCTACAATACAAGAAAAATAAACGCGGGGTAAGATTTTGAACGAAATTACGGCGATCACGCCGCAGGTAAAGGATAAAAAACGTTGTAATATTTACGTGGACGGCGCGTTTTGTTGCGGACTGACTTTGGAAGCGACGGTGAAAAACCGCTTAAAAGTAGGTCGGATTGTTACGCAGGAGCAGCTTGCGGAAATTCAACTCGAAAGCGAGCGGCAAACGGCGTTTGATAAGGCGCTCACCCATTTGTCCGCGACGAGAAAAACGGAAAGGCAAATTCGCACTTTTCTTGCGGGGAAAGGGTATCTTTCCGCCGTGGCGGACTACGTTGTGGAAAAGCTTATTTCTTATGGTTTTTTAAACGACGCGGAATATGCGGAAGCGTATGCGCAGGACGCCGCGAGAAAAAAGGGTGGGCGGTTGATTCGCATGGAGTTAAAAAATAAGGGCATTTCGGACGAGTATATGGACGGTGCGCTCGACGGGATTTCAAGCGAGCAGGAAACGGAAACGGCAAAGGCTATCCTGCATAAGTATATGCGCGGAAAGACGGCGGACGTTCCGACGTTACAAAAGGCGTTTCGGTATTTGATGGGAAAGGGGTTCGATTATGAAATTATCAAGAGCGCATTGTCGGAATTTGGCATGGAAGACGATTAAATGCGCGGGGCAGGTACGAGATGAATAAAAAAACACTACCGCTAATCGAGCGGTTTGACGAGATTGCGTCCACCAACGATTATCTAAAAGAAAAGCGCGCGGACGGAATCGATAGAATCGCGATAGCAAAGGCGCAAACGGGGGGCAGGGGCACGAAAGGCAGAAGCTTTTCTTCTAACGTAGGCGGCTTGTATCTTTCCGCGTTGCGATTTTATGAAAACCTGTCGGCAAAAGACGGTTTTAAAATTATGGCAGGGGCGGCGGTTGCCGTTTGCAAAACGCTGAAAAACGCAGGGGTAGAGCCTTGCGTGAAATGGCCGAACGACGTTCACGTCAACGGCAAAAAAATTTGCGGAATTTTAATCGAAAACACCCTATCGGGGGGTAAAATCAGCTCGTCTATCGTAGGGGTGGGGATAAACGTTTCCAACCGATTGCCCGAAGAATTAAAAGAAATTGCGACGACTTTAAATATGGAAACGGGAAAAGGTTTTTCGCCTGCGGATTTAGAACAATCGCTGATAGACGGTTTGTTTTTAGAAGTAGATATGCAAGAATATCTTTCTTTTCTTGGATATATGGGGCAATGCGCGGAATTGCTCGCAGGGGAGAAACGCTATGCCGCGACCTTGCTTTCCGTGGACGGACAAGGCTGTTTGTGGGCGGACGTAGACGGAGAAAAACGTTGCTTTTCGGCGGCGGAAATTTCTTTGCGGCTATAACGAAAGGAGAGTATTATGACAAACGGGGAACAGAGCGTAAAAGTGGACGTGAGAGAAGCGAAAAGCCTTTTGCCTGTGCGTAAACGTGCTTCGCATAAAGGAGATTACGGCCGTGCGGCAATCGTTGCGGGGAGCATAGAATACACGGGCGCGGCGTATCTTGCTATGGCGGCGTGCTTAAGCTCAGGGGCGGGATATACGACGTTGTTTATCCCAAAGGAGCTGTTTTCTATCTATGCATTAAAAGCGCCCGAAGCGTTGTTGGATTTCACAAACGAAGGGGGCAGGTACGAGTTTATTGAGAAAAACGCGTCGAAAATTTTATCCTACGACGCGGTGGCGTACGGTATGGGAATGGGGGTTTCCAAAGAAGTTTATCAAGGCGCGGAATACCTATTAAAACACTATGACGGGAAATTGATTTTGGACGCAGACGGATTGAATAGCTTGGCAGTGTACGCGCAGGATTTGCGTGAGCTTTTTCAAAGCGCAAAATGCGACGTTTTAATAACGCCGCACGCGAAAGAATTTTCTAGGCTATTTGTTATGCCGATGGAAGAAATTTTGTCCGCGCCTGCCGTTGCGGCGCATGAAAAAGCAAAACAGTATGGCATTTCTATCCTATTAAAGGGCTGGGAAACGGCTATATCCAACGGAGTGAAAACGCGTATCGTTGACCGCGGAACGAGCGGTCAGGCAAAAGGGGGAAGCGGAGACGTGCTTTCGGGCTTGATAGCAGGGCTTTGCGCGCAAGGGGTATCGGCGTTTGACGGCGGAGTGCTCGGCGGGTATTTGGCAGGGCTTTCAGCGGAAATCGCGACGGCGAAAACGGGGGAATATTCCCTGTTGGCAACCGACGTTATTCAATGCTTAGGCAGGGCGTTTCAAACGGTCCAAAACGGCTAATCGTTCCCAAAAATACGAACGCATAGCGCGGTGATGAGCATGGCGTTTCCAAAAAGTAAGTAATATTTTGGGAAAGGAGTATATAACGAAGTAATCAAAAGCACCGCGCCGCCCACAAGAAAGTGGCGCGCGTTGCTTTTTTTCAACCAAAGCCGAAACTTTCGTACGCTTTTTTCCGTTGCGTTTTCTTCGCCCAAATATCGGCTAGGGAGTGCGTCCTTTTCCTTTAAGTCGGCATACACTTCTTCGCCCGTGCGAACTTCGATTTTTAAGCGGGAGCAAAGCTCTTTTGCCTGCGGTTCAATATTAGAACATAATAAAATGCGCCGTTTTCCCGTTTTTAATCTGGAAATCTTGGCAACGGTATCCGCGCCCACGGGGGAGAAAGAAAACTGTAAAAAGTACATGGTCGTTCTTGTGAAGACGCGTAATTTTCCAAAGCGTTGCGTCGGCTCGTTTTTATTTAAGGCGGTTTTGAAATATTCCGTTTTTTCTTCGTCGGGCAACAGCGCGAGGTGCAATAAAAGCTTTTCTTTTTTTTCTTCGTCCGATTTTTTCAAGAAAACGGCGTTGCGTTTTTTTTGCAGGTGCACGGCAGTCAGCCAGCCCGTAACCCCTCCAAACGCCGTTGCGAGAAGAAAGGAAAGGGGCAGACTGATCCGCAAATGCCGAAATAGGCAAAGCAAAAACAAAAAGGTAAGGAAAAAAGCAAATAATACGTCGGAAATAAAGGCAGATTTTCTCATACGTAAATTTTTGCCGTTTTTTTTGCGTTTTAAACTTGAAAAAAGGGAAAATATATAGTATAATGATACAAAATAAGAAAAGGGGACGGGATACATGAGAATCGGTTTTTTTGGCGGATCGTTTGATCCCGTGCATACCGAACACGTGCGGCTTGCGCAATCGGCTGTTCGAGATTTGGGCTTAGACAAGCTCATTGTAATCCCTGCGGCGCAGCCCCCCCATAAAAAAGGGAAAATACTCGCGGACGGAGCCCGCCGTTTGGAGATGTGCCGCTTGGCGTTTGAAGAACTCCCCTGCGTGGAAATCAGCGATTACGAGCTGTCGAAAAACGGGCTTAGCTATACCTATCTAACCTGCGAACATTTTCGTGGCTTGTATCCAACGGCGGAGTTGTTTTGGTTAGTAGGAACGGATATGCTGCGCGATTTTCCGACGTGGAAGTATCCCGAAAAAATTCTGCAAAACGTAACGCTTGCCGTTTGCGCGCGTGCAGAAGATAAGGCTTGGGAAGACAAAGAACAGGAAAATTTTTATCGTGCTTTTGGGAAAAATTTTGCTGTACTCCGCTATTGCGGCGCGGACGTTTCTTCGACGAAAATCCGCGTTTTGGCGGGGGCAGGTATGGATTTAAGCGATTTTGTGCCCCAAAAGGTCGCCGACTATATCACCAAAAATCGGCTGTATTTTATCGACGGCGCACCGCAAGGGTTAGCCCTTGAAAAGGAAAGCAGAAAACAGCACAGCTTACGTGTGGCAACGCTTGCCGCAAAGCGCGCGGTTTCGCTTGGGCTTTCCGAGCGGAAAGCGATTGCGGCGGCGCTCTTTCACGACTGCGCGAAAAATCTTACCGCGGACAGCCCGTATTTGAAAGACTTTTCTTTGTCCGGAGAATGGGGAAACGTACCCCCGTCCGTATTGCATCAATATCAGGGCGCGTACGTCGCGGAACGTTTTTTTGCGGTCAATGACAAGGAAATTATAGACGCGATCCGTTTTCATACGAGCGGCCGCCCGAATATGGGGGAACTGGAAAAACTCATTTTTCTTGCCGATATGCTGGAAGAAGAACGCTCGTACGACTGCGTGGATGAATTACGGGCACTTTTTTGGAAAAGAGAAGGCTTGGACGAATGTTTAACGGAAGCGTTAAGGCAAACGCTGATTTTTATCGAACGGAAAGGAGCAACGCTCTATCCGTTGACGAAAGCGGCGTACGAATTTTATAAAAACGAAAGGAAAAAAGGAGAGTAAATATGGTAACGAGTAAGGAATTAGCAGTAGAAATTTGTAAGGCGCTTGCAGACAAGCGCGGCAAGGATATCGTAGCGTTATACGTGCGTGAAAAGACGGATCTTTGCGATTATTTCGTCATTGCAAGCGGTAGCAATTCTCCGCAAATACGCGCAATGGGGGAACGTGTCGAAGAACTCGTTGAAAAGAATTTGGGGTTAGAACCCTCCCGCACGGAAGGGGTACGCGACGGTCGTTGGGCGGTGATCGACTACGGCGACGTTATCGTGCATATCTTCAATGACGAAACCAGACTTTTCTACCACTTGGAACGTCTTTGGAAGGACGGCGGTAATTTAGAAAAGTACGACGAAAAAGCGGAAACGCTCGTTTTGGCGACTGCGGAAGAAAATTAAAAGGCATAGGCAGGTATGCGTTGAGCGTATATTGACTGCTGTTTAACGCTATTTAAAGTGGATTTCTTTCGGCTCGGAATAGCTGCTTTTTGTGCGGCGTTTTTTTCGTTCTACAATATAATAGATAGGCTCTTGCTTGGGTGTAGGAGCTTTTTTTTCTACCTTTTGCGGTTCAGGCGTCGGCGGTTTTTTGGCGGTGTGTTTCCAACCGACTGCGGCAAGCCGCGCGATATGTACCAAACAAAAACAAAGCAGGAACAAAAAAGCAAGACAAAAGACACCGATAAAATTTGCAGATAATAAAAACAAGGTATTCATGGGATAAGTATACAGGACGTATTCTGTAAGAAATTGCAAAAAAATGGAATAAGCGGTTTTTCTTTGTCGCATAATTTAGCCATGGAAAAGATTACGTCAAACACAGCATCTACAAACGAGAAAATTACGATTACTTCGATGGAAGCGGAAGAATACGCGGCGTTTAAGCGCGCGAAGAAAACGGAGGAAATCATGCGGGCGTTTGAAGGGGCAGGCGCGCTTTTAAATACGCTTGCGGAAACGCCGAAAAGCTGTTTGCGCGCGGAGCGGTTGAAATTGTCTTCCCTGCGCGTTGCGCCGTCGCTTCTCCCCTCGGCGCGCGGTTGTTTAAAGGGGAAGTCGGTCGCGCTTGATTGCATTGTCGGGGGGACGGGGGAAGCTTTGACGAAGACAAAGCTCTTTGAAACGCGGCTTGCATTAAGAAAAGGCGCAAAGCGAATCACGCTGGTTTTAAACCCGTCCTATTTGCACGACTGCCGCTATGGGGAGCTAAAAAAGGAGATTAAACGGGTACGCCGCGCGGTGGGGAAAGGCATACTTTCCGTGTACGTGCCTTTGGAAATTGCCTATACGGCGAAAGCAAAAGCGGCGCGGCTTGCAAGCGAAGCGGGGGCAAACTTTTTCACAACCCCTTGGTTTTCTGGGTGCGAGCGTTTGCGCTTTGATACCTGCGGAAGGTGTAAGACGGAAATATCGGGGAAGATGGATTTAGCGGAAATGCGAAAGCTGCTTTCACTCGGAATCCGCGTCGTACCCGAAAACGTATGGGAGTTATACGTCGAATGGACGCAGGAAGTCGGGAAGATTTCTTTTTCGTCGCAAGATACGCCTTTACAGGAAAGTAAAACGGGGAAAACTGTGGAAACGTTACAAAAAACAGCACTGTTGCCTTTACCTGCAAAGGGAGAGAATAAAAATCAGGAAACGGAGTATTGTTGCCGCTTGGAGAACGGTAAACTCAAATTTTTATAATTTTTCTTGCCTCGTTTTAAACGGGGCTTTTTCATAAAACAGACGGGGCAGGTACGAGTTGAATGAAAAAAATTACAGTTGGATTATCTTGCGCGTGTGGGTATAATTTTGCTCGCTGCAACATAGCGTAATGGTATGAAGAAATCAGTATTTGCATTTATGGCGATTGTTTTGGCAGGATTTACGGCGGCGGTAGGGCTTTGCGTGCAAACCTTATTTTCAGGGCAAACGGTCGCGGCGTTTTCACAGGATAGCATGCGTATCGTTTTAGACGCGGGGCACGGGGGGATAGACGGCGGCGTTACGGGGAAAACGACGGGGTTAAAGGAAAGCGACGTCAATCTTATGATTACGCAAAAATTATACGACATTTTAACGGATATCGGGTTTGAAGTTACCATGACGCGCAAAACGGAAGCAGGGCTTTACGATACGGCGACGAAAGGGTTTAAAAAACGGGATATGCAGCGCAGGAAAGAGATTATCGAAAGCGTTCGACCTGCGCTTGTGATTTCCGTGCATCAAAATTTTTATGCGTCGAAAGCCGTTCGCGGCGGGCAGGTGTTCTACAATCGCAAGGACGAAAGAAGCCACACACTCTCTTTGCGGATTCAGGACGAGTTAAACGAATTGTACCGCGCGGAGAACGTAAAGACAAGAAAGGTATCCACGGGGGATTATTTTATGCTTGATTGCTACCCCTGTCCGTCGGTGATTGTGGAGTGCGGTTTCTTGTCCAACGCGCGCGACGAGGAGCTTTTGAATACTGCCTTTTGGCAAATGGAGATTGCGGAAGCGATTGCAACGGGGATTATCGACTATTACGCGGAAGGGGCTGCCTAAAGGGGAAAAATGGGAAGCTGGCGGCGGTTTTTTCTTACGATTTCCCGTTATACGGGAAAGGCGTGAAAAATATTGCGCGAATCACTTGAAATTTTCTTAAAAACGTGCTATAATGAGTAGAACACGTAAAACGGAGAAAAAGACAGGTGTTACTCGAACAGGAAAAATTGACCGAACAAAAAGCGAAACAGCTCAATCCCGTTGCGCTTGCATTCGTGGGGGATGCGGTGTATTCCACCTACGTAAGACAGCGGCTTGCCTTGTCTGGGGACGGAAAAGTTGCGGATTTGCAGCGTGCCGCGGGGAAAATTATTTCCGCGAAAGGGCAAAGCGCATTTTTGGATAAAGTCTATCCGCTGTTTACCGAAGAAGAAGCGGATTTGTTCCGACGGGGGAAAAACGCGAAGAAAGCGACCAAGAGTAAGAGCGCGACGAGCTTGGAATATAACCGTTCCACGGGGTTTGAAGCGGTGCTTGGGTTCTTGTATTTGACGGGAAACGAAAGGCGCATTTGCGAATTGTTATCGGTAAGCGACGAAGAAATTTTTAAGGGCGTAGCGGCTGAAAAGCCTTTCCGCCCGGGGATACATTAAGAGGAAAAAAGAGTGAAGACGGAAGGCAGAAACGCAGTAATTGAACTGCTGAAAACGGATAAAAATATAGACAAGCTGTTGATTGAAAAGGGTGCGCAGGGTTCGGCTGCAATGATTTTCGCGCAGGCGCGCAAGAAGAATATCCGCGTGCAATTCGTGGATAAGCAGGTGTTGGATAAGGAAAGCGAAACCAAGCGTCATCAAGGGGTAATTGCCTTTACGACCGATTACGAATATTTTGATTTGGACGATATTATCTTAGAAAAAAAGAGTGAAAAAGGCGGTTTTATCGTGCTTTGCGACGGGATTGAAGACGTGCATAACCTTGGCAGTATTTTGCGTGTAGCGGAATGTGCTGGGGCGGACGGAGTCGTGATTCCCAAATCGGGCAGCGCGTCCGTTACTGAGAGCGTTATCCGCATTTCCGCGGGCGCGGCGGAGCATATAAAAGTGGCGAAAGTCCCCAACTTAAACCAAGCGGTGGAAAAGCTGCAAAAATCGGGGTACTGGGTATATGCTCTGGAAGCGGGCGGCGAAGACATTTACAAGGAAAAATTCGACGGGAACGTTGCGTTGATCGTCGGCGGCGAAGATAGCGGCGTAAAACGGCTTACGAAAGAGAAATGCGATAAAATTTTGTCCATTCCCTTGCAAGGGAAAGTGAATTCCTTAAACGCGTCGGTGGCACTCGGGATTGCGGCGTACGAAGTGGTAAGAAATAGGCTGTAAGGGAGTATATGAAAGAGGAATTGAGCAAAAAAACGGACGAAGAACTCGTTTTGCTATCCCAACGGGGGGAGAAACAAGCGACGGAAACTTTGATGCTGCGGCATTCGGGCTTGGTGCGCAGTTGCGCGCGCGGATTCTTTCTCGTCGGCGGAGAAACGGAAGATTTACTGCAAGAAGGCATGATCGGGCTGTATCACGCGATCGGAGATTATCGGCAAAAGGACGGGGGGAGCAGTTTTAAAAACTTTGCCTATCTTTGCGTCTCTCGAAGAATCATTGACGCGGTAAAAACGGCGGCTCGCAAAAAGAACGCGCCGCTCAATAGCGGTATTGCTGTGGACGAGAGTGCGGAGTGGGTTTCGACGGGGTTAAGCCCGGAAGAACTCGTTATTTTAAGCGACGACCGTCGGGAGTTTAAGCAAAAAATGAGTCGGGTATTATCCGATTTTGAATTTAAAGTAACCGTTATGTATATGGACGGATTGAGTTGCGCGGAAATTTGCGAAGCGACTGGAAAGACTGCAAAGAGCGTAGACAACGCGATTCAACGCAGCAAGCATAAATTGCAAACGGTGTTAAATAGATAAGCTTTTTTGGGTACGTTGATTTGCTGAAAAGGCGAAGCGCAAAGGAGAAAAAGATGGCGTATTTGGCGTTATACCGTATGTTTCGTCCGACGAATTTAGACGACGTCGTGCGGCAGGAACACATTGTTACGGTTTTAAAAAATCAAATTCAGACGGGTAGGGTTGGACACGCCTATCTGTTTTGCGGACCGCGCGGTACGGGGAAAACGAGTATCGCGAAGATTTTTGCCGCGTCGATCAACTGCGATTCGCCCGTAAACGGCTCTCCATGCGGAAAATGCGCGCGTTGCGTAGCCTTAAAAGATCCGACGAATTTGGATATTAGCGAGATTGACGCCGCGTCGAATAACGGCGTGGACGAAATGCGCGATTTGCGGGAAAAAGTGCAATATCCGCCCGTTGCAGGAAAATACAAGGTCTTCATTATTGATGAAGTTCATATGCTTTCCCCGGGGGCGTTTAACGCGCTTTTAAAGACGTTAGAAGAACCCCCGTCCCATGCCGTTTTCATTTTGGCAACGACGGAATCCCAAAAGATTCCCGCAACCATTTTATCAAGATGTATGCGCTTTGATTTTAAGCTGATTCCGCAAGAGGATTTGGAAAACAGACTTCGCTACGTCTTCGACAGTATCGGTAAAAAATACGACGAAGAAGCGATTGCGGCGATTGCGCGCGCAGGTGCGGGCAGTGTGCGCGATATGCTTTCGGTTGCCGATACCTGCGTTTCTTACGCGAGTGGAAAGCTGACGTATGCGGACGTGAATTCGGTACTTGGGAATGCGGATTTCTCTGCTGTGGCAAAGCTTTGCGGAGCGATTTTGGAAGGGGACTCTGGTACGGCGTTCGAATGTGCGGAAACCTTTCTTGCGGCAGGGAAAAGTGTGGGAATGCTCTTGAAGGACGTGTTGAATTTTCTCAATGCCTGCACGGTGGCAAAGACTTGCCGCGACGGGCAAAAAATTCTTGCTTTCCCCGACGATATGTATCAAACGGTAGCGACGCTTGCGAAAAATACGGACGGGCATCGGCTTTTGCGCGTAACGGAAATTTTTGCGGATATGGAGACGACGTTGCGCTATTCCGCTTCCCCCCGTATCCTGTTTGAAACGGCAGTTTTAAAGTCGAGTATGCCCGAAGCGGATTACGATATAGAAGCGTTGATTGCGCGTGTTTCCGCGTTGGAAGAACAACTGAGAAAAGGCGTTGTTATGCAAAACGACGGGGGCAGGGTTGAGATGAGTAAGAACGAACCGACGGTTTCTGTCGTGGAAGAAACTCCTCAAAAGCCGATTGCGCCCATAAAAGAAGAAGTGGAAATTCCTTTCGAAGAAGAAGCGCCCCCCGACGAAGACGAAACGGGCGGTAACGTATATTTTGACGAGGAATTTTTACCGAAAACGGAAGAAAAACCGAGCGTAAAACCTACGCAAAAGGTTGCGGAGAAAACGGAGACTGCGCCAAAGAGTATCAAGCCCGCAGTCAAGGGGGATGCGAAAGGAACGTTTGGGGCGTTTTTGCGCTATATGCGCAAAATTGCGCGTAACGGGGTGCTGCTTACGCTTTGTATGGATTTGGATTGCACGTATGAAGAAGACGTTTTCGTGCTCTATACGACGAGCGACACGATTTTCCGTTCTTTGAGCAAACCCGAGCATTATTCGTTGATTTCGCAAGCGTTATTAGAGCTTGGACTTTCGGACAATGAATTTGACGTACGCTTAAAAGGAAAACAGTCGGATGAATTCAACAAGAGTTTAAACGAGCTGAAAGAAACGTTTGGCGGCGTGAAAATAGAAGTAAAATAAAAACATAGAATCAAGATAGGAGAAAACTTATGGCAGGCTTTAAAGGCGGAAACGGGAACATGCAAAATTTGATGCGTCAAGCGCAAAAGATGCAGGAAGAAATGGAAAAGACGGCGGAACTTCTCGACGATTGGGAAGTGGTCGGAACGGCTGCTGGGGAAGCGGTTGTGGTATATATGAACGCGAAAAAAATCATCAACGGAATTGAGCTTGACGAAAGCGTTGTCGATCCCACGGATGTAGAAATGCTGGAGGATTTGATCATGGCTGCAATCAACGACGGCTATGCAAAGGCAGACAAGGTTTACGAAGAAAAAATGGGCAAATACGGCAATATGGGCGCGCTCGGAGGAATGATTTAATCGTATGGAAATTTATATCGAGCCTATCGGAAAGCTCGTCAACGAATTTTCTAAGCTCCCCGGGGTGGGGAAGAAGACGGCGCAACGCTATGCCTATAAGATTATCGATATGTCGGAATCGGAAGCGCGTGCGTTTGCGGACGCGATTATCGGCGTGAAGCGGAAAGTAAAATATTGCAAAATTTGCGGTAACTTTACCGAAGAAGAAACTTGCGGTATTTGCCGCACGCGGGAAAAGAACGTCATTTGCGTTGTGAAAGAGCCTAAGGACGTTGCGGCAATCGAGAAACTTCGGGAATTCAAGGGCGTTTATCACGTATTACACGGCGTAATCGATCCGCTTGGCGGGGTTGGGCCGAATGATATTCGGATTCGGGAATTGCTCGCACGCTTACAAGAAGGGGACGTTAAAGAAGTCATTATTGCAACGAATCCCGACGTGTCTGGGGACGCAACGGCTATGTATATCGCAAAGCTGATCAAGCCGTTGGATATTTCCGTAACCCGTTTGGCGCACGGTATTCCTATCGGCTCGGAGATAGAATATACCGACGACGTTACGTTGGCGAGGGCTTTTATCGAGCGCAATCCCTTATAAGTGTAAAACAAAGAATCTACTGCGAAATACAGCGTTGCGTTTCCGTGCGCCTTGGTTACGTACAGACGTACGCGCCCTGCGGCGTACTCAACGCGCCTTGTCTTTCTTGCAGCTTGCTTTGTTTTACTTCGCTCGGGTACGACTTGGTGGATAATGAGCGATTAAGAAAGATAGATAAAACAAGATTTAACGGAACGTTGCCTCGTATCTACGTCGTTTTACTTCGCTCGGGTACGACTTGGTGGATAATGAGCGATTAAGAAAGATAGATAAAACATGATCCAACGGAACGTTGGTTGGAAAAAGGAGAAATATTATGAAAATATCAGTATTAGGTTGCGGTCGTTGGGGCTCGTTTATTGCATGGTATCTTTGCAATCACGGCCACGACGTATATTCTTGGGGGCCCGAAGACGACTATTCTTATCAAGTATTAAAAGAAACAGGAAAAAACGAATACGTGGAACTCGATAAAAGAATCCACTTGACTTGCGATTTAGAAGAAGCGGTAACGCATGCGGAAGTCATCATCATTTCCATTTCTTCGCAGGGCTTGCGCGGATTCATGAAACGCATTACCGCATATGATGTTTCGGATAAGAATTTTGTTCTTTGCATGAAAGGCATCGAGGTAAACACTGGTTGCCGCCTTTCCGAAGTCCTTACCCAAAGCGGTATTTCTTCCGAAAAAATCGCGGTTTGGGTAGGCCCTGGGCATATCCAAGCATTCACGCAGGGCATTCCGAATTGTATGGTAATCGATTCGGCAAATCCTGAACTCAAAGTCAAGCTTGCGAATGAATTCAAGAGCGATTTGATTCGTTTTTACTACGGGGAAGATTTAATCGGCTCGGAGCTTGGTGCGGCGGCGAAAAACGTTATGGGGATTGTCGCAGGCGTGTTGGACGGTTGCGGATACGTGTCCATGAAAGGCTCGTTGATGTCCCGCGGCGCGCGCGAAGTTGCGCGTTTGATCAAAGCGATGGGCGGTAACGAGCTGTCGGCGTACGGGCTTGCGCATTTGGGAGATTACGAAGCAACGCTCTTTAGTGAATTTTCACATAACCGCAGATACGGAGAAATGCTCGTTAGCGGCGAGAAGTTCGCAAAGCTCGCGGAAGGCGTTCCCACGTCGGCTGCCATGAAGGCGCTCGGGGAAAAATACGGGGTGGATCTTCCCATCACCAACGCCGTTTACGAATTGTGCTATACCGAAAGCGATAAGCCTTATCGCGAACGTTGCTTGGAATTGCTCTCCAAAATGTTTGCGCGGGATACCAAAGCGGAATTCTATTCCTAATCAAATAAAAATACATAGCGAAAGCCGTTCCTTTTGGAGCGGCTTTTTTGTATAAAAAATACCCGTTTACACAAACTGTGCGTATGAAGAAAGTCAAGATATTCGACGGAGAAGGAAGAAACCGAGAGGAACGGGAAAGCTATTTTCCGCAACCGCCGCAAAATACGCAAAGGAATAGGGCAGGTACGAGATGACGGGGAAAAATAGAGAAAATTACAACAAAAATTATATAGCATACGTGCACTCGTTCGATCCGCCGACAAAACATTTTAAAAACTGTTTCCGCGCGTTTTTAGTCGGGGGCGGAATTTGCTGTATCGGTCAGTTTTTCCGTGTGATTTTTGAAAACGCGTTGGGGCTATTTGGAGATGAGCTTGCCGCGGCGACAAGCGTAGCGCTTATTTTCTTGGGCACGCTGTTGACAGGATTTGGCGTGTATGACCGAATCGGCAGGAATGCGGGGGCAGGCTCAATCGTGCCGATTACGGGCTTTGCAAACAGCGTGGCTTCCCCTGCCATTGAATTTAAAACGGAAGGGCTGATTTACGGCTTGGCGGCAAAAATGTTCGTCGTAGCAGGCCCGATTATTGTATTCGGCGTTCTTTCGGGAACAGCGGTGGGGTTGATTTATTTGTTTTTATAAGGAAAGAGAAAAATGCAAACGATATTTTTTAAAAATGCCCCCCGTATCGAGGCAACGGGAACAATCGCAGGTCCAAAAGAATGTGCAGGGGTGGTAGGAAAGTACGTTGATAAGGCACTTTTGGACGATATGTTTGAAGAAACAACGTACGAAAAGGCGGAGTGTAAAATGCTTTCCTACGCCATTTCGCGCGCGATTGAAAACGGGCATTTGCAAGAAAAGGACGTCGATATGCTGATTTCGGGGGATTTGCTCAATCAAATTATCTCCGCGTCTTTTGCCGCGCGGGATTTTGAATTTCCGTTTTTGGGCGTATATAGCGCGTGCTCGACTATGTCGGAAAGTATGGCGTTGGCGGCGGCGTTTATCAATGCAGGATATTATAAAAAAATCCTCGCGGCAACAGGTAGTCATTTCTCGTCCGCAGAACGGCAATACCGCTATCCGTTAGAGCTTGGCAACACCCGTCCGCCGCAATCTCAATGGACGGTAACTGGGGCAGGAGCGACGCTCATCTCGGACATGGGTACGACAAATTCCGATACGGCGATTACTTGCGCGACGTTTGGCAGAGTGGTCGATTTTGGAATCACGGACGTAAATAACATGGGCGCGGCAATGGCGCCCCCTATGGGTATAATAGAACCATAGTAAGATGACGTATGGATTCATCAGCAAAAATTATTACATACAAAGGAGGCTTTAATAACAACTAAATAAGTACATCTTACTTGAAAATAAGCGTATAGAGAAGAATCTCTTGCGCTTTTTTTATTTAAAAATTCAACAACTAAATTAGGAAATCAAGCCGATTGTTTCAAACGAAACAGTCGGCTATTTTTTTGCAAAAATTTCAAAAGGAGGAAAAGAAAATGCAATTTAAGAACAGCACACACAAAAGACGGTTCATGAGCGCGATCAAGCCTATGGACCAAAAAGACAAAACGCAGATGGCAGTGGCATTTTTGCTTACGGCAACAAAAGCACTGTGGGATCGAAGTCGTATTTGTATGATAAACAATAAAATTCTCGTGCATCGAATACACCTCAATCATACCAGCGAAGAAGTCTACGTGCTATACTGCGCAGCAAAAGATATCACCTTTGGCACGACGCTCATTTCTGTGAGTGACCTCGTGGATGAAGAGTTGTTATCGAGAGAGCTTTATCGGCTTATCTTCACGGCACTGGAGATAAAAAGGTTTGGCGTAGGAATTGTAATTCCGCGTCCGCAAGAAAAAAAATAATAGGGAGGTAGAACAACGCATGTGGAAAGTATCTTAGAACAAAACAGTCAGGGAATTGAAACACTTTACGGCTCTTCAAACGTTCGTAATAAAAAATTGCGCGGCATAAAAGAGGTGGCGGAGTTCATTTGCAAGGACGGACAGTACGGCGACTTAACAATTAAACGTAAAGACGGACGCCTGTTTTTAAGAACGAATGGAATATACGTGAGGGAGATTTTCGATTTTGATTATGCAGAAAAACTATTTAAAATATTAGTTCCAATGCAAAGGGAAGTGGCAAAGGAAGGAGGTGAAGAAAAAATGAATGAATTTGAAAAGATGCAAAGAATGGCGGAAAGGTACAAAGCGGAATATCCGCCTGGGACGCGCGTAGTGCTTCATCACATGGAAGATCCGTATGCGCCCGTAGAAAGCGGAACGCGGGGAACGGTGAAGCACGTGGATGACGCATGTCAATTGCATATGAAATGGGATAACGGTAGAACGCTGGCGTTAGTGCCTGGCGAGGACTCATTCCGTAAACTTACCGCTGAAGAATTGGCGGAAGAGCAGGGGCAGGTGTTAGACGAGGAGGTGGTAGACACGCCCGTACAGAGCATGTAGGGCTGAAAGCAGAATAGAAAAATAAGGGAAGCGGATAGCGAATGGCTATTCGTTTTTTTGATATGTTTTCAGGAATAGGCGGATTCCGCAGTGGCTTGGAAGCCATAGGCGGATTTGAATGCGCGGGGCATTGCGAGATAGATAAGCAAGCCAACCAAGCGTACTGTGCAATGTATGACGTGAAGCAAGAGGAGGTGTATTTCAATGACGCAACAAAAATCGATCCAAAAGACGTACCCGATATCGACCTTATATGTGCAGGATTTCCTTGCCAAAGTTTTTCAATTGCTGGAAGACGACGAGGCTTTGAAGACGTCAGAGGTACGCTATTCTTTGAAATTGCCAGAATCGCTTCCTATAAAAAACCTGCATATATGCTACTTGAAAACGTTCCCGGACTGCTATCTCATGACAGCGGGCGGACGTTTGCAACCATCCTCAATGTCCTTTCAGAATTGGGGTATGATGTCTGCTGGCAGGTGCTTAACAGCAAGGATTTCGGCGTTCCTCAATCCCGAAAAAGAGTGTACCTTATCTGCTATCTTAGAGAGAAATGCACCGCAGAAATATTTTCTTTCTGCGACGCAAATGGAACGGCTCCTGTACAAGTCTTGCCAGGCAGATCAGGAAGCCGAGTGTACAGCCCCGTCGGAGTCGGAATAACGCTAGTTAGCAACGTAGGCGGATTTGGGGGTAAGACAGGTCTATACGACGTGAACAGTCCCGTGAAAATTAAAACGGAAGACGGCTATGCTCTGGGATATCATTTCATTGATATGAACGCACCGCCGAATTTAACGGACGAGGCGAGATGCATCACAGCGCGCCAAAACGCGGGGATTAGCAACCGCAAAGGCGAACACTCGGGAATCTTTATTGAGGACGAGCCAAGGGCAGTTCTAACGCCAGAAAGAGAAACTGTAAGGCAACAAGGCAGACGGATAAAGGATATAAACGAGCCTATGTTCACTTTAACGGTTTGCGATAGGCACGGGATATTGCGATATGGGAATGTCCGACGGCTGATGCCGATAGAATGTTGGCGCTTGCAGGGCTTCACGGACGAGCAATTTTATAAAGCGGAAGCAACGGGACTGAAAGACGGCCCGCTATACAAAATGGCGGGGAATGCCGTAAGCGTACCCGTTATTTCTGCTTTGGGAGAAATAATTAAGAAAAATTATGAAAAATACAACAAATAGGAGAGTGAATTATGCCCAATTGGGTAACGAACTTTATTGAGATAGAGGGCGATGAAAAACGCATCGCCGAAATGAAAGAAAGCATAAAAAAAGATGGTTTTGGCTTAGGGACGATAGATTTTAATAAACTCATCCCTATGCCGAAAGAATTGGATATTATTTGCGGCAGTTCAACGGATAGAGGATTAAAAGCCTACAAAGAGTTTGCTGAAATATATCAGCTTGGTGTAGTGAGAACAAAAGAGGAATTATTAAATATCCCTGAAAAGAGCGAACAAGCTTTCTTAAAACATAAGAAAAACATTGATCCGCAAGATTGGGAAAACGGCAGGCAAGCGTTTCGTAATATTTTGCAATACGGGTATCCAACGTGGTATGAATGGGCGTGTAATAAGTGGGGTACGAAGTGGAATGCTTGTGGTTATGATCAAAACACCGATTACAGTAACGGTGAGAAACTGTGGTTTCAAACGGCTTGGTCTGCGCCGCATCCCATTTTGCAAAAGCTGTCGGAGCAATACCCCGACATCAAATTCACGCATGAGTGGGCGGACGAAGACCTTGGTACAAACTGCGGCAGAGCTGAATACCAAAACGGTAAATTTGTCAACGGCTATATTCCTAATACAGACAAAGAGGCTTTGGAGTTTGCCGCACGGATATGGGAATATGATATGGAAGATATCGGATTACGCTTAAATGCAGCGGGAACGAATTACGTAAACATGGAAAATCAGGAATATGGACTTATCAAGGTTTGTGATAAGTTTGCCTTGTTTGCCAACGAGCGCCTGACGGAAGCGGATATTCCACAAGGGATGTACGTGTATCATTTGAGAGAGTCGGATGGCGGGAAGGAGCTTGCGACGATAGAACCTAACGTTGCAGTGAATCACGGCGGCTCGGTAATCATGAAAGAGCCGCTTGAGTTTAATGGCGCAGACCATATCGATTTGTCGGGGGATAATGAACCTTGTTTTTATTGCAAAGAATTAACGTTTGGTGATTTTGATTATAACTATGATAATCTGGAAGAGCTTTACGACCAAGACCAAGGCATGGGAGGTATGACGCAATGATACAAAAAATCAACGCGGAAGACCTTCGCAAAATGGAGGGCGAAGAAGGGCTGATTTTGCAAGGCTGCGGAGGTGATCCGCAGGAATGGCAGGACGGCATCAACGATCTGTTGACGAAGGAAGGCATTTTGCAAAACGGAACGAAGTTCGAAAATATATACGTTTTCCAAAACGAAGGGATAACGAATATCCTGTTCCCCTTTGAAGAAAACGTACAGGTGGACATTGGCAAGCTGGCAATGTGGCGGCTTATGACGCACTCGAAGTTTAGCGGAAAATGGCTGTCCGATTACGTGGATAATAGGCTTGGCGGGTTTGTAAGCGCAACGCAAAAACCTGACTGTCCGCTTATCGGCGAGGACGGCAATATTTTTAACTTAATGGGGATCGCTTCTCGAACTCTTCGCGAACATGGTATGGGCGAACAGGCAAAAGAGATGGCTGAACGTATCCGCGCAGGCGGTAGTTATGATGAGGCATTGAACATCATCGGCGAGTACGTAAATATCACTTCAGCAGAAGAAAACGACGCGGGTATGGACGATATGCCCGACAATTTCAATATGGAGATGTGATCATGATTTTCAAAGTAAATACGAGATATAGCGGTAAGGTAAACTTGAAACCGCACGTAGAGCTTTATAGCGTAAAGGACTTTATGGGTAAGGCTTTGCCAGGACTTGCAATCACATTGACGGATGCGGACACTTCCGAGCCTTTTACGGTTTTAACGAAATCGTTTGGAGAGTTTATCGGATGCAAGAACGCGGCGTATATCGATACGAACAATTGTCCGTATGCAAAGCAATTATTGCAAGAAGGCATCGCAATGGATACGGGAATCAAAAAGTTGAGTGGGTATTGTCAATATCCGTTGTGGGTTTTTAGTGAACAGTTCTTAAAAGAACACGGCGCTGAAAACTACCAAAAATACGCGGACGCGTATGACGAGTATATGGGGATAAAAACAGCAGAAACAGAACCCGACCTTGGTGAAAACGAGGACGGCGGGCTTGTTATGAATCAATAAAAAGGAGGTAAACGGTATGGAAGTAGCATTGTGGTTCATTGTAGGCTTTCTTATCGGCGGATGCACGGCAGGCACGGTAATGTGTTGTTCCTTGCTTAAGCATACGGCGATCAGAAAAAGTAAAAACGACTAAGTAAAGTAAAACCCAAAGCGGTATCAATCGTTCTTAAAAAGGAGATTGGTGCCGCTTTTTTCTTTTTAAGACGGTCGATAGCGCGGCGGAAAGAGAGGTAAAAAATGAAAACACCCGTGTCAAGAGTAGGGAATAAATCTTCTATTCTACACATTTTGTACGCCGTGTTTCCCAAGAAATACGGCAGGTTTATTGACGTATTCGGCGGTTCGGGGAGTGTGCTTCTCGGTAAGCCCGAAGTGCATCCGTTCGAGGTGTATAACGACTTTGATAAAAATCTTGTAAACCTTTTCCGTTGCATGAAAGAAAGGACTATGGCAACGATCCGCGAAATCGGGTTTTGTAATCTAAATTCGCGAGAGGATTTTATCGCCATCAAGAAATTTTTTGAGTGCGGAGATTTCACGGACGAGTATTTGTCGGAAGAGTTACAAATGACGGAACTTACTTTGCCGCCGCTGGAAGCAGAGGAAATAAAAGAAACGCGACTACGGATTACGCAGGACTATGACGTAAGGCGTGCGGCAATGTTCTTAAAACTCCTCAGATACAGCTATTCCAGCAGTTGCAAATCATTCGCGTCGCAACCGTTTGATATCCGAAAGCTGTTTGGACTCATTAAGGAGCTGGAAGACAGAATGGCAAACGTTGTGGTGGAGAATCAGGACTTTGAAACGCTGATTAAGCATTACGACAGACCTGACAGCTTCTTTTACGCAGATCCGCCGTATTTTTCCACGGAAGACATGTACGAAGTAGGCTTTGGCTGGGACGATCACGTGCGCCTACGGGATACCCTGAAAAATATTCAAGGCAAATTCCTGTTATCGTATAACGATTGTCCTGAAATCAGGGAGCTGTACGAGGGCTTTTCCATGTTCGATTTCTCGCGAACGCATAGTATGGCGCAACGCTACGAAGCGGGCAAAGAGTTCAAGGAACTGTTAATAGCCAATTACGATTTATACGAAAGAGCGAGGTCGAAACCTTTGCAAATGACGCTGTTTGAATACAAAGAAGAAGATTTAGACGTAGAAAAAGTATTAAAGGAGAGCATAGTAACATGCAAAAAAATAAGAAATTAGAAGAAGAAATGGAACTTTTTTTGATGCCCGTAGAGGCATTGAAGGTAGCAGGCTTTGAGGACGGCGACAGACTGTGCATCAACGCCAGTGAAGGCACGATCCTTATTGAAAAGGTCGAGGACGAAGACGATTTTGACGACGATGATTTCGACGAAGAATTCCCGATTTGTCCTTGTTGCGCAAATAAAAAGAAATAAGAGGTAAAACATGAAAAAAATCTATAAAATTTTAGGTCAAAAGGGGCGCACAACGATCCCTTATGCAATCAGAACGAGCTTGGGGCTTCAGCCTGACGACGTGTTGTCGTTCAGAGAATCCAAAGACGGGACTTCCGTCATTGTCAAGCGTGAGAAAATCTGCGACGGCTGTCAAAGCCAGACGAGCTGTGTAACCAAACCCAAGAAAGGGAAGCTTAGGGTGGAGGAGTCGGATGATAAAATCACGTTGTATGATTTTTTGAACGGATTATCTCCTGAACAGCAACGGGCAGCACTTGTGCATTTGTCGGTGAAATGGGCAGCATCGCAAGGCGGAGAAAAGAATGCCTAAGCCTTTGTACACGTCGTCTCAAACGGAAGCGAACGAATGGGGCGAAAGCGAACTTTGGCTGGAAAGCTACCGAGAAAACTGTGTCTGCGCAAGGGCAATAGAGCTTGCGATTAGGCAGGGCTATAAAGACAATTCGCTCGATAAAGACTGCGCGAAAAAAGTTATTGAGGAACACGGGTTTGACCGTGTGAATTGGGTACTTGCTAACACCATCCAACGCGCAGGAGCAGACGGGCGGTTCAGTCAAGAAAATCAAAACTGGGCGAGAAGCTTTTATATACCCGACGATTGGTCGCGATTTCGGGATACTTTTTCCGTGACGTCGCACCCTGGACTTGTCAATATTTTCACAGGCCAAGCGCGTAGGGAGTGGGACAGCTTAAACCTATTTACAAGCAACCATGTCTACGACGAAGGCACGGCAGGCATTGATTATACGGGCAAAATCGTAGCTGTTCGCGCGGATGTTTTGAAGGACGATTGTAAGACTCCAGAAAACCAACTTTTCTATGCAACAGGCGGTAACGGTTGCCGACCTGACGCGCTTGGAACGAAGGTGTACGGACGGCATCTCAAAGACGGAACAAGGGACTGCTTCAGACGCGGAGAAATCCTTGGCGTTGTGAAGCTCAATCTTTTGCCTGAGTGGGCGCAGGAGAAGTTTGCGGAATATGCCGTGGAAGAAGCCGAGCTTGAAGAGGCAGAAGAAAAGACAGAAGAAATGCAAATGGGAGGTATTCAGCAATGAAGATCAAGATATTCCAAATCGACCACGAAAAGGACAAAAACGGCGTAAAGTTCATGCACACCGACCGCCTGGAAAAACTGCAAGGCACGACGAATATCGACGCGGGCTTGTATAAGGAAGTGTTTAACGGCGAAGTAGACGCAGCGGACTTGGAAGACGTGTACTCGATGTTTAATTGCGAGGGACATCCCTTGCATAAGGGACATTCGATGTCTATCTCCGACGTTGTGAAAACGGAGGACGGCGCGTACTTTTGCGACCTTGTCGGGTTCAAGAAAATCGATTTTGACGAAAGTAAAACGACGAAGCCCGATAACCTTCTGAACGTTGTGTACGTAGAACCGAACAAGCCTGCGTATGCAGCGGAAGTGGAACACACTCTGGAAGGCGAGCAACGCGCGGTAAAGGGCATGATAGAGTGTATCTACTGCCACGATGATAATACGTGCGTTGTAGCAAACGAAGAAGCCAAGCTCATTGGAATGGAAGGGAATCGCAGGTTCAACGATGGAAAGTCGGTGATTGCGGGTCCCTTTTTTGTTGTCGGTTTAGAGGGGGATGGTTTCCGTTCGCTTACGGAAGAAGAGCAGGCGAAGTATTTGCAAGAATACGCAGAGCCGGAACAAATCAGTCAAGAGGAGGTGGAGGCAGATACAGGCATGACGTTCATCGCATTTAGATGATAGACGTGCGCAAAAGAAAGGGACGGTCGTATATGAAGAAAAAGATATACGTCTGCGCTCCGTTAGGAGAAAACATCGAAGAAGAACTCAAGAATGCAAAAAACTATTACGAATACGTATTAAAAAGCGACGGTGTACCTGTCGGACCGCATGCTTACGCCATGATGCTTGGTTGTGAAAATGAACAGGAAAAGAAGCAAATGCATAGGGCAGGTATGAGTTTACTTTGGTTTTGCGATGAAGTATGGGTATTTGGAGAAGCCCAAACGGAGAATATGCAGGAGGAATTATCTTTCTGCAAAAATATGAAACTCAAAACAAAAAGAATTAAAAAATTGGAGGAAAGAAACCGATGAAAAGAAAACATTGGATTATTTTAATCAGCGTACTGACGCTTGTGTGTATCGTGGCGGCGTTCACGATTTCGGGCGTAGTCGCGTCTGCGGATACGGGCGACGTGGCTGGCGCGGTGGAGAATACTTGGAACGATGCGCAGGGGCAGATCAAACAGGTGGTAAATAACGTAATCTTCCCGATTATTGACTTAATCTTGGCGGTTATGTTCTTTATCAAATTAGGTACGGCGTACTTTGACTACCGCAAGCACGGTCAGTTCGAATTCGTAGCGCCTTGCATATTGTTCGCCTGCCTAATCTTTACGCTGACGGCACCTTTGTATATCTGGGATATTATAGGAATTTAACGCTATGTTCGGTTGGGTGAAAGACATTATAGACGGCATCGGCGACGCGATTATGGAAGCGTTTGAAATGGTAGGAAAAACGCTTTCGAGTACGATTTGGTCGACGATGCTGAAATGGCTGTACGAAACTGTTTTTGATGCGGTTGCGGACTTCTTTGCCATGATGGGCAATATGGGCGCGGAAATCTTTGACCTGCCGTGGGTGGAGGCGACGATACACCTATTTACGCTCCTTGGCTGGGCGTTGTTTATCGTAGGTGTTGTGGTAGCGATATTCGACGTCGCCGTGGAATACCAATCAGGGCGCGCGAACATAAAGACGACGGTCTTGAACATCTTAAAAGGCTTCTTCGCGTGTTCGCTTATCGGGATTGTGCCAGTGGAGCTGTACAAGCTGAGTATCAGTTTACAGCATACCTTTGCGTCCGATCTTGCAACGCTATTTGCGGACGTGCGGGTATCCGATATGGCGTCGCTATGCAACGACACTTTTTTTGCGTGCTTCTCGATAACGGGGAGCGCAATAACGGGGCTGTTTTGGCTGATTGCGCTAATTATGTTTGCGTATTGCGTAATTAAGGTGTTCTTCCAGAATATCAAGCGAGGCGGGATATTGCTGGTGCAAATCTCCGTCGGCTCGTTGTACATGTTCTCTGTACCGAGGGGCTATACGGACGGTTTTACGCAATGGATCAAGCAGGTGATAGCGACCTGTCTAACGGCGTTTATGCAGACGACGCTTTTATATTTAGGGTTGTTAACGGTACCTGAAAATATGTTGCTTGGTCTTGGTATCATGCTCGCGGCAAGCGAAGTGCCGAGGATCGCGCAACAGTTTGGGTTGGATAGTTCGGTGCGCTTTAATATGATGAGCGCGGTACACGCGACGACGACGGCGATTAACCTTACGCGTATTATGTCAAAGGGTAAGCCGTAAGGAGAGCGCATGAAGGAAAACTTAGAATTAGAGAAACAAGATTTGGCAATCGACCACGATATCCAAGTAAGCTCCGATGATCCGAAAGTCATCGATTTTTTATTGGAAACGTGGTTCGACGTAGACAAAAAATTCGGCATCAATATCGCGGAAGAAGACGGCACGTGGCTGAACATGTGGGGACTTTATAACCCCTTTGAAGACACGCTGAAAATTCAATGCCAAATCGTCCGTGGTAACATGGAAGAAGAGTGGTTTGACTACGAGCCAACGGAAGGCGAAACGCAACTCATCAAGGACATGGTATCCGCAAATATCCAAAGATGGCACGGACAAACGCCGCAAGAGTTTTGCGAAGAGGTCATGGACGAGCCTATGGAGATGGGAGGCATGTCATAAAACGGTTAATGGCAATTATGCTCGCCGTTTGTTTGGTTATAGGCTTTATTTTCACGGCAAACGCATGCCAAAGCGCGAGCGAATTATATAATGCGCCGCGTGATTTTGTGTATGAAGAATCGGACGGGGAAATAAGGCTGACCTTAACAAGCGGCGGGGTAGTCCGTATGCGGTTTGGGAAGAACGCGGTTACGGTTTACGAAAGCCACCGTTATAAATCCGCCGTGTATGAAATAACTGCGTTTATCTACGCGTATGGAGAAAAGTACGGCTATACGGTATCCAGAAAAAGAAGGGAGATTATAGGCGAACTCAAGCTCCACAACTTGCTTTATATGGTAGGTTATGAACGCGGAAGAACGAAGGACGCGGACGTGGAATACACGGCGGATACGCGGTGGTACGTAAACGCGGCAAGCGTTGTTCTCGGCTGATACGGAAAAAGAAAGAAGGAGAAAAAATGAAGGAATATATTTATCCAAAGAATCTCAAAGCGAAAGCGAATTTATGGCTGTGGGGAATGCGGGATTTTATTATCTTGGCAGTTCTCGCGCTCGTGTCTATCGTAATATTTGTAGGCGTGGGCTGGGTAGCACCTGCGGCAATCACGCTGTGCTTTGCGGTTTTAACGATTCGAAGGGATGAAATGACAGTGCTGGAATACATAAAGTACGCGACAAAGTACTTTATAACGGACCAGCAAAACTATAAATGGAGGTAAAAAATGACACAAAAAGAAAAGAAAAACGGCGCAAGCGTACAGACCTTGCTTGGTATAAAGGCGTTCACGGACTACGGGTTATCCACGAATAAAGGAGAGTTATTGTTCTTTCTGATAACGCCGAGCAATATCTCGGTGTTGTCTACGGCAGCGGTAGAGATTAAAATCAGACAGCTTATGCTGACGCTCTCGGCGCTTCCCGACGTGGAAATTGTGTGTACGGACTCGTCCGAATGCTTCGACGAAAATAAGGCGTACCTTATCCGCCGAAGAGAAGAAGAACCGAACGCAAAGATTAAGAAATTGCTTGGCAAAGACTTGGAATTCTTAGGCGAAATCCAGCTTGAAATGGCGACGGCACGTCAGTTTATGTTTGTGGCGCGGTGTAGAAATATGAAGCCCATGCAGGTGTTCAACTATGCCAACACGGTACAGAAAACGATATCCGAACAAGGGTTCGATGCGCATCGTATGACAAAAGCGGAAATAAAGCGGTATTTAGCCCTTTATTTCGACGTTTCGCTTCGAGGCGAGTACATGCCCGACGTGGACGGCGCACAGTTTTTTGCGGGCAAAGAAAAGGAGGAAAAGGATGGCTAAAAAACAGATATCCCCTGAAAAGCAGGAACTTATCAGGACGAAAGATTATTTTGATTGTATCGCGCCTGGCGTGATACGTTTTTTTGTGGATCATTATATCGTAGGCGACAGTTATCGCTGTGCGTGGGCGGTGCGTGAGTATCCGCCGAGTACGGAAGAACAGGCTGTACTTGCAAGAATCGCGGATAGAAACGGTGTAACGGTAAGGATTTATCATAGGCTGGTGGAAGTGATGGAACAAAAGAAAATTATCCAGAACGCCACCAGAAAAAACAAGATGAAATCCACGGCAAACGACATGAGCGAAGCGGTGGAAGCGGAAGGGAACTTACAGGACGTAATCGAACTGCTTGCAGACATGCGCAAAAACAGAGAGGTGTTGTTGCACTGCGCTGTGTTTATTGAATTAAAAGCGAAGTCTTTGGACAGCTTAAAAAACCTGCAAGAAGAAATCCAGATGGAACTCGCGCGGTCGAAAATTACGGTGGATAGGCTGACCTTACGACAGAAAGAAGGTTTCCTTTCTGCTATGCCGACGGGCTCGAATATGTTCGGGACGATGTACGAACGGGTACTGCCTGCGAGCTCGGCGGCGAATTTATATCCGTTCAGTTTCTCAGGGAAAACGGACGAACACGGTATGTATATCGGCAGGGACAAGTTCGGCACGAATATCCTTGTGGACTTGGATAAACGCGCGGACGACAAGACGAATAGCAACGTGTTAATCCTTGGTAACAGCGGCCAGGGCAAGTCGTACCTTATGAAATTGTTGTTAACGAACATCCGCGAATCGGGCAAGCGTGTAATCGTCCTTGATCCAGAAAGTGAATACATCGACCTGTGTGAAAACCTTGGCGGATGCTACGTGGATTTCATGTCAGGGGAGTATAAAATCAATCCCTTAGAGCCGAAAGTGTGGACAGACGGATTGGAGGAAGTGGATGCGGACGCGCCTGAAGCGTTTAAGAAAGTAACGAGATTGTCACAACATATTGCGTTCTTGAAAGACTTTTTCAGGTGCTATAAGGACTTTGCGGACGAGCATTTGGACACGATTGAAATCCTGCTCGTGAAGCTGTATGCGCGGTACGGTATCACGGATTTGACGAATTATAAAGACTTGAAGCCCACGGATTATCCGATTATGGAAGATTTCTATCATTTGTGCGAAGAAGAATTCATGACCTACGATAACCAGCGCAAGTACCTTTATACGGAAGCGACCTTGCAGGAAGTATGTTTGGGAATCCACTCTATGTGCGTTGGAAGTGAAAGCAAATATTTCAACGGACACACAAATGTAACGGACGGCGACTTTTTGTGTTTTGGCGTGAAAGGACTTCTCGATACGAACAAGCGGTTGAAGGACGCGATGTTGTTCAATATTTTATCGCACATGAGCAACCAGCTGTTAAGCGTGGGAAACACGGCAGCGAGTATTGACGAGCTGTACTTGTTCTTGACGAACCTGACGGCAATTGAATATATCCGAAACGCAATGAAGCGTGTCAGAAAAAAGGAATCCTCGGTGATTTTGGCAAGCCAGAATATTGAGGATTTTTTATTGCCTGATATACGGGAACTTACGAAGCCGTTGTTCAGCATTCCGACGCATCAGTTCTTGTTTAACGCTGGGCAGATAAACCCCAGAGAATATATGGACGCATTGCAGGTCGAGGAATGCGAGTTCGAGCTCATCAAATACCCTGAGCGCGGTACTTGTTTGTATCGTTGCGGAAATGAAAGGTATCTTTTACAGGTAAAAGCGCCGGAGTATAAAGCGGCGTTGTTCGGAAGCGGGGGCGGTAGATAATGGCTGCGCCCATTATCCCTATCCTGAAAAAGGTGGCGGTGGCAATTGTATCGGACAAAAAAGGACGGAAATGGCTGTTGGGGGTAATCCTTGGCATCACGTTCATTATCCTAATGCCGATCATTGCCCTGCTCGGTATCTTTTCGGGCGGGTTAGACCTGAACCTTGACGGTATCTACGATAAAATCCACGAACAGCAAGCAAAGATGGAAATCGTGGCGCAGGACATCGAAGACGAAATGTTAAACGCGGGCTATACGCAGCAAGAAGTGCAAGAAGCGCAAACACTGTATATTTTTGCCTTGCATGACGAGGCGGAAGAAGACGGGTTTGTGCTGAGGTTGGTTGGCTGTTTTGAGGCAGACCAGACGGACGAAGAACTCGTCCAGAAAGTGAATACAGAGTTCGGGAAGGAGATTACGACAGAGGAATTCCAGAACGCTGTTCAGGAGTTTAGGGATACCCAGGTATCAGATGAATAGAAAAATAGGAGGAAAAATGAAAACAAGAAAAGACTTAACGGACAAAGAAATGCTCGGTGTGGAGGATAGATTGTATATGGCGGAAATGTCAGAACAAGACCAAGCCGAGCAAGCGGCGAAAGAAGCCCGAATAAGGGCGGAACTCGCGGAGAAAAGAAGCAATGAAATCAAGGCACGGCTCTATGATATGGTGAAACTGTATTATCATGATCTGGACGATTTAACGAAGCGTTTGCAAGACGATTACGCAGGGGATAAACCGTTTGCGCAGATGGAGGAAGACAGGCTTGGACTGTGCGCCGTTTTGGATCATTATGACGAATTGAAGCGTGAGCTGGAGAACGATCCGCAGGCAAAGTACGAAGCGGAAGTACAGGAAACGACGGATATGATTACCGCCGAAGACCTTACGGAGCAAGCGATGTATGCGGCAAACGCGCCCGATTGTTGTTCAGGAGAACAGAAAGCGGAGAACATGCTGGGGATGCTTGGCGCGGGTATTGTCGAGCCTGAGATTTATCATACGGAAGAAGAGCATGATGAAGTGATGGGAGAAAACGAACCTGACTACAAGCATGAGCTTAAGGCAAGCGTTGATGCTGAGTATGATGAATTCCAGGAAACTTTGTGTGCGCAGGGCGCAGATGAAGTGTTTAATCATTCGTTTGAGGTAAACGCAAAGACGGAATTTATGCTTTCGATTACGGAAGACGCGGAGTATGAGCCGTGGGTATATAAAGGCTTATACCAAGAAGCTGGGAACGTGCTTGCAAATCTCTACGACGAGTATGTTAGCAATCCGAAAGGCAGTATCAACTCGCAGGAAGACACCGAGGCGTTTATAAAAGGTTACTGTGAAAAATATTACAGCGACTTGCACGAAGAATTTAACGAAGAAGTGGAAGCGCAAAACCAAGAAGTTGTTATGGGAGGAATGTAAATATGGCAACCAGAAGTTTAATTGCAAAGCAGATCGCGGAAGACAAATTCAGGACGATTTATTGTCATTGGGACGGATATCTCGACCACAACGGTAGGGTATTGCTCGAACACTATAACACGCCTGAAAAGCTGGACGAGTTGTTAGCGCTGGGGCCTATTTCTTTTCTCGCGCCGAAGCTTAACCCTGAGCCTAATATACCGCATACGTTTGAAAATCCACAACAGGATGTTGTTCAAGCGTATGCGCGTGACAGAGGTGAGGAGTTTCACCCTGCCGTGGAGTTGTCTTTTGACGAACTCATGGACGACCGTACTTGGGCGGATTACGTGTATATCTTCGATCAAGAAGGCAAGTGGAAGTATGTGCAGCCTTGGAAAGAAGACAAGAGTTTGCGTGACGTAAAAGAGGACTTGGAAGCGCCTGAGCTTACGGAAGAAGAATGTCCCGACATCGACGACGTGGACGACAGTCCTCAGCAAACGATGTAAGGGGGTGAAAAAATGAAGAAGACGGTGACGGTATCTTTTGACGACGAAAAGCTGTCCGCCTTGAAAATGTATTTAGAGCAGAAAGGCTTAACGGTGGAGGGCGAGTTGGAAAAGGCATTGGAAAGTTTGTATGCGAAAACTGTGCCTGCAGGCGTAAGAGAATTTATTTCTCTGCGGACGGGTGTGACGGAAAAAAAGAAAAAGCCTTCTTCTGCTATCGGTGACGGCACGTGAGAGATCAGCGGTTTGGTATTGAGATAGAGATGACTGGGATAACGCGAGCAACGGCGGCTCGTGTTATAGCCGGTCATTTTAATACGACGGCGACACACGTAGGCGGAGGCTACGATACGTATTCTGTTCGTTCGCCAGACGGAAGGCAATGGAATCTTGTTCGCGACCAGTCGATAGACAGGCACAACAGTCGCGGTAGAACGGACCGACACGAATACTCGGTGGAGATGGTAACGCCGATATGTAAATATGACGACATCACAACGATACAAGAAATTGTGCGTAAGCTCCGCGCGGCAGGCGCAAAGGTCAACGACAGCTGTGGTATTCACGTACACGTGGACGCGTCCAAGCACGACGTGAAGACGCTGAGAAATCTTGTGAATATCATGGCATCGAAGGAAGACCTTTTATATAAGGCGCTGGACGTGGAAGTGGAACGAGAACGCTACTGTAAAAAGGTGGACGCGAAGTTCTTGGAAGAGTTGAACAAGAAACGCCCGAAGCAGATGGCGGAGCTGGAAGACATCTGGTATGAGGGGTATGGTTACAACCGCCACGCGCACTACAACAACTCACGCTACCGTGCGCTCAACTTGCATAGCGTATTCACGAAAGGCACGGTGGAGTTTCGATTGTTCAACTCGACGCTCCATGCAGGCGAAGTGAAGTCGTATATCCAGTTGTGTCTTGCAATCAACGACCAAGCGCTAAAACAAAAGAGCGCGTCGCGGTCGAAAACGCAAAGCCCGAACGAGAAATATACTTTCCGTACTTGGCTGTTAAGGCTTGGCATGATCGGCGACGAATTCAAAACCGCGCGCGGACATTTGTTAAAAAAGCTGGACGGAAACATTGCATGGAAGGATCCAGCGCAAGCGGACGCGCAGAGAGAACGGCTGGCGGCGCAACGCCGAATGTTGGAAGAAGCGGAACAAGCGAACGAAGCGGAAGAGCCGGGAACGGTAGCAGAAGAAGAAACGCAAGCGGAAGAAGCGCCTGCGTTTGAAATGACAATGTAAGAAGGAGAAAGGAAAAATGAAACGAAGATTATACGTTGCATACGGAAGCAATTTAAATCTCGAACAAATGAAGTATAGATGTCCGACGGCGAAGCTGATAGGGACGGGCGCGATTGAAAATTGTGAATTACAGTTCAAAGGATTTCCAACGGGCGCTTTTGCAACGATAGGGCAAAAGCCTGGAGCGAGCGTGCCTGTCGGTGTGTTTGAAATCCAGCCGATGGACGAGCGCAGCTTGGATAGATACGAAGGATATCCCTCGCACTACTTCAAAAAAAGCGTGCCTGTGGCGCTGACGAACGGCGATAAGGTGAACGCGATGGTGTATATCATGAACCCGAAGATGAAGTTCGGGTTACCGTCTGCGAATTATTATTGCGTTGTGCATCAAGGGTACTTGGATTGCGGATTAGATACCCAGGTATTGAACGAAGCGATGAAAAGAAGCGCGGAGGGGTATTATGAGAACGCTGTGAACATGCAAAGTTATCAATTGCGTTTACGTGTCCCGCAAACGGATGAGGCAGAAGAAACGGAGCTGAACGAGGACGGCTTGGATGAAGACGAAGACTTTGACGAGGAGGACATCGACTATGAAGAAGGTCTGGATATGGGCGGTATTGAAATGTGATTTGGCGGTGGCAATATGAGCCGCGCCAAAGAATTACGCAAACGCCTGGGAGAAAGATACTCGTTTAAAAGATGGGTAAGCGGGCAGGAACTGTTCCGCTTACAGAAACGTCCGCCAGAAGAGTTCACAGACGCACTGCTGGCAGAACTCATTGTGGGTTGTGTAAAAATGGAAGCGGTAGCGTATCGGGACGGAAATAAAATTGAAGTCGGCTATGATATTTTTGTGAAGGACGCGCCCGATGCAAGGGAGTGGATTTGCTATGACGTAGTCAACAAAGCGGTGAGGCTCAAGGAAGCGGATATGCTGTTCGAGCTGGACAAAATCGTAGAAAGCAACAGGCTCTCGTACACGGAATGCTGTTTCGAGAAACTGGACGGAATGGTGGTCACGGACGAGAAAAAACCGATTGGACACCCGCCATAAAGCGTGGTGTTCGGTCGGCAAAGAAAGCTCAAATCGGACGGAGGACCGTTTCCGATTTAGTTTGCAGGAATAAGCGTAGGCGTTGCAAAGCCCCGCCAACGCGCATCACATCTGCCGGCAACGCCGACAGTTCAAGGGGTTCAGCGGTTTTTAAGGCAGGGGTTGCTAAAACGGGCGAAAAAGTTGCGGATTGCGGAACTGCCGAGAAATGCAGGGTTTTGCGAGGGGTTGCTACGCAAAAAATAAGAAAAAACGGAGGGAAAAATGCCAATACCGAAGGGTAAAGAAAAATTCTCGCTTTGGGTAAGACCTGAAACACTCAAGCGAGTAGATGAATTGTATCAAAAAGACGGTCAGCGCACGCGCTCGGAATTTATTGAAAAGGCGATTGATTTTTACTGTGGATATATCACGGCGGAAAAGTACGACGAGTATTTCCCTGAGATGGTAGTCGCTACGGTGAAAGGCGCGCTGAATAGTTTGGAAACGCGCATGGCAAAGCTATTGTTTAAGATGGCGGTAGAGCAAGCGATGATGACGCACGTGGTAGCGGCGACGAACGACGTGCAAGAAGAATCGCTCTCGCGCCTAAGAGCAATGTGTGTGCTGGAATGTAAAAAAGTAAACGGCGCGCTGTCGTTTGCGGATGCGGTGAAGTTCCAAGGTGAAGACTGATGGCGCGGTTCATTTTGAAGTGGCGATATCTGAAATCGGGGAAGCAGCATAGCAGGAACACGGTAAAATATATTGCCACGCGTGAGGGCGTAGAGAAGTGCGACGAGTCTTGGAAATTTAAATCTGTCACGAAAGAGCAAGAGAAAATGATAAACGAACTCGTTACTGATTTTCCTGACGCAAAGGACAGCTTCGAGTACCAAGAATACGAGCAGAATAAAAATCGGTACACCGCGTCGCAGTTTATTACGAAAGCGATAGACGAGAACGTGGATAGAATCGGCAAGAAAGAAAACTACGTGAAGTACATTGCCATGCGGCCGAGGGTTGAAAAGGAAGGCAAGCACGGTTTGTTTTCTGCAAAGGATAAGCCGATAGATTTAGCCAAGGTCGCGGACGACGTTGCAACGCACGACGGCTTGGTGTGGACGATGATATTATCTCTGCGCAGGGAAGACGCGGCGAAGCTTGGCTACGACAACGCGAAGGCGTGGAAAGATTTATTGCGAAGTCAGTCGATAACGCTGGCAAAGCAAATGCGAATCCCGCCAGAAGACTTGGAGTGGTACGCGGCGTTTCATAACGAGGGAAGTCATCCGCACGTGCATATGATTGCGTACTCGAAAGGCAAAGAACCGTATATGACAAGGAAGGGCTTGGAGAACTTGAAATCCAGTTTTGCGAACGAGATTTTCAAGCAAGACCTATACCATGTATTCGTTGAACAGACGCAGGTACGAGATGAACTCCGCGAGGAAGGCAAGAAGAAAGCGGCTGAACTCGTGGAAAAAATCAAGGCAGGCGGATATGAAAACGAAAGAGCGGAGCAGCTCTTGAAAGCGCTCGCGGAAAAGCTGAAGGACTACAAAGGCAAGCGCGTGTACGGGTATCTTCCAAAGGATGCGAAAAACCTTGTGGACGGCATCGTGGAGGAGCTTGCCAAGGACGAACGCCTGCAAGAGTTGTACAAGCTTTGGTATCAAGAAAAGGATGAGATCGTCGGCACGTATCAGGACTCGCCCGCGAACCGAGTACCGCTTTCGCAGAACGAAGAATTCAAAAGCATACGCAACGCGGTAGTGAAAGAGGCGTTTCACTATTTGTACCCAGACAAGAAAAATAAATCGAGTTATACACCGCCGTCAGCGGCACCTGCGGTGGTGAGGTTGTTTCATCATTTGGCGCGAGCGGTACAAAATCGCTTGGACGATTATTATAGCCGAAAGCACAACTCGGCGGATAAAAAACTGCGTCGGATGATAGACGAAAAGAAGAAAGCGCAAGGTTTGAAACAAGAATAAAAACAGGAGGAAACATGGCTTATAAAAAATATAGCGATCAAGAAATAACGAAAGCCGCGGAAACGGATATCGTGGACCTGTTAAGACGGCAGGGCGAAGAACTCAAGGCAGTCGGTTCGGAATATGAATGGCGGCATGGTGCGGATCGGATAACCATACGCGGCAGTCAATGGTATAACCATTACGAAGGCAAGGGCGGGAATGCGATCAAGTTCGTGCAAGAGTTTTACGATAAAGATTTCAAGGGCGCAATGGAGTTTTTATTAGGCGGAAGCGCAGGCGAAGTCAAGCAGGCAAAGCCAATGCAAAAGCCGAAGAAAGACGGTCCGCTTACCGCACCCGAACGCAACGACAGTATGCGCAGGGTGTATGCGTATTTGCTTACGAAACGGAACTTGGATAAGGACGTGGTAGTGGCATTTGCGAAAAAAGGCTTGATATACGAGTCGGCGGATTACCATAACGCGGTATTCGTTGGCGAGGACAAGGAAGGCAAGATACGGCATGCGAGCGTAAGGGGAACGGGGAATAGTTCGACCTATCGGGGGAACGTTCCAAACAGCGATCCCGCGTATAGTTTCCATTGGTACGGCACGAGCGATAAATTATATTTGTTCGAAGCGCCGATAGATATGCTCTCGTACATCTCTATGAACAAGGACGGTTGGGAACAGCACTCGTATGCGGCGTGTTGCGGCGTAGGGGATAAGGTACTCGACCAAATGCTTACGGACAATCCGAATATCAAGAAAGTATATCTTTGCTTGGATAACGATGAAGTAGGGAGAAAATACGACGCGCGTATCGCGGATAAATTATTCGAGAAAGGGATTCCAAGCAAAATCCTGCTCCCCACGCGCAAGGATTGGAATGAAGATTTGACACATTCCGAACCTGAACAGCAGACGGAAGAAAGTGTAGAAACGGAAGATAAGGAGGCAGAACTATGTCCGGTACAGCAAAGCTAATCGTGATAGGCGCGGTGATGCTGGCGGTACTGGCATTGATACCGCTTTTGGCGTATATCTATAACCTTAATCATATCAAAAGTAAGACGGTCGGGGACGGTCAGCACGGTACGGCGAGATGGGCGACGCGTTCGGAAATTAAGAAAATTTATCGGCACGTACCGTTCACGCCGAGCAAGTGGCGAAAGCAGGCAAAGGACGGGAAACAGCCTACCATGTCCGTGTTGAAGAAGAAAAAACTATTTAGCAAAAAGCCTGCGATTATCGAGGAAGAACCGCTCCCGCAAGGGATTGTGGTCGGTTGCAAGGGCAGGAAGGATAAGACGGTTGCAATGGTGGATACAGGCGACGTACATGCACTTATGATCGGCGTGGCAGGCGTTGGTAAAACCGCGTACTGGTTGTACCCTTGTATCGAGTATGCATGCGCAAGCGGAATTTCTTTTTTGACAACGGATACGAAAGGCGACGTCATGAGAAATTATGGCAGAATCGCGCAGGACTACGGCTATAACGTTTCCGTTATTGATTTGAGAAACCCGACGCGCTCGAATGGCAATAATTTGTTGCATTTGGTGAATAAATATATGCGCTTGTACGAGGAAAATCCGAACAAGCTCGTATATAAAGCCAAAGCAGAAAAATATGCGAAGATTATATCCAAGACGATTATTTTATCGGGCATGGACGCGGCGTCCTTCGGGCAGAACGCATACTTCTATGATGCGGCAGAAGGTATTCTTACTGCAACGATTTTGCTTGTAGCGGAGTTTTGCGAGCCAGAGCAACAGCATATCGTATCGGTTTTTAAATTGATACAAGAACTGCTTGCGCCGTCTGAAACGAAGGGCAAGAACCAGTTCCAAAAATTAATGGATAAGCTCCCGAACGACCACAAAGCGAAATGGTTTGCAGGCTCGGCGCTGAATACTTCGGAACAGAGCATGGCAAGCGTAATGAGTACGGCACTTTCGAGGTTGAACGCGTTCTTGGATTCCGAGTTGGAGCAATTATTATGCTTTGATACGGAGATTGACGCGGAGAAGTTCTGCTCGGAGAAGTCGGCAATCTTTATTATCATGCCCGAAGAAAACCCCAACACCTTCTTTATGATTTCGCTTGTCATTCAACAGCTGTATCGAGAAATCCTTGCAGTAGCAGATGAGATGGGCGGGAAACTCAAGAATCGGTGTATTTTCTTCTGCGACGAGTACGGTACGCTTCCAAAGATACAGGATGCGGAAATGATATTCTCGGCATCCCGTTCAAGACGGTTGCAAATCGTGCCGATTATCCAGTCCTTCTCACAGCTTGAAAAGAACTACGGCAAGGAAGGCGCGGAGATTATCGTGGATAACACACAGCTAACTATATTCGGCGGGTTTGCTCCGAACAGTACGTCTGCGGAAGTGTTGTCGAAGGCGTTGGGGAGCAGGACGGTGTTATCTGGGAGCGTGAGCAGGGGGAAGAACGATCCCTCGCAAAGCTTACAGATGATAGAACGCCCGCTGATGACGGCGGATGAACTCAAAGCAATGCCGAAAGGACATTTTGTGGTAATGAAGACGGGCGCGCACCCGATGAGGGTGAAGCTCAAGCTGTTCTTTGATTGGGGGATTGAGTTCGACGAAAAACATCCTTATAGCGTAGAAGAAAACGCGGATAGAAAGGTCAAGTACGCCAGCATGAGCGAGTTGGAGTTTGCAATTCTTTGGAAATATCACCCCGAAGAGTTCGCCGATCCGACTGCGGCAGGCAAAAAAGGCGGTGGGATATCGGCAATGGTACAGACGGAAAGCCAAATGCACGAGCCTCAGCGTAACCCGAAAGGAAAAAACGGCGGGAAACTGCGTATTTCTGAAGCTGAAAGCAAGCGGCAAATACCATTTTCAGAAGTAAAGGCGGATATTGGTGGGAAGACATGATTTTCTGTATCAAGACCGCGAATTGCCTCACCGCGCGATTGCGGTATATTTATACCTTGAAGACCGCGCTAATGAAAACGGGGAATGCTGGCCGTCTCTCAATAAGATGGCGAGCGAGCTTAAACTGTCGAGGTCCACCATACGCAGGGCTTTGAAGGATTTAAGAGAAGTGAAATTAGTAACGACACGGCAGCGATACCGCGCGAACGGCGGGAAAAGCAGTTTGTGTTATACGATTAAAAAAGAATAAACACCGCTTGTCCGTAAAAAGGCGAGCGGTGTTTTTATAAAAAATAAGAAATAAGGAGAAGAAAAATAAAACATGAAAAGAAAGAATAAATTTATTCTTGGAACGGCAGGCTTGGCGTTGTCTTTGATGGCGTTAGGGGCAGGCATGTACGGGTTGAATACTAAAACAAAGACGGCGAGTGCGGACACGGTATCCACTTCGTCTCACGGTTTAACCTATGGAGTAACGACCTGCAGTGACGGTACGCGCACGGCGGGCAGTCCTGATTTTTTCGATGTATATATGCGTGCGCCCCGAAGCAGCGGGACGGAAACCATTTATAACGGTTATATCTCGAATTATTCAAATTATTATTTTAACGTAGTGGCAAACGACGTTTACGATCATATAAGCTTTGCGCTTTATAAGGGCGATGCATTGTATGAATCCGTTGACGTTTCGGGGAACTCGAACTTTACGACGAATTTTGGTGCGCTTGCAAGCGGTGATTATACCTTACGGTATGAATGCAGGCATAAAAAGGCGCCTTTGCTGATTTATGCCTACACTTATGAGTATTCGTTTGAAGTGGACGTGACCGATCCGATTTATACGATAAGCGCGCCGACGGGATCGGGAAGTTTTTACTCGAATAAAGACGTGAGATATTCGGCAACCGATACGAATTTTGGGCATATCAAGTACAGACGGGGTACGGAAACGACGTTTTCGAGATATAACGGCGAAAGCTATACCGTTCCTGCGACGGATGAAAACAATGGGTATTGGTACTTTTTTGCCGTAGATGCCGTGGGGAATCAAAGCACGATTGTTTCGCGGTATATTGATACGGTTCCCCCTGTCGGTATGGTAGAAAACCAAAGCGGTGACGTTATCCCCAACGGCGGGGCGACGAACGAGTGGTTTATCTACTCCGCAACGGACGGCGCGAGTATTGATTATATGGAATATAAAAAGCCTGGCGCAACGTCGTGGGAAAGGTATCCCACGAACACGGCGGTTTATGGGACGGAAGGTTGGTATTATTTCCGAGCGGTAGATACTGCAGGGAACGTATCGGACGAATACCGCGTGTATTACGATACGACAAGACCTATCGGCGCGGTGTTTGATTCGGTGAGTGCAAGAGGGAGCGGTTCGGTTACGAACAAAGATTACGTAAAATACAAGGCGTCGGATTCGGGTTCGGGGATTGATAAAGTTTACGTGTTAAAGCCTGGCGGGCTGGCGTTTACGCTTTATACAAACGATAGCCAAATAACAGAGGACGGAACGTATTTTTTTAAGGCGGTTGATAAGGCGGGAAATGTAACCACGACAACGCATGAAATCACTCTTGATAAAACCCCGCCTGCGGGTTTCATTTACACAGGTGACGCTCTCCTGGAGGACGATACGGTGACGAGTGCGGCATATATTTATTATGAAGCTTTGGACGTGTATGCGAAGGATTTGATTTGCTACGTCAAAAAGCCCGGCGCGGCTTCGTTTGTGGAATATGAGGAGTTTACGAAATTGACCGCGGAAGGGAAATACGAATTTTATAGTGTAGACGATGCGGGGAATCGCAGTAAAACAAGCGTTGTTACGATAAACAGAAGTATTCCCACGGCGCAATTATACGTAGACGGGAAACCGATTGCAAACGGTAGCTATACGAATGGTCAGTACATTAAATTTGTCAGCGATTCCACTTGCTTTGTAAAAAAGCCCGGCACAACGAGCTTTACGGCTTACGTATCGGGAACTGAGTTTTATGCGGAAGGCAGGTATGAGTTCTATGCAGAAAATGCAGCGGGTACGCAAACGGCGAGAAACGTCATTATCATCGATAGAGAACCTACAGTGGGTATGATTTCGAGGGTGAACGGCGGGGAGAGCTGGTATAATTATCAATTGTCCTGGCTCAAATGGAATCCCGATGAGAATGCGCCTGTGACGAGAATTACCATCAACGGCTATAATTATGAATTTGACTCGGTTATTTACACGTTGGAAGGTAAAGAGTACAAAGTTGTGGTGTATGATGCGGCAGGGAACGAATGGACGACGAGTTTCAAGGGCGGCAGAATAGACGTTCCGACCATAACTTTGCAAAAAGTGTATTGGGAATATACAAATATTTTCACGAACGAAACCTATTCTTGTAATCAATACGAAACGGCGCTGAGCAATGCCATGAGCAATCAAAGGGCTTTATGCGAGTTCAAGAGCTGGAACACGGAAACTTGGGATCAGGGTATTCCTATGGATACGAAGGATAGCGTGAACGCGAAAAACGGGACGTATTATTTATATAAGAGCGAAGACAACCCCAATATAAAGGTGGCGTATTTTACGGAGGAAAGATTGAATGAAGTTTGCAGAAAATATGCAAATGAGAACGTAAAAGCGTACTATTATTGGGAGAAAGAACCTGCGGAGTGTATGGACATTAACTTGGACGCATATATCGGACAGAATAAAATTGTCAGTACGGCCGTAGAGCTTCGCGAAGGCTTGATTTATAACTTAGACGGCGTTAGTTATACGGAATTAACGATTACGAAGCCTGGTGCGCATACCTTGCTTATTGAAGATGGGTACGGCGGGAGTGTGGAGTATGAGATTTATATTTTGAACTCCGCGCCTACCCTTCAATACGCGCTTGGTGATAACTCCCCGACGAAAGCGGAATATGATAGAACGTACTATTTTAGGGATAGGGTGACGATTTCCGTGCCGTTTGAAGGGGACGAGCTTGCGATGTTCGTGGTCTACTATGAGAATGGCGACGAAGTCGGGTATTTTGATATGGGCGACACGTGTACGATTGAAGAAAGCGGTATTTATTCGGCTATGGCAGTAAATCATTTTGGCGAAACGAAAGAGTTTAAGTTCGTGGTATCCATGAACGCGCCTACGATTACGCCGACGGAGAATGCAGAAAAGAAAACGTTTGAAATTACGGTAGAAAAGAGCGCGGATAAGGTGTCGCATATCACGTATATCGGGATTGCAAAAAGCACGGACGGCGAAACGTGGTTGGAATTAACGCAAGACGATTACGGCAAGGCGATTACTGCGGAGAATCTTAAATATTCTTTCTGCACAAGCGGTATTTATAAGGTGACGGTAATGGATGAATTCCGTACGGGGATTGACGCGGTTGCGCAAACGATTGCGTATGAGCAACCTATCCCCGAAGGTGTGCTTACAGGCGTAGAAGACGGTGGGTACACGAACCAAGAAGTAGTGTTTACTTGGACGGACGATGCGTTGGTAAGCCTTACGAAAGACGGTATTGCAATGGATTATCAATCAGGGGGAATGCTGACGGCGGACGGCGCGTATGCGTTGACCTTCTCGAATTACGACGGGTATAGCAAGACGTATAATTTCGTAATTGACACGGTTGCCCCTGTTGTTATCTTGGAAGGTATTAAGACGGGCGAATACGCGAACACGGGTGTGAAAGCGCATTTCGCGGACGATGAAATAGCAGTGATTTACAAGGACGAAAGATTACTCGGCGCGTACATGGTAGGCACTAACGTTGGAGAAAACGGCAAATACCGCATTGTTGTAAGGGATAGGGCGTCAAATGAAACGGCGGTGACGTTTATCATTGACACAACCGTGGATTGGAGTATTGATATCAACGAAAAAGGCTTGGCGAACAGCGTAGTAATTACGGCAAACGAGAAGGTAGAAGTTCTCTTGACAAAAGACGGTGAAGCGGTAGAATATACGCTTGGTAATGCCATCACGGAAATCGGCGAATATTCGCTTATTATTACGGATATGCTCGGTAATACGGAAAGCAGAAACTTCGCGATTGTAGCCCCGATTGTGCGCGAATTTACGCATAATTTCGACGACGTGCCGGGGTTTGAAAAAGTGCTTGTAAACGGTGAGGATAAGAGATTGAATTATGGAACTCTTGAATTGTTTGAAGACGGCGTTTACGAGGTTGGTGTGGTTGTTGACGGCGAAACGTATTCCTTCACGGTAACGGTGGATTCGATCTTGCCTGTAATTACGCTTAACGGCGTGGAAGACAAGGGCGGGACGAACGGCAACGTTTCGATTGCGGTATCAGAAGAAAAAGCAACGCTTACCATACTTTTGAACGGCGAAGAAATTGCTTATACCGAAGGTGAAGAATTGACGGCGGAAGGTGAGTATCTCATCACGGCGGTTGACCTTGCAGGCAACTGCGCGAAAGCAAGCTTCACGATTGATAAGACGGCTCCCACGCTCGTGTTGAACGGGGCGGAAAACGGCGGTAAAATCAAGGGCGGAGTCAGTCTTTCCGACCTTTCCGAAACGGCGGAAATCGTTGTTAAAAAAGACGGAAAGATTGTGGAATATACGCTTGGCGAAACGTTAAAGGGAGCAGGCAGGTATGAGATTACCGTTACGGACGCTTGCGGAAACGTAAGTGTGTATTCCTTTGAAATTGCGAAGGGTACAAGCCCTTGGGCAGTTGTCGGGATTGTTGCAGGCTGTCTTGTATTGATTGGCGGCGTAGTAGTTATTATTCTTAAAAAGCGCGGTGTGATTTAAGGATAATAAGGCAGAAAAAGGTTGCGTTGGAAAAAGCGCAAAATTGAAGTAAGAGTATAACGAAAAAGGCTGTAAAGGCGCGGGGCGCGGGGAGGAAAATCTCCAAACCCTGTACTTTACAGCCTGATGCTCTTAAAATTTCTTTATTTTACTCACAAGGGCGCATTGCACCCAATAGGTGGTACGTGGTACGCGTCACCATGGCGCGTGAAAGAACTAACCCAGTAGAAGAAGGTTTAACAGAAGAAATAAACATAACACGCGCGAGGG
>JBGVQS010000009.1:0-2152 GCA_045127595.1 Candidatus Scatosoma sp. | reverse complement strand
ACACGATACTGCCAACCGAACCGTTGGAAGAGGAATACTATCAAGAACAGCTTCGCATCGCGGAACACTACTCAGCCTATGCGAAAGCGATGAAAGAATACGAAAAGAAATACGGGGAGATTAAAAAATGAAGAAGTCAATGTATAAAACGAAAGAAGAGATGCCGTTGTTTCTCACGGTAATGGACGTGGCAAACTTGCTTGGAATTTCTCGCGCGAGCGCATACGAACTTGTTCGGCAAGAGAACTTTCCAAAGCTGAAAATCGTACAAGGTCGCACGATTATTCCGCGGGATAGATTACTCGAATGGCTGGACGAACAAACACGCTACGACGAACTTTGACGGCTCAAATCGTTTTCCGATTTGTGTGCAGGAATAAGCGGTGGCGTCAAAAACGCCTTTTTCCGCGCTCACAACTGACGGCAACGCCGACGGTTAAAGGGGTTCAGCGATTTCGAGGTGAGGGGTCGTAAAAGCCAAAAAAACGCCCAAAAAGCGTTCCTACTCAATAAATCCCCGAAAATAAAGGCTTTTTTAGGGATTGCTACACAAAAAACAAGAAAAAAAGGAGAAAAATGATGCCTATTCCAAAAGATAAAGTAAAATTTTCGCTTTGGGTTCATCCCCAAACGCTGGACAAAGTAGAAGCAAATTATAAGAAAGAAAATTCCATTTCTCGTTCGGATTTTATAGAAAAAGCTATCGAGTTTTACTGCGAATATTTAGCCTCGGAAGATTACGAAAAATATTTTGGCAAGGTGGTTGCCAAGACGATGGGAAAGTCGTTGAGTTCGCTTGAAAATCGTATTGCGAAATTGCTTTTCAAATTGTCTGTCGAAGAAGCAATGCTGTGTCACGTGATTGCGGTGAACTATGACATTGACGATGATATGCTTCATAGCTTGCGTGCAGTGTGCGTACAGGGCTGTAAAAATATCAACGGTGCGATTTATTTTAAGGACGCTGTGAAATTTCAAAGGGATCCATATGATCCGCTCTATCCTGACGACTATTCCGACAGCGATGAAAATTCTTTTGACTAATTGAAAATTCTCACCTCTAAACGCTGGATATATTCTCGAACGTGTGGTATGTTGTGGTTGCAAAAAATAAAAACGAAGGAGGAAATGAAATGCCAAACAGACGAAGACCGCAAGGCGACGGAATGATACGCAAACGCTCGGACGGACGATGGGAAGGACGAATTATCATCGGGCATAAGAACGACGGCACGCCGATGTACAAATCGGTGTTCGGTAAAACGCAAAAGGCTACGCTGGAGCAACTGCATAAACTGCTTGACCTCTACCATGGCGTGGACCTGACGGAAGAATGCCGAATGACGCTTGGCGAATGGCTCGACAAGTGGCTGGACGAGTACATGCTATTCACCATCAAGGAAAGGACGCTCGAGGGATACCGCAAGATGATAAACAATCAAGTCAAACCGTATCTCGGTAATCGGCAACTCGCGTATCTTACCACCGCCGACATTCAAAAGTTCTATAACAAAATCAAAAAGGAAGGTCGGTTGAAACCGCATCCTATCCACGGCAAAACACTTGCCAACAGTATGGTTCGGGACGTGCATATGGTGCTTCACCAAGCGTTGGATGTGGCGGTGAAGGAACGGCTTATCGTCCGCAACCCGACGAACGGCACGACGATACCAAAGAAGGTACGGACGGAAAAGCAAGTGCTGAACGACGAACAGCTCGGCATCTTCTTAAACGCCATCAAGCAAGAGCCGTACTGGTACGATTTTTTCTATGTGGAAATCATGACGGGCTTACGCAGGGGGGAAATCTGCGGGCTCAAATGGAGCGATATAAGCTTCCTCGACGGAACGCTCTCGGTCAAGCGTTCGGTCAGCTCGAAAGCAGGCGGAGGAGTGGTCGTAGGCGACACGAAGACGGGGGCAGGTGTGAGAACAATCGTTATGCCCCCGAGTGTGGCGACGATGCTAGAAAAGAAACAAGCGACTGCCGTCAGTCAATGGGTGTTCCCGAATTTTGAAAATCCTGCCCTGCCGTTAAATCCTACGGCGGCGTATGATAAACTCAAAAGAATACTCAAACGAGCGGAGCTTCCGCTGATACGCTTCCACGACTTACGCCACACCTTCGCAACGCACGCGATACAAGGCGGAGT
>JBGVQS010000008.1:0-1587 GCA_045127595.1 Candidatus Scatosoma sp. | reverse complement strand
GGTGTTGGCAGTTGTAGAGAAAATCAGGTCCACGCCGAAAAAATATCCGCGCGGACAAGGAAAAGAACGGAAAAATCCGCTGTGATTTTATAAAAATTGTATAAAAAGTTAGAAAAAGCGACCTACACATGGTCGCTTTTTGCATTCTGAAAGGGAGTATCGCGCGCTATTTTATGGAGAAAAGTTTCCATAATCGCAATACGTATAGGGGGTTTTTAAAATTATTCGTCCTCTTCGTCCTCATCCTCGTCGGGTTTATGGGCTTGCGGTGTAGCCTTTTTAAAGCGGATATATTCTAAGGGGTAATCTTTCCAAATCCAGCCCCCGTTTCGATCGTCCATCTTCACCTTAACTTCCATACGCAGCATATTGACGGCGGCAACGATGGCTTTGCCCTCGGGTGTACCTACTTCTGCGCCGATTTTCGGCATTTTTTTACTTGCCTCTGCATAATAATCGTTTTCGTAGCTTAAGCAGCACATCAATCTGCCGCAAAGCCCGCTGATTTTGCCAGGGTTTAAGGACAAACCTTGCGTTTTCGCCATCTTTACGCTTACCTTTTTAAATTCGGGCATATTCCCTGCGCAACAGCAGATTCTGCCGCAAGGAGCAAGTCCGCCAAGATACTTCGTTTCATCACGTGTGCCCACCTGGCGCAATTCGATACGGTTTTTAAAGGTGGACGCAAGGTCTTTTACCAGCTCGCGGAAGTCCACGCGGGTAGAGGAAGTGAAATAGAAGATAATTTTACTGCCGTCAAAGGCGTATTCGCAATCGACCAGTTTCATTTCCAAGCCGTGTGCAAGGATTTTTTCCTTACAGGTCTGCATTGCTTGCGGGCGCTTGGCTTGACAGGTTTCGTAAAATTCGGTGTCCTTTTCCGTTGCAATACGGATTACCGGTTTTAAGGGTTGAACAACCTCTTCTTCCTCTACTTCTTTTTCGGGATATGCCACCCAAGCGTATTCTAACCCGCGCGAGGTTTCTACCACTACGGGCATATTCCGTGTGTATACGTCCCCTTTCTTCGGGGCAAAATAATACAGCTTTCCGCCGTTTTTAAATTTAATTCCTACTACTTTTACCATATAATTACCTTAAAAAGTTTGTTTTTAATCGTTGTTTTTTTTGCGAATTTTCGCAATCAGAAGTTCGATACACTGCGGGAACACCGCATTAAAGGTTACTTGTTTTTCCGCCTCGGATAACGCCTCCTGCGCGTATAACAGCGCGGGGATACTATAAGCGGCGGCAACCTCGGTAAGCTGCGTTTTTTCCGCACGCAAAAGTAAATATTTCTCAGCGTTTTTTCCCTGCGTTTTGACAAGCAGCGCATCACGGAAAATCAGTCGTAAAAGGGACAAAAGCTCTCGCTTATATTTGGTTTCTCCTACCTCTTTTACTGCCTGCGGCAGCTTAAAGGTGGGGGTACGTGTCAAAACGAACGCGTTTTCGAGCAGATGTTTATACCGTCCGCCCTCTAACATATTTTGCGCTTGTCCCACGTTCCCGTCTGCGCACGCGGCGCAAATAGAAATCGTTTCTTCATCATACGCACTCCCGTATAAACGCAATAGACATTGTGTG
>JBGVQS010000007.1:0-13470 GCA_045127595.1 Candidatus Scatosoma sp. | reverse complement strand
AAGAAAGATAAAACGAAAAAGTAATTAAAAGGCTTGCTTGTATGCGGTAGGCAAGTTAGTGTGGCGCTGGGGCGCCTCGCCAGTATTCACGCACTTTAGTGCGCAAACTAAAGCCCCCACTTCTAGTGGGGGATATTTACTACGACAAAATCGTTAGTATTCCTGTAATCGTGAATTATGCACAATATCCGATAATTGGTAAAATACGCTTAATTATGAGCGTATAATAACCAAAACGGCTATTTATTCCACGGTACTCTTGACAAGAGCCTCTGCGGAGTGCGTTGTAAAGGCTTAAAAGAGCCAACTACCAACGCCCCGTGGGGGCTTTTTTGTTGCCTTTGGCAGGAACAGCCTAACACACTCCTTTCTCCTGTCAAGAGTCTTTCGCGGCATAAACCGCCGTTTTTAGCGCGATTTTATATAGGGTAGGTATTTATTCAAGATAAAAAGAAAAGCGTTCCCAAGCCAAAAGGAAACGCCTTAAAAACTATTTTAGAAAATGAAACAACCCAAACCGTCCACCCTCTAATTGAGGGGTTCGATTTAGGTTGTTACTGGTGACCCGTACGGGACTCGAACCCATGTTACCACCGTGAAAGGGTGGTGTCTTAACCGCTTGACCAACGGGCCAAATTTAATTTACTGTGGTAGTATACCATGTTTAAAGAGAAATGTCAATGATTTATGAATGGATTTTTGCAAAATTATTCAACTAATTTTATTTTTATCCCCATAACGCCGTATTTTTCGACTTCTTTTGCGGAATAATACGCCAACATATCTTCGGGATTTGCTTGTTCTTCTTCCTTGTACCCTAAGGAAATTTTGTCGTGATGTGCGTATAATTCCTCAAAATTTGCGTATTTGTATATGCATTCTACGACGGTAAAAAGCTTTTCTCCCGTTGCAATATTCGTGAAAAGGATTTCGTCTCCGCATTGTAAATTTTTCCGCTTTTCGTCTTGTAAACGTATTTCTACCGTTTTGGTTTTTGCTTGCATAGCAAGGAACGGCTCTTGCTTTAATTTCATTTCGTATCGCATGAAAACTCCTTGTATGCCTATTTTTAACGCACAGTTTTCTTTCGTGGACTTTTATAAAACCGTAATTTTATATGGATAAGTATAGCATATTGTAAATATATTGTCAATGGGCGAAAAAATTTTTTAATTTTTTTTCTATAACGGCTTTCATATAATTGTAAAAATCAAATTATTTTGTTATAATAATCCCATAATTCGGTTTTCAAAAAAGCCTATGCCGAAAATAAAGAAAAAGAGGATTGTAAGATGGAAAAACTTTACACAGGTAAAACAAAAGACGTTTACAAGCTTGACAACGGCAACGTTATGTTGAAGTTTAAGGACGATTGCACGGGCAAAGACGGCGTATTCGATCCAGGCGAAAACACGGTAGGACTTACGATCGACGGTATCGGTAAGGCAAATTTGAAATCTTCCGTTTATTATTTCGAGCTTTTGAAGCAAGCGGGCATCAAAACGCATTACGTTTCCGCGGACGTGGAAAACGCAACGATGGAAGTGCTCCCTGCGACCGTATTTGGGCACGGTTTGGAAGTTATTTGCCGCTTGGTTGCGACGGGTAGCTTTATCCGCAGATACGGCGAATATATCGAAAACGGCACGCCTTTAAAGGGGGGCTACGTCGAATGTACGTTTAAGAACGACGAAAAGGGAGATCCGCTCGTTACGGCGGAAGGTCTTGCGGCGCTTGGGGTTATGAGCATGGAAATGTTCAACTCCATGAAAGAACAAACGCTGAAAATTACCAAAGTTGTTGCCGACGATTTGAAGTCGATCGGGCTTGATCTTTGGGATATTAAATTCGAGTTCGGTTATAACAACGGCGAAGTGATTTTAATCGACGAAATCGCGTCGGGGAATATGCGCGTTTACAAGGACGGCAAAATTGTTGATCCCGTAGAATTGACCAAGCTTATCAACAACAGATAATCATTAAAAAAAGTTTGCCCTGCACCGAAAGGTGCAGGGCATTTTTGCGTTATAAAACTTTAAAATAGCGATCGAAGCGTTTTTGGATTTTTTCGTTGTAGCCGACAAGCTCCATGTTTTTGCCTTGGGCTTTTATCTTCTTATTCAATGACGTGATTTTTTCAAGCGCAGTTTCGTCAACACGTTCTACTTCCGTCATATCCACCGTTACGCTATTACTCGTTTGCAGGGCTTGGGTGATGGCGTCGATCAACTTGTTTGTGTTCAGGAAAAACAGCGTACCTTTTAACAAAAGTACGGGGGATTCCTTGGTTTCGGTTTCGATTTTTAAGCCTGTTTTAAAATTCTTTGCGTTTGCGATAACGGTAACCAAAACGCCGCCGAGCACCCCATACGTCAAGTCGAACACAACGGTTAAAACAAAGGTCGTGATCAAAATAATGGAGTCGCGTATACCAAAACGCGAAAGCTTGCAAAAGAGCGGGAAACGGCTCATGTTAATGGCAACGGAGATAAGGATTGCGGAAAATACAGCCAAAGGAATATACTGTAAAACGCCCATCAAAGCGAAGTACATAATCAAGAGGAATACCGCGTGGAAGATTCCTGCCAACGGACTTTTTGCGCCGTTTTCAATGCTTGCAGCCGTACGCGCAATCGCGCCCGTTGCAGGCAAACCGCCGAGTAGGGAAGAAAAAATATTCGCCGCGCCTTGGCCTAAGAGCTCTTGGTTGGCGTCGAAGGGATCTCCCGTCATGCCCGAAGCAACCGTCGCGGAGAGCAAACTCTCGATTGCGCAAAGAAAGGCAATCACGATAGAGGGCACAATCAAAGCGGAAAACTTCACGTTCCCGATTCCGTCGAAATCAATGGGATAAAAGCCTGCTTTTACTTCGCCGTATTTCGAGCCGATCGTCGCAATATCCGTATTTGCGAAATTATTTAATAATAAAGTCGCGCAAGTGCAAGCGATAAGCGCCACGAATGCGGCGGGGATTTTTTTACTAAATTTCGGGATCAAAATAACGCATAAAAGTCCGAGCACGCCCACGCCAAAGGTTGCAAGATCGAACGAGGAAATATTTTTCGCATAAGATATAAGCTTTTCGATGGCTTCCGTGCCGCTCGATTGAAAGCCGCAAAGGTCTTTAATCTGCCCGATTAAAAGGGTTACGCCGATCCCTGTTGTAAACCCGATGGTGATGGGATAGGGGAAGAATTTCATGACGTTCCCTGCGCGGAGCAAGCCCATCAAAATCAAGATAACGCCTGCCATAATCCCAGCGAGCGCCAAGCCCAACACGCCGATATCAGGATCGGCAAGATAGCCAAAGAGAATGACGACAAACGCCGCGGTAGGACCGCCGATTTGGTGTTTACTGCCACCCATGGCTGAGATGAAGAACCCTGCGACGATTGCCGTGATGATCCCGAATTGTATTCCGCGGGAAGAAACTTCGGCAGGAACGGACTGTATGCCGAGCGCGATCGATAAGGGCATTGCGATAATCGCTACCATAAGCCCAGCCATTAAATCGTGGAACAAATCGCGTTTTTTATATCCTTTCAAAGAGGATAAAAGTTGTGGTTTCATAGAACGCCTCTTTTTGTAAAAATATGTATTTTAAAACGGTTATCATTATAACACAATCGATTTTGGAAAGCAAGCGGTTCTTCCATATATAAAAAAAACTCTTTTAAAAATACTTTTTAACATTTTACAAACATATCGTTTGCGTTTTCTAAACATTATTTGAGTATAATAGTTTGGAAAAATGAAATATAAGGAGTAGTATATGAACGCTATTGAAATCCGAAACTTATCGAAAAGTTTCCGCGGTATGTATGCGGTAAACGATTTAAATATGACCGTTCCCGTAGGCAGTATTTACGGCTTTATCGGAGAGAACGGCAGCGGTAAATCGACGACGGAAAAACTCATTTGCGGACATCTTGTTCCCGATAAAGGGCAAATAAAGCTGTTTGGCAGAGATTACACCGACGCAGGAGTGCGCGTGCGCGTAGGTGCGCTGATCGAAAACGCGGGGTGTTTCCCTGGCTCGAGCGTCTATCAAAATTTGATGATGCAAGCCATCAATTTGGGCTTAAAAAATCCTGATGAGGAAATTTCACGCGTGCTGAAAATCGTGCGTATGGAAGATTCGGCGCAAATAAAATTTAAACGTTGTTCGCTTGGTATGAAACAACGTATCGGGATTGCGATGGCGCTTTTGGGAGATCCTGCGCTGTTGATTTTGGACGAGCCGATCAATGGTTTGGATACGGACGGTATGCGGATCATGCGCGAAATACTCGTCGATATTACAAAAACGTACGGCTGTACGGTGTTGATTTCTTCGCATATTCTTGGAGAGCTTGAAAAAATCGCGACGCATTACGGAATTTTACGGCAGGGCAGAATGGTACAAGAGCTTACCGCGCAAGAAATGGAAGCGCGTGCTCGCGTCTTCGTTTCCTTAAAAACGGCGGATGAAGCGGGCGCGGAAAGGCTTTTGAAAGCGCATTTTAACAACGTGCGAAGGGAAGACGGGTATTTGCGCGTCTACGACGTGGACGACGTGGAACGTATCGTAGAAACCTTGCTGAAAAACGGGCATACCGTCAGCGAAATTAAGAAAAATAAAATCGGCTTGGAAGAATATTACGTCGAGCTGATGAATCAAAAGGAGGCGTAAACAATGGAAAATTCTCGCGAATTGCGTTTTGAATCTCCCACCTTTATCCAGCGGATAAAAGCGATGCTTGGGTAGATTTTTACCGACTTTTTCATACGCCGCTCTTTTACATTTTCCGTGCGATAGCGGCAATCATTCCTGCTATGCTGATCGGGGTAACGGGGATAGAAAATCCCGACGGAACTGTTTCCCAGCCTCTCTTTACCAACGTCTGGCAAGCGATTGCCGCCGATACGCCTATATACGGCTTTGAGGGGATTGAAAAATATGCGAATATGAATATGGTATTCATTTTCGGCGGTATCATGGTATCTATTTTTATCGGACACGATTATAAAAGCGGTTGCGTAAAACAGCTTTTTACCACGCACGCAAAAAAGAGCGATTATATGATTTCGAAATCGCTCACCTGCGCGTTTGCTATGGCGTGTATGTGTATGACCTACTTGCTTGGCGCAATCCTTGCGGGCGCGCTCATGATTTTTGCGTTCTTTATCGGCGCGGTGCTGGGGGGCAAGTTTGCGGGATTACCCTATACCATGGTCGGGTTTAACGTGGTAAATTTGCTGTTTTGCGTCCTGTCGAAAGGGTGTTTGGTTTTGCTATTCGTGTCGATATTTTTAATGATGAGCGTTATTGCAAAACAAAAATTATGGCTGTCGATTTTACTGTCTATGGGCGTGGGAATGTTCCTGTTTATGGTCGTGCCGATTGTCAGTCCGTTGGACGCGGGGATACTCCACGTGATTTTGTCGCTGTTTGGTAGCGGTTTGTTTGCGTTCGGGTTTGGCTGTATCAGTAATTTGATTTTGAAAAAGACCGCTTTGGTATAAAATTGAGGGTGAAAATTAGGAACAATAGAATTGAATTTATTATCGACAATAAAGATAAACGCCCAAAGGTTTGGAAAACTTTCGGGTGTTTTATTTGTGTCAAAAAAAAGATTTTTTTTCTATCGAAATATGACGTTATTTGTTGACAAATAAAAAATAAAGGACTATAATATGCAAGGATTAATTATAAGAAGGTATGCGAAATGAAAAAATTTAGCAACAGATGGACGCGTGCGGCGATTCCTGCGATGTTACTTCATTGCAGTATCGGCACAGTATATTGCTGGTCTCTTTTCAGCGCACCTATTCAGGCGACGTTTATCAGCAATGGAATCAATGCGAATATGCTCGGTTGGGCGTTTTCGCTGGCAATTTTCTTCCTTGGTATGAGTGCGGCGTTTCTCGGCAAATTCGTAGAAAAGGATATTCACAAAGCAAGCTTGATCGCAACCCTTTGTTTCGCGGTCGGCGTAGCAGGTACGGGGCTTGCCGTGCATTTACATAGTATGCCGCTCATCTTTTTGTGCTACGGCGTTATTATGGGGATCGGGCTGGGGCTTGGATACTTATCTCCCGTAAAGACCTTGATGCTTTGGTTTAAGGATAACAAGGGGCTTGCAACGGGGCTTGCAGTAGCGGGCTTCGGCGCGGCAAAAATGATTTTCTCGCCCATTATCGAAGGCTTGATCGATTCTTGCGGAGTAGAAAAAACGCTGTATATCCTTGCGGGCGTTTGGTTTGTTATGATGTTCTGCGGACACCTGCTTTTGAAGAAGCCCGAAGGCTGGGTGGAAACACACGAGAAGTTCGATATTAAATCCTTCTTCGGCGGTTTTAAAATTTTTGCGGACGTGAAATTTATCGGCGTTTGGCTGATTTTCTACATCAATATCACTTGCGGGCTTGCGTTGATTTCGCACGAAAAGGATATTTATATGGCGATCGGGCTTGGCGGTTCTGCGGCGTTGCTTTGCACCATGACGGGCTTCTTTAACGCGGCGGGCAGACTTGGATATTCGACCATCGGGGATCATTTAAAAGATAGAAATACCGTCTATAAAATCATTTTCATTAGCGAACTTGCGGTTACGGCGCTTGCGTTGTTTACGGGCGCTATCTCGAATGAAATTGCCGCTATTTGTATCGCGTTGCTGATTCTTGTCAACCTTGGCTACGGCGGCGGATTTAGTAACTTGCCTACCCTTTTGTCCGACTTGTACGGAATGGGTAAGATTTCGTCTATTCACGGTATCGCGCTTTCCGCATGGGGGATTGCAGGCTTGACGGGTAACCAAATCGCCGATTTGATTATCAACAAAACGGGCAATTATCAAAACATTTTGATTTTCACGCTGATTATGTATGCGGCGGCGCTCGTGATCGATTTGTTGTTGGTGCACACCAAACACCCTGTAAAAGCGGCGGAAGAACCTGCTTCGGAAACGAAAGAAAATTAACGAAAAGTTTGTAAATGAAAAACGGATAGCTTCGGCTATCCGTTTTGTGTTTTTAGCGTAAATCTTGTTTTAAATCGGTTACCAGCTCTTGCATCTCTTTCAAGAAATGACTCGCGAAAATGATGACGTGCGCCTTTTGCTTTCCGTCTTCTTCAAAACAGGAAAGCTGATACTTTTTACAAATTTCTTCCGACGGGGAATCGATTACGAAAATGTTTGAAAATTCCGCTTTGTAATAGGGGACTTTCGCTTCCTTTAAAAGGGACTCAAACAAATACACGTTACGCACGTATTGTTCGGGGTCCGGCTCGTTTAACTGCTCGGTAATATGGTTCAAAAGCGCAAAGGCAGGGATCGAGCGAGAGCCTGATACCGTCGTGTCGTGCTGTCCGATATAAGCAACCGTTTCTCCGCGCGGCTTTTCCGTTGCGACAAACACCGATTTAACGTCGGGGAAGCCCGTGTATTTATGTAAACTTACGGAAATGGAATTGATGCCCCGTTCTTTTGCGTTAAGAAACAGCGGCGCGCCCATTTGATTGTTGGGAATACCGCCGAACAGTGCCGCATCCACGTGGATATAATAGGGGATATTATGCGCGCGTAAAAATGTTACGATTTCATCCACTTCATCACACGCTCCGTATTTTGTCGTGCCGTGGGTAAGCAGTAAATTTGCCGCAGCTCCGCGCGCGTCGTAATTATATTTGATTCTTTCTAACAGCGCCCTAACGTTCAAAACGTCGTGGGGCAAACAGGGGATAATTTCATGCTCGTACGTCTTGGCGTATTTTTCCACCGAATAGTGCGCCGAACTTGAATAATACAAAATTCCGTTCGGGTTTTGCGAGAATGCAAGCACGATTCCGCAGGAGTTGCTCTCCGAACCGCCGCTCGTTACGTATCCCCAAAAGCTTTCTCCCATCGAGAATTTTTCCGCATAGAGCTGGACGATACGCTTTTCAATATCCTTGGTATCCATCGCGTAGTTGCCCTGTTCGTCAATGTCGCCGCAGTTGTTGGAAAAGGGCGCGGTGTAATGTTGCAGCAAAAGATATTGCGTCCTTAAAGACAGGGGGTAACGGTGGGCAGGGTAGCCGAACATATACTTGGCTTGTTCCTGCATGGACGTATAAAATTCCGCCGCTTCTAACGACAGCTTGCCGTTCGATAATTCCTTATGCGATTTTTCAGGGAGTCGATCAATCAGTTTATCCATAATATTCCTTTACTCCTTAAATCAACCTTTCGTACTCGGCGTACAGTTCGTCGAGTTTGTTTTTAATTTCTTCCAAACGGTTGCATTTTTCCGTAAGAAGTGCAAAATTTCCCGTAACCTCGGGCGTGGCAAGCGCTTCGTTAAGCGCGCCGTCTTCCTCTTCAAGCGCGGCGATTTCCGTTTCGATTTGCTTGATACGCACGCGGCGTTTTGCTTCCAACGCACGTTCCTCTTTGCTTCGGTAATGATTTTCTTTATTTTCAGAAAGGGTGGGGGCAGGTATGCGTTGAGCGGCATTTTGCGCTTCCTTTTGCGCCGTTTTAAAAGCGCGGTATTCTTCGTACGTGCCGATAAATTGCGTGCCCTTTCCGTCTTCAAGCTCTAAAATTTTTCCTGCAATCGCTTGGATAAAATATCGGTCGTGCGAAACGAATAAAACCGTGCCGTCAAACTCCTTTAAGGCGTTTTCCAAGCTTTCCCGCGCAAGCAAGTCCAAATGGTTCGTCGGCTCGTCTAAAATAAGGAAGTTGCCGCCCTCGCATTCAAATACGGCAAGGGCAAGCTTCGCCCGTTCGCCGCCCGAGAGCATATATACTTTTTTGTCTATGTCTTCCGCTTCTAATTTGGCTTGCGCCAGCACCGTGCGGACGCGCGTTTGATCCCATAAAACGTGCCTGCCCCACAATTCTTCCAAAACGCTGTTGTGGGGATTCAGGTTGGCGTTCTCTTGATCGTAGCAAGCAATTTTTACAAATCTGCCAAGTTTCGCGTTCGGGTTTTTACCGCGAACGATTTCCTTGATTAAGGTGGATTTTCCCGTACCGTTATCGCCGATAACGGCGCATTTTTCTCCGCGCTTCAAGGCAAAAGAAAGGTCGTGCAATAGAGTTTTTTCGCCTGCAACCAACTGTAAATTTTCCACGGAAAGCACGTTTTCGTACGGCTTTTCCGCATAGGAAAAACGGAACAGCGGTGGCGTAGGGGGCAATAGCGGTTTTTCGATTAGCTCCATTTTTTCAAGAGCCAAGCGGCGGGATTGCGCCATTTTCGTCGTGGACGCGCGGACGAGATTTCTATCCACGTATTCTTGCATATGCGCACGTTCTTCCTGCTGTTTTTCGTATTCTTTCAAAAGGTGCGCGGTCTTTTCCGCTTTCAAAATTTTATATTTGCTGTAATTCCCCTTAAAGGCGGAAAGGCGTTTGTTTTCCAACTCAAAAATGCGGTTGACCGTTTTATCCAAGAAATATCGATCGTGCGAAACGGTCAAAATTGCGCCTTTGAAGGTGGAAAGATATTCTTCCAGCCAAAATAGCGTTTTAACGTCCAAGTGGTTGGTCGGTTCGTCTAAAATGAGCAACTCAGGTTCTTCCAAAAGTAATCGGCATAATTTCAAACGAGTCTTTTCTCCGCCAGACATGGTGGAAATTTGCTGCTCGTATACGTTTTCAAACCCCATACCGTTTAAAACGGTGCGGATTTTAATTTCGAAATGGTAGCTGTCGCGCGCGGCAATTCGCTTGTTCAAGCTTTCGTATTTTGCTGCCAAGGCACGGTATTCTTGGCTATGTTCCTGCGTTTGAGAAATTTGTTTTTCCGTTTCGCGGAGTGCGGAAATCATTTGCTCGTCTTCGGCAAAAATTTCGCGCATTTCTTCAAAGACGGTGTTTGCGGAGTCGTACCCGCCGTTTTGCGCAAGGTAGCCGATCCGAATATTGTTCTTTTTAAAAATTTTTCCTTGCTCCGTTTCAAGTTGAGACAAAATCAAGCGAAGTAAGGTAGTTTTTCCTTCTCCGTTGCCGCCGATCAAGCCGATACGGTCTTCTTCGTTTATGGAAAAATTCAGGTTTTCAAGCAGCGTTTCACCGTTGAACCCAAAGGTTAAATTTTCTGCGGAAATCAGCATGAAGCGACGCGCCTCCGTATAAGATTTTTATAAAAGTGGCAAAGTGTTATTGATGAATAAACAACAAAAATTATTAAAAAAGATTCGCGCGGCGGAAGAATCGCTCGTGTACGCGTCGCCCCCGCAAGCCGCTAAGCTTGCAAGTAAAATCGCGCGATGGAAATCGGTTGTATTTAAGTAGTCTTTAAAAATCCCATTTTGGGATATATTTCGTGCCGACGGAATCGCGTTCCTGTAAAAACAGATTATCCAAGCCCAAAGCAAACGCCGTTTCTTGCGCCGCGGCGTATTCCCGCGGGGTAATGGTGCGGGAAAGCTCTTTCATGCCGTCGATTTTCCCAAACGGAGTATACTGACACATCAAGCTGACGTAGACGGATGGGGGAAGCTCCCGTTTGATCCATTTTAGGATTTGTTTGGTATCCGACGTGCAAAGGGGCATAACAAGATGCCGCACGATACAGCCCGAAAGCATTTTTCCGTCTTCCGTCATGTTCAGTTCCTTTTTCGACATGAAACGGATAGCTTCGCTCGCGATTTCGAAATAATTTTCCTTTCCTAAATAGCGTTTAGAAAGCATGGGGGAATAGAATTTTAAATCGGGCAAATAAATATCGACGTAGGGATCTATCAAGCGTAACGCTTCGATTTTTTCGTAAGAACCCGTGTTGTAAACAACGGGGATTTTCGGTCGATAAATCTCAAATGAGCGTACCAGGTATGGGATGAAATGGGAGGGAGTTACCAAAGAAACGTTTTCCGCGCCCATATCTTCGAGTTGTTTGTAAATGTCCGCAAGCTCGCTTGGCGTAATTTCTTTCCCACGCTGCGCGCGGGAAACTTCGTAATTTTGACAAAAGACGCAGCGAAGATTGCAACCGCAAAAAAAGATAGTGCCGCTACCTTTTTTAAAGGAGATGCAAGGTTCTTCAAAAGGGTGCAAATAATATTTTGCGATACGCAAGCCGGAAACGCCGCATGCGCCGACGCCCGCGTTGCGGTTCGCGCCGCACTCGGTTGGACAAAGTTTGCAGTTGTTCATCAAATCTTCCATACAAAATATAGTATATCACGAATAAAAAAATTTTGCAAGCGTGTGCACGCCCTGCGTAATAAGTTGACAAAGTAGAAAAAAACAGTTATAATGATAGTCCCGAAGAAAAGTCGGGCGTTTTTTTGCGCGGCTTTTTATGTGGGAACTTCGTCGCAAATCCCAAGCGCGGCGATGAACTATGTTAAAAAGAGGATTTTTTACATGAAAAAGTTTTTTACCAGCGAAAGCGTTACGGAAGGACATCCCGATAAAGTTTGCGATAACATTTCGGACGGACTTTTGGACGCGATTTTAACCGTCGACCCGACGGCACGGGCGGCAATCGAATGTGCGGCGGCGTTTGATACTTTGCTGATTATGGGCGAAGTTACGACCAGCGCGAACATTGATTACGAGGCGAAAGCTCGTGAAATTATCAAAGAAATCGGCTATGATTTCGGTACGTTTGCATATGATAAATGCAAGATTGTAACGGCAATTCATCAACAATCCCCCGATATTGCCATGGGGGTAAACGCGTCTTTGGAAAGAAAGACGGAAAGCGGCGACGAAGCGGATCAGCTCGGCGCAGGCGACCAAGGTATGATGTTTGGCTACGCTTGCAGAGAAACGAAAGAGCTGATGCCCTTGACGTTGTCCTTATCCCACCGTTTGGCAAAGAGATTGACGGACGTGCGGAAAAACGGCGTGTTGGGGTATCTTCGTCCCGACGGAAAAACCCAGGTTACGGTCGAGTACGTAGACGGCGTTGCAAAGCGAGTGGATACGGTCGTTGTTTCCACGCAACACGACGCAACGGTATCGCAAGAACAAATTCGCGCGGATATGAAAAAATTCGTCATTGACGAAATCGTTCCCGCAAATTTAATGGACGAAAATACGAAAATTTATATCAATCCCACGGGCAGATTTGAAATCGGCGGTCCGGAAGGGGACAGCGGCTTGACGGGCAGAAAAATTATCGTCGATACATACGGCGGCAGATGCGCGCACGGCGGCGGTGCTTTTTCGGGGAAAGACCCTACGAAAGTGGATAGAAGTGCGGCGTATTTTTGCCGTTATATCGCAAAGAACCTTGTTGCGGCAGGGCTTGCGGACGAGTTGGAAATTCAGGTAGCATACGCCATCGGCGTTGCCAACCCCGTATCCGTATTTGTGGATAGCCACGGCACGGGCAAGCTGGACGACGAAACGCTGGCAAGCATTGTCGTCAAGGAATTTGACCTGCGTCCTTCGGCGCTGATTCGCGAGCTGGGGCTTCGCGCTCCCGTCTTTGCGGCGACGGCGGCTTACGGGCATTTCGGTAGGGACGGCTTCGCGTGGGAACGCACCGACCGTGTGGATAGCTTGAAGAAGTATCTTTGATACGGATTAACCACCCCAAAAACACAATTTGGTGGGGGCAGGTATGGGTTGAATAAAAAAGCAAGGCGTTTAGCGTGTTTTCCTTGACGGAGAACACGCTAAAATTAAGTTTACCCTTTGGGCAAGTGAAGTTTACTTTGTAAGTGAAGTTATCCTGCGGATAGTGAAGTTTACTTCGTAAGTGAAGTTATCCTGCGGATAGTGAAGTTTACTTTGTAAGTGAAGTTATCCTGCGGATAGTGAAGTTTACTTTGTAAGTGAAGTTATCCTGCGGATAGTGAAGTTTACTTCGTAAGTGAAGTTATCCTGCGGATAGTGAAGTTTCGCCTAATGGCGAAATGATGGAAAAATTTAACGGGAAAGAGAGCATACGCGTAAGGTTTACATCTTGTGTGTGCTCTTTTTGTTTGTAAGGGTAGGAAAATGAAAACTTTTTCTTTGAAAAAGGTTTCAAAAGTTCGTTTTTTGTGTAAGAATTTGGGTGGGTAGGCAAAAAAATGCGTAAAACGGTTAAAAAACGCTTTGAAAATTGCCTAAAATATAGTACAATATTATAGTGAATGATAATCGGGGATTGCGTGCTTCTTTTCCTTTTGGAAAAGGGGGTGCCCCGAAGGAACAAAAAATAAACAGTTGGAGAGTAATTTTTCAATGGGACTTATCAAGTATTTGTTGGGCAGCGACGGCAGAGCAAGCTTAAAGAAGCTGAACAAGATTGCAGACAGCGTTGAGGAGTTGGAAGATAAGTATGCCGCAATGAGCGACGACGAGCTGAAAAGCCAAACGGCGCTTTTGAAGGAACGTCTTGCAAAGGGCGAAACGCTCGATCAGATTTTGCCGGACGCATTTGCGGCGCTTCGTGAAGCGGCGTGGCGCGTACTGAATATGAAGCACTTCCGCGTGCAGATTATCGGCGGTATCTGTTTGCATCAGGGGCGTATTGCCGAAATGCGTACAGGTGAAG
>JBGVQS010000006.1:0-71962 GCA_045127595.1 Candidatus Scatosoma sp. | reverse complement strand
TAATTTTAGATTATATATATCCACATTTTCGCAGCCTGCGAAATATACCGCAAGATCAGTAACATTTACGATTTCCAAATCGCTAATTTCAACGTTTTTACACTCTTTGAGCGCGATACACTTCGGTCCGCGATGCTTGATGGCTTCTCCGCGAACGCCGTCCTCGTCCCAAACGGAACGCATATCAATCTTACCGCCGCCTGTTATTTTTATATTTTCACAACCTATGCCAACAAACATTGATGGATGGAAATAAGTATGTGACGAATCCTGATAGATGGGATAATCTATTTTCTCTTCTTGGGCGTAATCATAGTAGCTTTCCGCCCCTAATAGCTCCGTTCCCTCAGGAATTTCAATCGTCACGTTCGATTTGAGAAAAACTGTACTCAATACGTACCTGCCCCTACCAAATCGCACGATCCCTCCCGTTTTTGAACATTCATCAACGGCTGTTTGTACCGCCTTTGTGCAAATAGCATTCTCTCCTAATTGTTCACAACAATCGTTTATATTATATACTTTCAAATTTTACTCCTATCGTGCAAATAAAGTTTATCGGAAAATTAACATACGTCTTGCTTCGATTTTACTTAAATACCTTGTTAAAAATGTATTCCTCTCGCAATAAATGACTTTTTCCGTTTTCCCACGAGCCCATTCTTTCAAAACTATACGGTCCAACGCTGGTAGGATTCTCTTCCAGAGTATGGAATGGTCCTAATACGTTTCTAAGCCCTACCGTCAGCGTTAACTCGATTTCATTCTGCCCTTTCACGAGATATTTACTCAAATCCAAGCGGTTATTAAACAATAATTTCCCTGCATATTTGCCATTCACATGCACTTCTAACAAATGAAAACGCTTATCAATAATAAGCTCACAGTTGGGATCTTCTATTTCAATACATTGTTTCAAAACGATATCCCCTGAAAAGAATGAATATCCATCCTCGATAAGATTTGAAACATCCTTTTTCGCCTTACCCATACGGAAATTTTTTCCAAGCAACACGTTCTTGCTTTCTCCTTGCTTAAACTCGCCATAAACGCCAAAGTTGCCCTTTAAGTAAATGGCTTCTATGTTTGTATTATAAGTAAGGCAATTTTTTAAGCTTTCCGTTACGTTTTCACCAAATAATGCGTAATAAACGTCTTCGCTTTGATAATAGTTGATTTCTATGACAATCTCATTCTTACCCGTCGTAAGCAATTTTGCCACGTCATATTTTTTTAGTGCCTTTTCATCCGTTGAAACGCCGCAACTTTCTATTACCGTTCCATTCATCGATACGCTCAGTATGTTTGTATCTTCAATCAAAAGAATGCATTCAGACGGAACAACTTCCACTTGTGCTTGATATTTCAAATACAATTTCCCGTTGTAGCGGCTTTTCAGCATTTCATTGAAAGCCCCCATATGATGAACGCAATCCGAATAATGAATTCCATCTGTTGAATACCGTAAGAAATCTAACGTTATATAATTCCCTGTATTTTGACAAACAATAAACTGGTCTTTCAAATATAAAGGCTTCAATTCCTTTTTCTTTTCGGGGTTTTCATTGGATATATACAAGATGTAGGACTGCCCTTCCATGAAGTTCACTTTTGTTCCAATTGTCGTATATTCATCCGTTAAAATATCATACGCGCAAAATGACGTTCCCTCACAAAGATTAAAATGCGCCGTCGTCGCCTCTCCTAAATTAACCGCATAAATAAATTGTCTTCCGTTTTTATCTTCACGGAACGTTGAACGAACGGTTGTCGTATTCAGGCAAAAATAAGGTTGTGCCGCTCGAATTTCATCCCATGAAACATTACTGCTTAAATAAGCATATTCGTACTCTTGACCTTCCAAATAGGTGGGTTTGTCGTCTGTTAGCAGTACTCTTCCGCCTGCGGATACATATTCTCGCAACAACCGCTCGGTGGAACTATCCATTGTATACGTTTTGGGGAAAATAAGGTAGTCATATTTACAGTTTCCAACGATAAGAGAATCGCCGTCCACCTTCCCGTATTTTGCAAGAATTGTTTCGTCAATAAAATGATAAGGAATTTGGCTTTGTTCTAATTTTACGACCAACTCCGCCAACGCATCATCTAATGCCCCAACACCGAATTTCCCATCAGTAGCAAAGCGCTTATAATCAAAATATGCGCTACGGATAGGGTGAAAAACGCCCACGTTCACTATCTCTTTACTGTTAGCAAGCAACTCACCCAGCACGGAAAAATAGTCGTTGAAATCCTTAAAATCCTTTTTTACCCAAGGATTCACATGAGAAAAGTGTGCGGGATAATCACGTTTTCTCTGTCCCCGTTCTGTAAAAGGCAATAAATGCTGACACATTAAATTCACGCCCATTACGTATTGACTCTCGGCAATTTTTTTCAATTCCTGCGGTGTAATATCCCACCCGCAGCAACCAAACGTTTCAGTAAGAACTTGCTTTTTTTGAAGCTGTGCTGCAACACTTGCCACTTGCTTCGCCGCAATTCCATTCGTAATTCTAACGCCCAAGTAATCAATTCCAGGAATGTGTTCGAACTCATAAAAAGGCATTATACCGCCGCAACACCACATCTGTCTACCCAAAGCATTTTCTTCAACATAGTGTCCCGTCAGTTTATAGCCTCGCTCGTCACACCATTCGTATATTTTTTGGGCAAAGTTCTTTAACATCAACGATTGCATTGCCCGCCAAAATTTATAGCGGAATTGACGATACCCTTCTTTTTCTACAAACAATAAGCCCAATCCATCCAAAATGTCTTCGCCGTATTCTTTTTCAAAATAAGGTGCAATCATTTTTGTATATGGACTCCCCCAACGATAATATTGCGGTTCATCCGTGAAAAAGCCTTTCAAGGAATATGTATCTCTCTTTTGATACTCCTTATGTGTATGCTCTAAAAACTGATCAACAACTTCTGGATTCAAAATGTCAACGGTACTAGTCGCATAATGCTGATAGACATTCAAATAGTTATCTCCGTAACCAGCTTGATAGGCTCGAATTATCTTTTCGTCTGTGATATTATAGGAAACCAATGCGTTTCTATCATATTCGCCTATTGTGAACGTAAGATAGCGATCGTGATTTTCGATATTTTCTAACAGCTTGCCTCCAACGAATCCGCTAGGCCATCCGTTTTCGTCATACATATATGCTTCCATGCCAAGCTCTTTTGCTCTTTTTGCGCAAGCTTGAACACAAGAAAACCACTTTTCGCCTAAATATTCCGTCGTCAAGCCACCCCGAGCGTGCATAAAAAAGCCACCGACGCCGTTGTTGTACATCCAATCTACTTGTTTAACCAATTCAGTTTCATCAAGTTCATCATTCCAAGACCAAAACGGAATACATTTATAAATATTATCTACCTGTTTCATTGCAATTTCCTATCATTCAATCCAGAAGTTTTATACACTTACGTAAACAAGCTTATAAAGCTTTACTTCTGTAATAAATACTTGTACATATTTATAGCCAATAGATTCCAGCTTTGGAAGCCAAGATTATGTACCCCTTCGCAAGTATCGGGATCATAATACTCATGCATTTTTCCATACCGTTCTATATCTTTACCAAGCATTAAAACCGTCTTTTGAGCAAGTTCTTTGGCTTCTTTTTCATAGCCATAATTAATAAGCCCAATAAACGTCATATAGTTCGCTATTCCCCAAATCGGTCCTGTCCAACATGAAGGGTTACCCGACTTGACTACTCGATACATTTTCTCTGCTTTGGACAGCGAACGTACACCGCCTGCCGAATAAAACGTTCTTTCGTTCAAATAGTTTTCTTTTACCATTCTCTCGGCTTGCTCAGGTGTAGCAATATTCGCCCACATGGTCATAAAGCCCGACCAAACGTCAATTTTCTGCAATAAGAAATTGTAGTTTCTCGGACAGCCTTTGTGCATTTTCTCATCTTCGACAATCGGACGAAGATTTAAGTCTGCACTATAAAAGAATCCGTTTCGTTCATCCCACAAATTCTCTCCAATGCACGCTTTTAATTCGTTCGCCTTATCTGCATATTCAACAGCTTTTTCTTCTAAGCCTAAATGCTTTGCAAGCTTTGAAACCGCCAAAACTTCTTTATACATCAAACAATTCAGATAAACGGAAGCCGAACTCTTTTCAGGACGATAAAACACACACGGATCGTTATCAATGCCGATAGCTACGTCGTTCAACCAAAAGAACAAACCCGATTCATGGCGACAGTGCATATAATAAAACCCAACGAATTTTTCTAACAGCGAGAATTTTTCTCTAAGCCATTCAAAATCTTCGTTTTGTTCACTCACGAAAAGGGCATGCTGCGCCAAACACGGCTTATGTACGTTCATATCAACATTTTCGTTGTATATAGGACTTGTATATTGAGGGGTAATTAAAATGGGGATCCTGCCCTTTTCATCCACGTTATCCAAAAAGTTTAAAATACACCCTTTTTCGTATTCGCAAATATCTTCGCTTGCTGCAACCTCGCGCAATGCGATATTAGTCGTCCAACTATCCCAATCCCACAGCGATTCGTAAATACTCCCTGGCACAATATATTTATAATTCATAATGCCAGCAGGTTCGCGAAAAACTTTCTTATAGTTTTCTTGAACATATTCAACAATTAACTCGCCGTATTTTTTGATTTGCTTATCTAATTCTGTCATTTTACACCTCAAGCCAATTTTTCCATGGCTTTTTTAATAACATTCCACATAATATCTTCACACCACCAATGTCCCTTAGGCGTGATTGTGAGATTGCAATTCTGACCTGCGTCAGCTTTTGTAAAAATTTTCTCGACTGTTTTATAGCCTTCCTCGACACCTTTCACTAAAAAAGCAGTATCATACTTGCCTGCTACGATTTCCAAATAACGAGGCGCAATCAAACAAGTTAAATCTTGCATATCAAAATAACGATACGCCTGCGGAATATAATTACAGGAGCAATGATAAAACTTCATAATTGATTCGGGATACGGACAAAACGAACAGCTCGGTGCACACACTTTGATTCGTTCATCATAACACGCAGCATAGAAAGCCGCCGTTCCGCCGCCAGAGTTTCCCGTTATAGCAATTCTGTCAAGGTCGCATTGCGGAAACGCTTTCAATACATCAATCGCGCGGCTGATATCCCAGCATCTCTCACCCAATATCGTTCTGCCTAAGGATAACGCTGTCATCGCTTCATAATAACAATTTCCGTTGGGATCTAAACTAACACGGCGTTCAAAAGTGTTAGAAGCTTTTCTTTCGCCCATACCCCTTTGTTCGATTGCCAAAGCAATGTATCCTTCCTTAACCGCTTGCACGGCAAACATACCCCTGCCCGTATCGTAATCAAGCGTTTCATGACAAAGCGCATTTCCTATTGAGCTATGAAAGCCCATTTGATTATGTCCCTGCAAAGTAATAACTACCGGTGCTTTTTCTTTGCAAGAATCAGGAATCAATAAATAACAAGGAACAACCGCCCCGTATTCGCTTTCAAATTCAAAACGAATTTGTTTATAATCTTCCTTTTGCTCTTCTTCGATGATATGCAGTTCTAACGGACATTCATTTTCTTGAATTGCATGAAAACCTAAAAGTTCAATAAACTTTTCTTTTACATGTTCTTTCCATACATTAAAGTCCTGATTTTCATTAAACGATAATTTAGGCTGCATTTTTTTTGTTATGCCGTCATGACATAAAACACCATTGATACTCATAATATCCGATCCTTTATTTTATTGGAATTAAATATATAGCTTCCCCTATAACCAAATCTGCTTCATAAACGCCGTTAACTAATTCTACTTGCTCCCATTGCTCGTTTTTGAAAACGTTTACCGTCTTATAACCGTCAAAATCGACACGAACGTGCATAGGTGCCATATCCGTTTTATAGACAAAGTCTAACACGTTTTGAACCATAATTAAATAGGGATTTTTTCCTTCTTTTTCAAATTCAGTAACCAACATAATATCTCTATTATGCGTGATTTTCTTTGCTCCGCGCAAACAATAAGAATTATCAAATATTGCGCCTTTTTTAGCCCCAACGTGGCTCGTCAGCAACTCATCCCCCAAATAACGAGTTCTACACTCGTCCGAACAAGCTGCATCGACGGATAACTTCGCCCCCTTAAAGTCATAGGCAAAGAGCACGTCTTCCAACCGTTTTGCATGCGCTATTGCAGCTTTTACAAATTCGTAAATCCGCGTCTTTTTACCTTTCCAGGTAATACACGCCGAACCATCGGATGAGCGATAAGGAAGCGTCGGTTCTTTCATCGTCACATAGGTATAGAACGACATATCTCTAACCCCAAAACCGAGAGCGCTATCCATTTGCAACATCATTTCCTGCATATTTGTTATTCTACGATATCCCGCTGTTGCCTCAGGTTTCGTCTTATGTATCATTTCAAAAGACTGCAAAGCAAACGACATGGTAGCGTTGTACTTATCGCACATTTTGCGGAAAATTTGAAAACAAATATAATATCCTAATAAAAATACGCCGCCTGTATACGAGTATCTAAAAGGATAATTATCAATGCTGATAATATCTGCACCCGTTGCCTTAAAATATTCGTCAAGATAGTATTCGTAAGCCTCCGCCACGCTACCTTCCCAACCAGGCAAAACAAACGTATAATCCCCCTCCAACGGAAGTAAATTCACTTGGATATAAATATAATCTTTCCCAAGCTTTTTAGCTACACGTTTTATAGAACGATATACTTCCCCATATGCTTTCACATAATTCAAGTTGGGTTCATCTTTAAGACGCAACCCATAAAAGTTTTCCTGTTGAATATACTCAACCATGCAATTTTCAATGAATGTGTCGAGTTCCGCTTCCGAAGAAAATCTACAATCCTCTTGTTCACCTACCAGCTTGTCCTTCAAATCGATTAAAGACATAATGCGGTTATCATCAAAAATCACACGTTGGATTCCCAATTTCTTGGCAAAATCAAAACACTTTTTTGTTCTTGATTCTTGCCATCCTTCTCCGTTGTAACCGTTATCCCCCGTAAGCATAAACATGTTAAAACCACAATCAACGTACTCTTTCCATACGTCTTCTCTGCATAAATCCTCTCCAAGCTCTTTGGGGGGAATTGCAGCCCCTGGCGCACTATACGTATAAAAGTTCATAATGTCACTCCTTCAAAGTTTTAATCTTACAGGATTAAAGGCGATAAAGAGAGAAAACCTTTCGAATTGAATATAATCAATGAAAGCATTTTCCCTCTTTATTCTTCAATTAACACCTTAAATCATACTACTTAATGCTTTTATATCCTTATGCAAGAGGAATAATATAAATCGCTTCGCCCAACGAAACGTTTGCCGTATAAGTACCGTTCGTTAAGTTGACAAGAGACCATACTCCATCTTCAAGCACATACGCCTGAGTCGCCCCTGCAAAAGTTAATGTAATTGTCGAAGCTGCAGTTGTATCCACATTTGCATTGATTACCGTATATAAATACGAATCCGTCTTATCATTATACGATTCCGTCACAACACTCCAAGAAGCAGACGTGTACGTAAGTTTAGCAAACGTATCATCGACAAACCAACTTTCTTGCGATTTATCATTTGTAGAAGATCCGACGTAATCATAATCACAAAGCAAGTTCGCTACTTGTTTTGCCGAAGCAATTGCATTTTTTGCATAATCATAAACCGCAGTTTTGTTACCGTTGATATCAATAAACGATTGGCTTTCATTCTCTCCGTCGTCACGAGGAACGTAGCTGAAGAAAGAAAGCTCTTTAGCGCCGAATGCAAGCGCTGCATTCATTTGCAGGTTCATTTCTTCTTGAGAAACAGTTCTTACCGAAGTATCCGTCCAGCTCTGTAAAACAAAACCAAACTGTGCGTTATACTCAGCGCAAACTTCGGCAAGTGCTTTATAACATGCGTAATAATCAGGAAGGAACGCGCCGTCCGCCATAAACGGATATTTATCCACGCAAATCATATCTGCACCAGTTCCATCCAAGAACAATCTAAGATAATCCTTGTAGTCTTCATACATAGAGCTTGTAGCCGTTGCCTTGTAGTAATCCCATGCATCGTCTGACAACGGATGCAAATTCATTTGCACGTAAATTTCCACATTGAGTTTTTCAGCAACACGCTTAATAGAACGATACAGTTGTCCCATAGAAGTTGCATAGGTGTAACCAGGTTCGTCTTTAAGAATTAAACCGTAAAACTCTTTCTCGTTCACATAATCAGTGATACAGTTCTCAACGTAGCGATCAAGTTCTGCTTCCGAAGCAAACTTACAGCCCGTGCCAATGAGACTTCCTTCAATGCAAAGCCCATCGTTCAACCTTGTATCGTTGATAATAAATTTCTCTACCCCGACGGCAATTGCTTTGTCCATCAATGCCTTAGTCTTGGAACTGCTCCAACCGATACCGTTAAACGCACTCTCGCCAGAAAGCACCATTGTCGTCATACCGCTATTGAGATAATCGGTAAGAACTTCTTCTGTGGTTAAATCCGCTTCCGTAGCATAGGTGCCAGGCGTTCCGTAGGTATAGAATTCCATTTTTTCTGCATGCATCACAGGCTCGTCATAGAAGAACGTAGTATTTCTCCCATCGCCTTTAACAGCAGCATAAACAACGATTGCCCCTGCCGTAATATCGTTTACGGATACGTTAGTATCATAACTACCCTTCGACAAAAGCTCTAACGTAATCGCATTGTATAATTCTACGCAAACTAAGATTTCACCTTCTACTTCTTCCGTCCAAACTACGTATTTATAGCTTACACTGTCTTCCAGCTCTGCCCAAGCATAGCCATCTTCAAAGGTTACGTCGCACACGTCTTGCTGTACGACAAGCGTATAGTAATTATCGTAAATTCTGTTCGGTCCAAAACAAACAAGCTTATTTTTACCAATATAGCGTTCGCTTGTTCCGCTCGGAGGATTGGAAACATACAAACCGTTCATCAAAAGGATACCCTTACCGCCAAGCTTAGACATATCTCCGTTGATTTGATCCGCAAACAGCATCACTTGAGGTAAATTATTCCCCGTGAAGGTAAACGCAACTTCCGTGCCAATCGTATATTCTCCATCGAAAGCAAAATAGCTGTTATTCAGACTTTCCGATATCCCAGACATCCAACCTGCGCTCGTCGACTCTCCGCCTGCAAGCGTAATGCTTCCGTCGCTATTGGAAGTTACACCCGTGTCAAGATAAGGTTCGCTGTACGAGAACGTCGTCGTAGTTGCCGCACCAGCTACACTTCCGTAAAGGATAATGCTTCCTGCCGTAAGATCGCTTGCGTTCAACGTCGTTGCTTGATCAATGTTGTATACTGTTGCACCATTCGTGAGATCGTACAATTCAATATGCGCATATACAACGCCATCATTTTCATACATACCAAGGGTATATCTGTATTCTACGTCAGGTGTAGTTGCTAAGCCCTTCTGCGTAAGGTAAGGATAAGAACTTATGTTCCCGCTTGCATCATAACCCAACAATATCCTATTCGCATTGTTGATGACACGGCTGTCCGAACCTTCATATGTGTTCGTGTTTTGTACGACCTTATCACTATCCGTAATTCCGCCGTACAAATAGATTCTGTTCGGTCCGTAAATCGCATATTTACGAAGAATAGAGCCCGCAGGGTTTGCCGTTACTAAGCCATTCGAGAAGAGAACGCCTTTACCGCCCATACTCGTCATGTTGCCGTTGATTTGGTCTGCAAAGAACAGCACTTGCGGCATGTTATTGCCTTTAAAGGTAATGTCGATATACGTATCCAACCCGTATTCGCCTTCCAAAGCCACATAGGAGTTGTCTACTTGTGCAACATGATATACATAGCCACCAGGCGATGCTTTACCTGCCAACGTCACGCTGCCGTCGTCATTAAACGTTGCCCCAGAGTTTGCAGGTAATTCTACTTCTGGTGTTTCTTCGGGTTCTTCAATCTCATCGCCTTGCGTATAAGGTTCGCTGTACGAGAAGGTCGTCGTAGTTGCCGTGCCTGCAACTGTTCCATACAGAATAATACTTCCCGCAGTAAGATTGCTTGCGCTCAACGTAGTTGCTTGGTCAAAGTTATATACCGTTACCCCATTTGTTATATCATGCAACTCAATATGCGCATATACGACACTATTCTTTTCGTACATACCCAAGGTATATTTATACATAATATCAGGCGTTGTTGCCAAGCCTTTCTGCGTGAGGTAAGGATAATCACTTACATTGCCGCTTGCATCATAGCCCAACAATATCTTGTTCGTGTTGCTGATTACTCGGCTGTCCGAACCTTCATATGTGTTCGTGTTTTGTACGACCTTATCGCTATCTGTAATACCACCATGCAAATAGATTCTGTTCGGCCCATAAATAGCATATTTACGAAGCACTGAACCATTCGCCCAAGTGAGACCGTTCGAGAAGAGAACGCCTTTACCGCCCATGCTCGTCATATTGCCGTTGATTTGATCCGCGAAGAACATAACCTGAGGCATATTGTTACCCTTAAACATGATATCAATATACGTATTCAAGCCGTATTCGCCCTCAACTGCAACATAGGAGTTTTTAAGCTGTGCCACGTGATATACATAGCTACCAGGAGATACCTTACCTGCCAGTGTTACACTACCATCAGTGTTTGCAGTCGCACCATTATTGGGCGCGCTAACTTCATTAACAGAATAAGGAGCAGAATATGTAAACGTAGTCGAATTTGCCTCCCCTGCAACTGTTCCATACAGAATAATGCTTCCCGCCGTAATATTGCTTGCGCTCAACGTAGTTGCTTGGTTAAAGTTATACAGCATCTTATGGTTGGTAGCATCGTACAACTTAATGTGTGCATATACCTTACCATTGCTTTCGTACATGCCGACAGTGTATTTATATTCCGTATCAGGTGTGCTTGCCAAGCCCTTCTGCGTAAGGAAAGGATAATCGCTTGCAACTCCGCTAGAATTATAACCAATTAATAGCTTATTTGCATTATCAATCACGCGGCTTCCAGATGTTTCATACCAGTTTGCAGCAATTGCTTGTTTATCACTGTCCGTAATACCGCCCGTTAAACTAATTCTATTCGGCCCAAAGATATAATACTTACGCAAGAAATCTTGGTTCATCGATGTATTCGCAATACCATTTGAGAACAGGACACCCTTACCGCCCATGCTCGTCATATTACCATTGATTTCATCTGCAAAGAACATAACCTCAGGCATATTGTTGCCCTTAAAGGAAATGTCAATATACGTACCCAATCCATACGTACCTTCCAAGGCAATATAGCTGTTATCCATCTGTGCAATGTGGTACGCATAACCGCCAGGAGTTGTTCTTCCGCCGAGCGTTACGCTTCCATCTGCATTGATTGTAGTATTCTCGCTAAGAACGACTCTATCGGTAAGCGAAACTTTCGCTTTGCCATCGGTAAACTCCATCTCTTTAATACGTTTACCGTTAAATAACATACTTTTTGCCTCAATCGAAAGATCGTAATTAACAACAAAATCTGCATTAGATTCCTTTTCAATCGTATAAGGAGAAGTATAGTATTGCGTATTATTTGCTATAACCACATCTGCGTATGCATTCTTTTTAAGATCAACGACTCCGTCAAGATATCCTTTGAGTACGTTTCGTTGCCCATCATTATAGGGACTATAAGAAGTATTTTCATTATGAACTACTATGTTTTCATAATCCACGATTACCTTAGAATCCGAACGATCATTATACGCTGCAAAGGCAATTTCATAAATACTTCTTGAATTGTCTTCTTCGGTATATTCCGCATACGAATAATATGCACCATTGTATTCCGTAGCACCCTCAAACGCCGTTGTTGATTTCAAATACGCTACCCCAGAAAAGTCGCGCGTATAATTTTGGTCAAGAATATCGACCATACTTGCTGCAAGTAAAGATTTTTCTCCTACTTCTTCTTCGGTGTAAGTAAAATCCAAATACTTTTTCCCTGCCGCATCAAGCGCTTCGTGGGTATATCCATTGACTGCATTGATATAATCAGTAGGCAAAATCATAATACCTGCTATCATTTCATTGCTTGCAGCAAGCGCCGTCCATTGCGTTCTATCAAGTACAGCTTTAAATCGGATACCCGACCCCTGTTCTTTATCATCTGCCGTTCTAATACGGCATGCTGCACCGTCAACGAGGCTAATTACCGCAGATGCGTCCGCTTCAGCAAACGCAACATTTTTTATTGTAGCATTATTTATCCACCCAAATGCACTAAGGCTTATAGCAAGGGTAGATAAAGTTGCAATTAAACAGTTTTTCGTTTTTTGTCTCATAATAGCTACTCCTTTCTTTTAGTCCTCGAATATATCTCCCGAAATCTTTTCATCTTTTGGCTCTGTACTAAATGTTAAAATATCCACACCTATTGTCAAACAAACAACAAGTGGCTTTTCGTAGTCTTTTTTAATCATTTTTGCTCCTTTTTACATTTATCTCAATCTTTATAACCAGCTCTCCATCATATTGCAGGATAACTTTGCTTTTATTTAAGAGGAATAAGGTATACGGCATGACCTGCAGCAAACTTTTTGCTATAAACACCATTGTTCAGTTTGACATAGCGAAGATTACCGTTGTCAAATTCTGCAACATACGTATACGAAGAATCGAATGTCGCCGTGATGGTTTCCGCCGTTCTTCCTTGCATACTATACATAGGATCAATGATGTTTTGCAACATATACATATACAAATTGTTTTCAGAATCATACAGCTCAGTGACAAACGCCACGTCGTTATCAATCTCAACCTTCTTTAATGATTTAAACGTGTGTGAATTATCCCATTCTGCAGCCGTATTGCTCACTGTCATATCCCAACTGCTTGTAGTGAATGAGTTGTCAAATTGCGCCATTTTAGCTTTATAGAACTTCCCGCCTTGATACTCGTAATTCAAAATAACGTCAGAAAGCACTTGCGCTTCTGCCATCACGTCTTGACCAGCATAATACACATTTGTTTTTTCGCCCGAACGAGTTAAGAAGTTCGTTCCATCGACAAAAGGTGTACCCGTAGAAGTCGCCTCAGGGAATTGATAGGTATAGTATGCGAAATCATCGATACCCATGCCCATCAAGGCATACAATTCGCCCTTCATTTCACTCTTACCAACCGACCTAAAATTGCGTACTGCACCCGAAGCATTGTGCATCTCAAACGATTGCAAACAGAATGAAACGTCTACATTGTTTTCATCACATACCCGCTTCAGTATCTGAACAGTACTAAAAAAGTCGCAAGCAAGACCTTGTGCTCTGTATAAATAAACGTCGCTACTCAATCTATCTGCCTGACAAGCTTCTATGTATCCGCGAATATAGCTTTCATACGCTTCACCAAGAGTGCTTACACCAACTGCTTCTGGATCGGTATTGCTCGCTGGCTTATATACTGCAAAGCGATCAAACACGTTGCTTATAGGCAACAAGTTCAAGTGAATATAAAGGTTATCACTAATCTCCATCTCCTTGGCTGCTTGTTTAATTGCTCTATACAAAGCACCAATAGATTGTGTTCTCTTATAAGTAGGCTCATCCGTAATTCTAACGCCATAGAAATTAGAAAGTCCCTTATATTGTTCCAACACAGACTTGGCATATTCTACCAAATCTTCTTGCGTTTCAAAGGCAAGACCTTCCCCTACAATCGGAGCATCAGACACGTATTTCTCAAAACGTTCATCTGTTACGATAATTCTATCGATTCCTGCCTCCGTTGCTGCATCCCAACAACGTTTACACTCAGATGTTGCCCAGTCGCCGCCTTGGAAGCCAGCCGTTCCCGTCAGCATCAAGACATTAAACCCAGCATCCTTGTAGGTTTCATAACCTTCTTTCGTCCGTTGGTCGGCGTTAAAGTTTTCCGAAATTCCATCCACAGTAAAAATACCGTTCATAGGTCCTGAATAGGCAAAGAAATCAAACTCTTGCGCACGTGTAGAATAATCTGGCAAAACAGGATGATTCTCATCCGTAGTTACAGTAGTATCAGTAAATGAACAGCTCGAAAACATAAAGGCACTAGCCAAAAACATTGAACTGATTACAAGCGCAGATGCTTTTTTAAATTTTCTTCTTTTCATTGTTTCTCCTTTTCTTCTTATACCGTTGATTAACTAACTAGCAAACTCTTACGTTACGCCTGCTCTTTTGTATAAGGTTTGCTATACGAGAACGTCGTTGTATTCGCCGTGCCTGCTACGCTTCCGTAAAGGATAATACTTCCTGCCGTAAGATCGCTAGTGCTCAACGTCGTTGCTTGGTCAAAGTTATATACCTCTACGTCGTTCGTCAAATTATACAGCTCAATATGCGCATATACGACGCCATCTTTTTCATACATGCCAAGCGTATATCTGTATTCTGTATCGGGTGTAGTTGCCAAGCCTTTCTGTGTAAGGTAAGGATAATCACTTACGTTGCCGCTTGCATCATAACCCAACAATATCTTGTTGGTATTGCTGATTACTCTGCTATCCGAGCCTTCGTAAGTATTCGTATTTTGCACGACCTTATCACTATCCGTAATTCCGCCGTATAAATAGATTCTGTTCGGTCCGTAAATCGCATATTTACGAAGAATAGAACCTGCGGGATTTGCAGTAGACAAACCATTCGAGAACAGGACACCCTTACCGCCCATGCTCGTCATGTTGCCGTTGATTTGATCGGCAAAGAACATTACTTGAGGCATGTTGTTGCCTTTGAACGTGATATCGATGTATGTTCCCAAGCCATACTCACCTTCAATCGCAACATAAGAGTTATCCATCTGAGCCACGTGATATACATAGCTACCAGGAGCCGCTTTACCTTCCAACGTTACACTTCCGTCATCGTTAAACGTTGCACCAGAGTTCGCAGGTCGAATTTCTTCTTCGGGAACTTCAGGTTCTTCCTGCGTCTTCGTGTAGGGTTCGCTGTACGAGAACGTCGTCGTGTTCGCCGTGCCTGCTACACTTCCGTAAAGGATAATATTCCCTGCCGTAAGATCGCTTGCGCTCAACGTCGTTGCTTGGTCGAAGTTATATACTTCTACGTCGTTCGTTACGTCATACAATTCAATATGTGCGTAAACCACTCCGTCCTTTTCATAGAAGCCAAGCGTATATTTGTATACCGTATCAGGCGTTGTTGCCAAGCCTTTTTGCGTAAGGAAAGGATAATCGCTTACGTTCCCGCTTGAATCATAACCCAATAATACCTTGTTCGTGTTGCTGATTACTCTGCTATCCGAGCCTTCGTAAGTATTCGTATTTTGTACGACCTTATCGCTATCCGTAATTCCGCCGTATAAATAGATTCTGTTCGGTCCGTAAATCGCATATTTACGAAGAATAGAACCTGTGGGATTTGCTGTTACTAAACCGTTCGAGAACAGGACACCCTTACCGCCCATACTCGTCATATTACCGTTGATTTGGTCTGCAAAGAACAGCACTTGAGGCATATTGTTGCCCACAAACGTAATGTCGATATACGTATCCAAGCCATACGTACCCTTAAGGGCCACATAGGAATTGTCTACCTGTGCGACGTGGTATACATAGTTACCAGGAGCAGCCTTTCCTTCCAACGTTACGCTTCCGTCATCGTTAAACGTTGCGCCAGATGCTTCTACGTTTTCAGGAATCGTAGGTTCTTCGGGAACCACGGGATCCTCAGGCTTTTCAGGTTCTTCCTGTGTCTTCGTATAGGGTTCGCTATACGAGAACGTCGTCGTGTTCGCCGTACCTGCTACGCTTCCGTAAAGGATGATATTCCCTGCCGTAAGATCGCTTGCGCTCAACGTCGTTGCTTGGTCGAAGTTGTATACTTCTACGTCGTTCGTTACGTCATACAATTCAATGTGTGCGTAAATCACCCCGTCCTTTTCATAGAAGCCAAGCGTATATTTGTATACCGTATCAGGCGTTGTTGCCAAGCCTTTCTGCGTAAGATAAGGATATTCTTTTACGTTGCCGCTCGAATCATAACCCAACAATATCTTATTTGCGTTATTGATTACTCGGCTATCCGAGCCTTCGTAAGTATTCGTATTTTGCACGACCTTATCACTATCCGTAATTCCGCCGTATAAATAGATTCTGTTCGGTCCGTAAATCGTATATTTACGAAGAATAGAACCAGCGGGATTTGCAGTTACCAAACCGTTCGAGAACAAAACGCCCTTACCGCCCATGCTTGTCATGTTGCCGTTGATCTGGTCTGCAAAGAACAGCACTTGAGGCATGTTATTGCCCGTAAACGTAATGTCGATATACGTATCCAAACCATACGTACCCTTAAGGGCCACGTAGGAATTGTCTACCTGTGCAACGTGGTATACATAGCTACCAGGAGCCGCCTTCCCATCCAACGTCACGCTTCCGTCATCGTTAAACGTTGCCCCAGAAACTTCTACGTTTTCAGGAATCGTAGGTTCTTCAGGAACCACGGGATCCTCAGGTTCTTCGGGGGATTCCTGCGTCTTCGTGTAGGGTTCGCTGTACGAGAACGTCGTCGTATTCGCCGTACCTGCCACACTTCCGTAAAGAATGATGTTTCCCGCCGTAAGATCGCTTGCGCTCAACGTCGTTGCTTGGTCGAAGTTATATACTTCTACGTCGTTCGTTACGTCATACAATTCAATGTGTGCGTAAATCACCCCGTCCTTTTCATAGAAGCCAAGCGTATATTTGTATACCGTATCAGGCGTTGTTGCCAAGCCTTTCTGCGTAAGGAAAGCATAATCACTTGCATTTCCGCTAGAATCATAACCAATCAATAATTTATTTGCGTTATTGATTACTCGACTATCCGAAGTTTCATACCAGTTAGCCGCAACGACCTGTTTATCCGCATCGGTAATACCACCATGCAGCGTAATTCTATTCGGTCCAAAGATATAATACTTTCTCAGCAAATCTTGATTCATTGCTGCGTTTGCAATACCATTCGAGAAGAGGACACCAGCACCGCCCATACTCGTCATATTGCCGTTGATCTGGTCTGCAAAGAACAGCACTTGAGGCATGTTATTGCCCGTAAACATAATGTCAATATACGTATCTAAGCCGTATTCACCCTTAATAGCAATATAAGAGTTATCAATTTGCGCAATGTGATATGCATAACCGCCAGGCGTTACTTTTCCATCTAACGTTACGCTTCCGTCGTCTTTAAACGTTGCCCCAGAAACTTCTACGTTTTCAGGGAGTTCCGGCTCTTCAGAATCCTCAGGTTCTTCAGGATCTACGGGAACTTCGGGTTTTTCATCTTCGGATCTATCTAAGAAGTCATAAGGATCTTCCAACACGATAATCCCGTCTTTGCCAACATAGTTTTTCGTTCCAATTGCTTCCATCCAACCGCGAACAATAAGCGTCTTCCATGCAGGATTCGTATTATTCCAAAGATCGTTCGTAGTGGGCCACAAAGCAATAGACGGATTGATGGCTATATAACAGTTTTCACCGACACCGTTTTGACCGTGATGCGCCATTTGCACAATATCTGCCTTAATTTTATCGGCTCTGTTTGCGACCAGCCAATTACCTAAATCCACACCAGCATCGCCAAGGAATAAGACATCGCTTTCCTCAGTTATCATTTTATAAATCACAGACGTATTGTTACCAAAATTCGTTGTGATATAGGATTGCAAGGATGAAGACGGCGCATAAACAATTTCAAAAGACAGAGAACCAAAGTTGTAGACCGCACCATCTACGGGCGTTACAACGTTCACGTTTTTAGCTTGAACCGCCGCATACATAGCAGCTCGACACTCTGCGTCAAAATCGCTACCCGTCATAGTTCCTTCTTTTTCTTGCCAAACTGCCTCTGTCGGAATATCATAATAAATATTCTCAACGGTTAAAACACCATTGTTAATAACTTCCGCCACGACACCCATATGGTCGTCATGACCGTGCGTAATCAACCATGCAGTAACCTTACCGTCAGGACGCAATGATTTAACAACAGCCTCAATCAAAGCTCCGTCACCAACGTAACCGCCATCCAACAGGATAATTTCCCCATCAGAATTTTGAATGACAAAACTCAACGATTGCCCACCCGACAACGAGGGTAACATATATAATTTGTTTCCGCCCAACGCAGGAGAGGTACGCAATACGGTATAGCCTTCCAAGGAATTATATACAACTTTTACGTCATCAATATAAACATTCACATTGTCTAAAGATGCGCCATAATTATTTAACGCGAACGAAATATCCAAATATTTATTAGAATCATCAGCACTCACAGGCACATCAACAACAACGTAAGTCCATTCACCTGCACTTACGCCAGATTGAAGAGCGCCTAAATACGTATATTCATCGCCGTTGCTGTTGCCAACTTTCAAGCAAGCCCCAGACGGTGCATCTAAATAAACGTACATACCCAACGAAATAATATCGTTTTTATAATATCCGTTGATAGGCTTAAAATTATATAATCTAAATGCTGTATTTTGAGAAAGGCTCGTAAACTTCATAGACTTTTCCCCAGAATACTTTTGTTCATCGCTCGTAGCTGCAACGGCGCCGTTCTGTGCGGTAAACTCTGCCCCCGCAGAAACACCATCTTCAAAGCCCAGAACGTTTTCCGCCTGCGCATCAGAAATATAAGGCTTGCTATACGAGAACGTCGTCGTGTTTGCGGTGCCTGCTACGCTTCCGTACAGGATAATGCTCCCCTTGGAAACATTATTAACAGGCAATGTCGTTTCTAATACGAATTCGTAAACAACGGCCTCATCTGTAACGTTGTAAAGCTTTATTGCAACGCTCAGTTTCCCATAATTGTTTTCAAACGTTCCTACCGTATATTTGTAGGTTGTATCGGGCGTAGTTGCCAATCCCTTCTGGGTAAGATAAGGATAGTCTTTTTCGTTCCCACTGGAATCGTAACCCATAAGCGTAAACAATCTGCTATCCGATCCGTCGTAGTTGTTCGTATTTGCTACCACCTTATCACTATCGGTGATGCCACCATGCAATGTAATTCTATTCGGTCCAAAAATCGAATATTTGCGCAACATAGAACCTGCAGGATTTGCAGTTACCAAACCATTCGAGAAGAGGACACCAGCACCGCCCATACTCGTCATATTGCCATTGATTTCGTCGGCAAAGAACATTACTTGGGGCATGTTATTGCCTGTAAACGTAATGTCAATGTACGTACCAATTCCATATTCGCCTTCAAGCGCCACATAAGAGTTGTCGAGCTGCGCAATATGATATACGTAACCGCCTGGAGAAGCTTTACCTGCAAGAGTTACACTTCCGTCATCGTTAAACGTCGCTCCCGAACTTTTTACTCCTTCTGGAATCGTAGGATCATCGGGATTTTCAGGATCATCAGGCGTTTCCTGTGTTTTCGTATAGGGTTCGCTGTACGAGAAAGTCGTTGTGGTTGTAGCACCAGCTACGCTTCCGTAAAGGATGATATTCCCTGCCGTAAGATCGCTTGCACTCAACGTCGTTGCTTGGTTGAAGTTATATACTTCTATGTCGTTCGTTACGTCATACAATTCAATATGCGCGTATACGATTCCATCTTTTTCGCACATGCCAAGCGTGTATTTATATTCCGTGTCAGGCGATGTTGCCAAGCCTTTCTGCGTAAGGAAAGGATAATCGCTTACATTGCCGCTGGAATCATAACCCAATAAAGTCCAATAACTATTGTTAATTACACGGCTATCGGAGCCTTCGTATGTATTCGTATCTTTTACAACCTTATCGGTATCCGAAAGGCCACCATATAAATAGATTCTATTCGGCCCATAAATGGAATATTTACGAAGGATAGAACCAGCAGGGTTCGCTGTTACTAAACCATTCGAGAACAGGACACCCTTACCGCCCATGCTCGTCATATTACCGTTGATTTGATCAGCAAATAAGAGCACCTGAGGCATGTTGTTGCCTTTGAAGTTGATATCAATATATGTATCTAAGCCATATTCGCCTTGAATTGACACATAAGAATTATCCACTTGTGCTACGTGGTATACATAGCTACCAGGAGATGCTTTCCCATCCAAAGTTACGCTGCCGTCATCATTATGCGTCACGCCTTGCTCATAAACGGGAAGAGGCGTTCCTTGATAAGGCTCACCATAACCAAAAGTGGTTTGGGTTCCGTTACCTTTCACCCCAGCATAAGCAATAATATGTCCAGCCTTCACCGTTGCTGCGGACTGTGCTGTAACAATGCGTGCCGTTTCCAAAACTTCTTGGGTATCTGCATCACGAAGAATCAGTTCAAACGCCAAACATCCGCCCGAAGTAAAACTACCAACCGTATAAATATATTCTTTATCGCTACCTGCTGCCTCTAAACCGTTATACGTAAATAAACTATTTTTAGAGATGATAAATCTCTTTGTGCTACCCTCAGTAATTTCCGTATAATTGATATGGTTTCCGTGATCCTTGCATCCAAATCTATAGGGACCTACACAGATAAAACTGTCTTTACCTTTAACATCACCAGTCACGTTCAATCCGTTCATGAACAAATAACCTTCATTCGGTGTGCTCTGGTGAACAGACCCTGAATGGCAAGTCATATTACCGTTGACTTCATTTGCAAAGAAGCATACCTGGGGCATATTATTCCCAGTAAACGTAAAGTCAACGTAAGTTCCAACGCCATATTTATATCCGTATGCAATATAGGAATTTTTTACGTGACGAATACCAGATTCATAGCCTGCACTTGCCGCTTGATACCCAACAAGAGTTGCTTTTTTCGCCGCTACATCAATGCTTGCACCAGGACCTTTTACAATCCCCTCTGCGCCTTCGGGTGCAATGACTATATCCTCACAAATAATTTTACCAAGTCTATTCCCTTCACTGTCCAAAGGTACTATGTACAAGTCAAAATATTGGAAATCCGAGACGATTAAACTTTCAATGTTTACCGAAGTTTCTTCTGTCACCATCTGTTTGCGGTCAACCTTTACATAGTAAGAGCTAGCCCCCGTTACGGCATCCCAATTCGCCGTAAACGTATCCGCATTATAAGATGCAGAATAATCAGAAAGCACTTGGAGCGAATCAAAGTTCTCTTTTGCGCTCACTGTCAATTTATCACTAACTTTACCACCGCTAGTTTCACAAACAATCGTAAATACATAATCACATTCATATACAAACGTAAATTTATCGTTGCCGTTATAGAATACGCCAGCATCGTCTTCAATCTTTACGCCGTCTTCAATAACAACGGTTCTTCCGCTACCATCCGCCGCATCATAAATAACAACGCTTTCGATATACGTTTCATATTCGCAATCTACAATCGTGATAGGATCCGCCAATGCGATAATATCCGTATCCCACATGATTTTTTTCCAATCAACTTGTGCTTCACGATTCTTAAATTGAATAAACGCCTTTTCGTTGCCAACGGTAATCGTTACGCTTTCTTTCTTGCTCTCTTTACCGTTAGATGCTTCGCAGGTAATTTTGTAATTCCCCGCCTCCGCCAAATAATATGCGTCGCCCTCTACGGTTACGGCTTCTTCGTCTTCGTATTGTACCGTAAACGTATACGTTAACCCATCTACGTACGAGAAGTGGTCAAACATATGTACGTTGTCGCCTACATGATATTCAAACTCAGGAGTAAGCGTAGTAATCGATACGGGAACATCGCTACCAGAATCCGTATTAGGATTCGTACAAGCGACGATTCCTAATGACGTAGAAAGTATACAAAGCCCCGAAAGAGCTGCAACTAAACCTTTCTTCATTATTTATTTCCTCCTTTAAACTATTAGCCTTTTAAGCCACCGACTGACAAGTTTTTCATTATAAATCCTTGCATTAATGCATACAAAAGAACACCTGGTATACACGACATAATCAAGGACGCATAATAAACTACCTTACCGCTGTCCGACCAATTCGAGCCCGTTTGATATAAGTACATACCATAAGCTAAATTTGGATACTTATCCAAGTTAATCTGGGCAAACGTGTAATCATTCCATCTTGTAACAAAATTTGTGACCATCAACGCCAGCATACACGGGAAAATCTGAGGGAAAATAATTTTAAATAAAATGTCAAATTCATTTGCCCCGTCTAATTCAGCAGATTCCGAATAAGACTGACTAATTCCTTGAAACGTTCCATACATAACAAAGGCCGAATAGTCAAAGCCCACAGCCCAACAAATCCATATGAGAGTTGGATTGTTGACGAGACCTAATTGATAACGTAATTTGTATGCGGCAGCACCTGTACCAATCACTGGAATTGTTTGCACGAAAATCATGAGCGCATATAACAAACCTTTCCCTGGAAATCTAAATTTTGCCAAGGCGTATGCCACAAACAAGCTTGAAAACAAGTTAACGAAAAGATACAAAAATGTCTGCCACATGGAGTTTACCAACATTTCCGCATATAAAACAGTGCCGTTAACTTTAAATTCTTGGAAAACCTTAATATAATTAGAAAAATCCCAAGTTTGAGTAAGCGCCGAGGTATCCACCTCATTAAACTCTTCAAAACTTTTAAGCGAATTATTAATAACCCACAAAAAAGGATATAGATTAATGATAGCTTCTATCAAAAAGAATGCAAAAAATACAATTAAAATTATCTTTTCTGGCGATGGCTTTTTACCCCATTTGCTAAGCAGTCTTTTTATTTTATTGTCAGATATTACTTTCTCTTTCATTCGACTACTCCTTAAAACTCTACATTATCTTGGAACTTAGATAATAATTTACGGCTAATAAGCACTATCGGTAAAGTAATAAGCGTGATTATCAAGCCGAATGCAGATACATATCCATATAAATACGTTGCATCAGGTACTTTCGAAATAGCAACTTGGTAACGATATAAATAGAATCCTACAGATACCATCCCATTTGAGCCCGAACCATTGGAATACAAATATGCGCCATAATCAGCCGTTAAAATACCGCATAATGAGAATATTAACAGCGTTGAAAACGTAGGCCAGACACACGGCAAAGCGATTTGGAATGTTTCTCTAAAAAAGCCACATCCTTCGATTCGTGCCGACTCGAAAATCTCTTCTGGAATTTTCATGAATGCGCTCGCCATAATCATGCCGCCGCCTGCTATACCATAGATGAAAGTTTGCGTCATCAATGTTTTGAACGCCGTTTCCTCTGCCCCCAATAGGCCGTTGTGTTGTGCTATAAGCGGAATATTAATTCCCAAATCCTGAACGACCTTTGTGACCACACCATCATAAGCATACATTTCTTTCATGACAATCGCCATAATAACAGGTCCGACAATTCCTGGAATATGATAAATCAAGCGGAAAGTTTTACTGAAAATCATATGTTTCGTTAATATGTAAGTCGTCAAAATACATATTATATTCACTACAATATTCGTCAACCCCCACGTGAATAAGCTTTTCCAAATCATCTCCCACGGGTTTAAGCCCAATGAATCCTGTTTATCTCTGAATGCAAAGAAGACTCTTTCAAATGAATCCAATGAAAATTGACCAAGTTCATCACGAAACGCCATTGTGATTGCGGAAAAATTTACATAGACAAAGAATACCGCTACCTGTAAAACAGGTAAGGCTAAAATAAGATATACGAAAGGAAACTTTCGGATTTCTTTTTTAGAATAATGCCCAAACCACTGGCGTTTTTTTGCACTCTTTTTATTCTCCATAATTTAATTCCTTTTGTTATTAATACGTAGGTTTCCAACCGCCGTTATTAGCAAGACCTTTCTCAATGTTTGACTTTGCGTCATTATAAATTCTTTCAACCGTCTTATACGCCACATTTTTATACAACTCATCCGAACCCGTTCTATTTAAACTTGCGTCATAAGTTGTAACTTGCGCATCGTAAATTTTATTTACAAAAATATCGCCTTCGGACGGGAACATACCCGCGGGACCAAGTCTTGCTCTATAACCTTGATTCACACTAATCAACTGTTTGAAATAAGGATTTGCCGCAATTTTGCTGGTCGCCTGCAAATAAGGATATTGACTATCGTTATTTACACCAACTGCGAACGGGCTGCCCGTCTGCATGCTCCTAGACATTAACGTTGCAACTTCCGTGCTTGCGCAGAAACGAAGGAAGGTTTCCGCAAGCTCTTTCTTTTCTGATTTTTGAGAAATAATTGCCATAGCCCCCGAGCTATCTTTTACATAGCCACGGCGTTCACAAATAGAAACCACGTCTTCCAAATCAAGCGTTACGGAAAGTTCGCTTTCTACCGTAGATTTAATTGTTTCTGCCGCCATATGTTGGTCAGCATATTTGATAATAGACGTCAAAATTTGTTCGCAGGTTGCCGCATCAAAGCCGTTATCGCCGAACACAAGCGTACCAACAGACGAAAGCATAGGAATGTTAATAAAGGTTACGTCATTAAGATATTTAGGAAACTTCTTTGCTTCCTCATTGAACATCCAATCGCCTACGGAGTAGAATACAGCCTCACCCTTCATAATTTTTGCTTGTGCAGAACTCAAATCGTGAGAGCCGCTTCCTGCCGCCGACATTTGCCAGTCATACATTTGATAAGTAGCTTCATAAAGCTCGTAAACGCCCTGCTTATGGAATACTTCGTATGCATCCGTAGTCATATCCGTATAGGTTACAGTACCGTCTTCATTCTCAACCTTTTTTTGGAAGGACCAGAATTCGTTAAACGAATCGTATCCTTCGTACTGTCCAAGCCAAGGATTTACCAAACTCATCGCATAGTTATTATCACTTAATGCATAAGTAAAAGGACGAGCTTTCGTTTCCCCTGCCTTAGCTTGCTCCATAATCACCTTCGCACAATACCACAATTCATTCGTAGTTCTAGGCAATTCAAGTTCAAATTGATCAAGAACTTTTTTATTAACCGCAAGCCCTCCGAAGCCAAGAGCGAACGGCATCCCATAGTATTGATCGTTATAAATCGTGCTCGGGAAGTTATATCCTGCTAATTTTGCTTCGATTGTTTCCGTTTCTTCCGTACCGTCGAGCTTAATAGCGGGTTTCTTGTAAATATTGTCCGTCATATTGGATATCATCTGTCCAAACTCGCCCGTAACACCTGTACGCGCTTCGAGATCAGAAGTAAAGTATACGTCAATCCCACTATTCGACCAAATATCACGCAACACCGTAGTTCCAGTTAAATCCTCACGCGGAGCAAGAACGTTAATTTCATATCCTTTATCCTTAAAGGCTTCTTCAAAGGCATCAGCTACCACTTCAATATATTCGGTTCCGTAACCAGCTTTACGGATTTTTACATTTAATACAGTCGGATCCGTATTAACTTCATCGCCTCCTCCAAAACAAGCCGACAAACCTCCAGTCATCACAGTGACCATTACCATTGCTAACACTTTGTTGATTCTTTTCCTACTCATTTTTTTCTCCTTTAAAAGCAATATTTTCCTCGTTTTTTTGTATTTTATAAAAATAAAATACAGTACGATACTTCTAGTGTTGCACCAATAGTTTACTATATATTTTTTGCTTTTTCAATACCCAAATGTTTCCAAAAAGTGCTCTATCTTGATTTTTTTAATAAAATTGCTTGACTTCCTTCCCTTTTTCATTTATATTTGTTATATGGAAAATTCAAAAGGAAACAATTACAGAATCCAAGAATCTTTTATCCCCGACGATATGGACATTTCAATGCAGCAAAGATTCGAGCATACTGCAGACGCCCATAAACACGTACACTATGAAATTGTGTACGTAAGCGCGGGGGAGTTAAGCCAAATACTCAATGGGGAAAAACTCGTAATGGGTTTAGGAGAATGTATCATCCTTTCCTTGGATGATATCCACTCGTATGCCGAGTTCCCAAATCAAAATACTATCATTCGCGATGTTTTTATTTCCCCCAAGCTTTTTGAGTCTTTATTATTGTTGGTCACTCACTCAGAAGAAGCTTCCAACAATTTTTTACAAAATCGTCTTCGCCCAGTACGTTTTAGCCCTAGCGAGCTTAATGAATTAGAGCATCTCGCTCAAAAAATATCCGCAAGTACAGATATTTATACGAAACGAGCAAAAAGCATTGATTTGACATTAAGAATACTGTGCAAATTTTTCGAACATCAAGAACCCGCCCAACTGCCGTCTTCTACCTCACTTGTCAATTTAATATTTGATAGTTTGAATAAAGACCACACAATCAAAGGCGGTATTCCAAGGCTTGCTACTTGGTTAAAATATAATCGTACTTATATATGCCGAGTATTTAAGAAAGAAACAGGTATGTCTTTGTCCGAATATATCACCAATGTAAGATTAGAACGAGTCGCCTATTACTTAAAAACAAGCAACTACCCTCTGCGCACAATAGCGGACATTGTTGGTATGGAAAGTTTATCTTATCTAAATAAAGTGTTTAAAGCTAAGTATGGATTAACGCCTGCAAAATACAGAAAATCCGATACAGAGGATTAACCTACTTTTATATTCGTATAACCAGTGTAGCTTTGCGTTTTTTCCTTGCGTATTCATATGCCTGCCTTGTGCCACTTTTCTTCGTTGATTGCTCATCACAAACAACTAAAACAAAATCTCTACTGTTGATTATTAATTGATTCCTTTCCACATAACAAGCACTTCCGGCTGAGTTTACTCGGTCGGATTTTTTTATTTCTTCAAACTCCCGAACATACACATCTCGACCTGCTACGTTCTTGATTTTTTGCGTTAAACTCGTACCTGCCCCTACCAAACAAGCCGTTTCGTGTTTGCAAAGATAGGCAATCCTACGAATTTGCGGATGCCTTTCTTTGAGGTCCGTAACAACGATATGACACAGCTCTTCGAACTTACTACGGCTACCAAAAAGAAAGATATCCACCCCTTCTTTAACAATCAACTGTTCTACCGTTTCTCTTACCTTTTGTTTTAATTCTTCCGTTTGGAGCGTATCTCTATGCCCGAAAAATGAACAACTTTTCATAAATCCCCTTAAAGACAAAAGGAGCCCACTAAAAACAAAATTGTTTTCAGCGGCTCCCTGCCAGTCCCATATTTAATTTAATAAAAAAGATGCCGCCTCTTGCGAGACGACATCATAGCATATATCCTCTCGTAAGCTGCGACACTCTATTTTTTCGTTCAACTACTACCACTCGAAATGGAATTTTTGTAAAACGCGATTAGATATAATACTACCAGCATTATATCCATTCCGAGATTATTTAATTGTAGCAGTTAAAACTTCTCCTTTATAACAAAAAAATAGAAATGTCGCATAATCATTATACGCAATTCTTTTTAATTTGTCAATATTTCCCATCAAAAAATCTTCCCCTTCTTAAAATAATATCGGTATCAGAAAAAGCCGTTGCTGTCAAGGGGAAAAATATTGTTATTATTATAGTTTCACCTATGAATTTTTTTTCAATTTGTAAGTGTTTTTTATTTTTAACAATATTTTTCCTTCGGTTCCCTTTTCCTTGACAGCGTAGGCTTTTCCTGATATGTGGTCGGTGGGAAAGAGCCTTTCAGCTCTTCCCCACTCGATAGATTTGGGGAAGAGTTTGGGTTTATTATAGATTTTTCTTGGGTTTATTATAGTTTTTCTTTCTAAAAAAATAAAAATTTTTCTTTTACAATTATTTCCGTGAATATTTGCAGTTTGAATTATTTATTTATTTTTGCAGTTATCCACAAAATAATTAAAAGGAGTGAAAACTATGGCAAGAATGAGAACAATTAGAGAAGCCTTAAAACAGATCAAGGAACTCGACGCCAATACTTCGGTTACGTATAATTTCATCAAGCAAGCGTGCGAAACCAAAGCCGTACATTCTATTCGACTGAACAAGAAGTATTTGGTGAACCTCGACGAACTTTTGAAACTATTATCAATGGAGGAATAATTATGGCAACCATTACAAAAAGAACACTCAAAACAGGCGAACTCGTTTACGATATTCGCGTTAAGCTATCCGATGAAGGAAGCGGCAGAAAACTACGTAAAGGTATGACATGGCGACCTGAAAACGGAATGTCGGAAAAAAAAGCAGACAAAGAAGTAATTCTAATTGCAGATAAATACGAGCAGGAGCTACAAACTGCTATTTCTGGCAGTATCGCGACACCAAATCCTACGGGTATAACGTTTGCAAAGCTGGCGGAAGAATGGCGAGAAATGATTAAAAATACCTGCTCTCTTTCGTATTATGTCAAAACAGAAGAACACCTTTCTTTCGCCAATAAATACATAGGAGGCTATAAAGTTATGTCGCTTACGCCATCTATTTTACAAAACTATTTTGACATTTTAGACGCACGAAGAAAAACAACCGTTCGCATAAAGCCAAAGTCTGATTTTGAACAAACTTTTAGCGCTTACAACACAATACCGAAAAGCAAGTTAAAAGAACATATTTCCACACGGATTTTAGGCAAAGCTTGCAGGGGAATCAACGTTAGCTTACAATGGGCGGAACAATTATGTGGTTTAACTAATATCGACTTTTATTTATTGTTTGAAAAGCAGGAAATTAAAGAGCCCTACGCATGGGAAACGACCGTACAATACAAACGCACTGTCCGTTCTGTGTTATCATTCGCCAAAAAGAAACGGTTAATACAAGACAACTGGGCGTCGGCACAATACGTAAGCTATCCTAAAAAGGTTGTAAAGCCCATCAAAGTTATGAGTGATACGGAAACACAAAAATTCTTTGAAGTTTTATCGCAATGGAAAGACATTCGACAAAAAACAGCTCTCTACATTTTCCTTTTTACAGGATTTCGGCGCGGAGAAGTCTGCGGACTTGAATGGCAGGATATTGATTTTGAAAACCATACAATTTGCGTACAACGCTCTGTCATTTTCGTAAAAGGCTACGGCTTAATAGAAAAAGCACCTAAAACCGAAAAATCAAAACGTATTATTACGGTTTCAAGTTCTTTAATTGACATTTTACAAGAATATCGTAAATACTGGCTCAAATTACGCGAAATTTGCGGAGATTATATGCAACCGTCAAATAAATTGTTCACCAACGAAAAAGGTGGTTTTATCAACCCCGATTTGGTCTTAAAATGGCTGAAAAATATATTAAAAAAGGCTGGCGTAGCTTCTTATACTTTACATAGCTTGCGTCATACCTGCATTACGTTACAGCTCTTAAACGGCGTTCCGCTTGTTACGGTTGCCGCACGAGCAGGACACTCCAGAACAAGCACAACGAGCGATATTTACGCCCACTTTTTGAAATCAAGCGATATGCAAGCCGCCGATGTTTTAGACAATCTATTCACGAAAAAATCTAATTAAGGAAGAAAAACTATGTACTTACCCAGATTAAGAAAATTATCCGACGCTTACAACGAAATCAAGCGTCTTGATCCGCAAACCGCTTTAACCTCTCGCCAATTACGTTCTATGGCAGAACGACGCGATTTAACTATCTTAAAATATAATAATGCGTGGGTTGTAAATATGGACGAACTTTTCGCTCATTTTACAACTCGCGGCGTTACACGCTGTATCAACGAAAACTTTTGGCAAAACAAGTTTGCAACAATTTGCCCCAAAGGCAGTATAATGACTCTCCCTGACCTTTGCCAACTTTTTCAAAATCAAGATTCTAACAGCCTTATTTATAATAGAAATTTACGTAAATTTCTACAAGAAAACAACGACTTATACATTGCTCTTAATCAAAATAGATGGTTTATAAATTTCCCCCAATTTTATCGTAAAATCAATCCGCTTGGAATTTATCAAACCGAAACCTTACCGCGTATTAGAGGGCAGATAACGGCTCTAAAATTGATAAAACAAACCTACCCAAAGCCTAAAATTAAAAAAGAATATCTTTTGCAAATCCTACAAATGAATACCGTCAAAAAATATCAAATCGGCGGACATTGGCTAATCAACTACGATGAATTTGAGCAAGAGTTTTTACGGCATTTCTACGTTGTAAAAAAGACAAACTAAAAGCACCTGTTTTCATAAAAACAAGCGCTTTTTTCTATTATTTTACATTTTGTATATACTGCATAAATGATAAAAAATACAAGTTTTTGCAAGGGAAAATGTAGCGTTTCCATAGACCAACTTTCACCCTTGGGCCAATAGCGGGCCAATAAAAAATCCTTATTCATTTATTCAATGAGAAAAATGAATGAAACTATCATAAAAAACAACAAAAAACGGACTTTTTAGCCCGTTTTTACAAAATTATTGTTATCCAATATACCTATTATGCAATTATCTTCCACTCTTGGGAAGCTGCCGCCATACCGCTAGGCGACACCTGCATTTCGTTGCTTGTATCTTAAAAAACTTTTCGTTTTCCTATCAACACGCCTATTATAGCCGTTTTTGGGGTAAATGTCAATAATTTTCTACACGTTCAGAAAAATTTGTTTTAAAATAATTTCTCTCGCTTTTTTTGGAAACGACCGCTTTCTTTATACAAAAAAGCGGTCGCCGTCATTCCTTTCGTTAGGTCGGAATTTTACAATCACCGCAAATTCCGTAAAATTCTAAAGAATATCCCTCTAACTCGAAATCTCCGCACGGACGCGCGGAAATCTCTATCCCCGACGGAACTGCCGTCGTTACGTCCGCTACTCTTCCGCATCCGCGACAACGCGCATGATAATGCGGCATTACGTTATAATCATAACGCACTTCGTTGCCCGCTGCTCTTAATTCCAACGCTTTTCCGCACGTCGAAAATCCCCCTAAAACACGAAATACTGTTGCACGTGAAACACTGGGGAAGTTTTTATGTACGTGCATGTACACTTCGGTTGCCGTGGGGTGATCTAAGGTTTTTAAAGCGTCGTAAATAATTTGCTTTTGCTTTGTTTGCCGTTCTTGCATATTCGCCCCTCCTTTTTTCTTAATGGGATTGATTCTTAATTATAGTATACCATACCTTTTCTTATTCGTCAAGCGGTTTTATAAAAAAAATTTTAGAAAAACTATCCATCTAAGACCTAATGTGCATGTTTTTCATGGAATTTTTTTAACATAACTAAGTATTATAACCATTCTCATTTCTCAAAAGTATCTACTAAAACAAAAGCATCTGCCCAGCTCTTGCTTAACAGATGCCTTTTTAATCAAAGCGCCACAACGGTAATTCCGTGATTACAAACTCTTAATAGTTTTTCAAGTTCTTTATACTTATTTTTAAGTTCCAACGCTTTGAAATTCAGCACGTCGAAATCTTCGCCGTTGATAACCGTTTTCACTGTACCGTTGCGTACTTGAGCGTTCAGCCATTGACGGGCTTTCACTCGAATTGCTCCACCCTTTCCGCTACTGCCGTAACCGTGAATCACGGCAAGACAACCGATTTTATTTTGTTTGCAAAGGGTTAGCGACATTTTAAGATAGCTCAAAGCCTCGTCAACGGTCGGCAGCCCGTCTTCTAAATTGATTTCTTTGTACTTACTCATTTTTCTATACCCTTAAAAGAAATTTCGCGATAGAACAGCTCGTCGCTGTAACAAATATCATCACCGTAAACCTTTGTTAAATTTTCAACGTTAATAATATCGTTTGCATTACCCTGGTTCACAATGAATCCATTTTTTAACACAAAAACGTTGCTATTTAAAAACAAGGCGTGATTGGGGTTGTGCGAAGAAAGAATAAACGTCTTGCCTTTATCTTTCGCAATTCCTTTAATCAGCGATAAGACTTTATTTTGGTTTTTGATATCTAGCGCCGAGGTAGGCTCATCTAAAATTATCAAATCCGTATCTTGTACGATTGCTCCGCATATAGCAACGATTTGCCGTTCTCCCCCGCTAATTTCCCCTAATTTTTTATCAAGTAAATGGGTAATTTCCAAGCTTTCCGCGTGCGCCAACACTTTTTCTTTATCTTCTTGAGAAGGCGATTCATAAAAGTTCATTTTATTCGCTTGACCGAACAACAAATAGTCCATCACAGGGAAATCGTCTATTGCCCCCGAGCGTTGTGCAACGTAAGCCATAATTTTCGAGCGTTCTCTAATGGATAAAGACTTCAAATCTTTACCTTTTAAAATTACATTTCCCTGATATTTCTCAAGCAAGCCCGACAAGATTTTAATGAGCGTCGTTTTTCCTGAACCGTTCAAGCCAATCAGAACGTTTACTGTTCCTTTTTCACAAGCAAAGGACAAATCATTCAAAATCATCTTTCCGTTTCTATTGTACCGAAAAGAGAGATTTTCAACTTCAATCATTTTCATGAATCGTCTCTCTCCTTATAAAAAGTAATACAACAAAAATAATTGTGCCGAAGAATCCTGTTACTGCGGACAACGGAATTTCCGACGCCGTAAAAGTACGCGAAAGAATATCCGCAATTACCATAAAGGTTGCCCCAAAAACCATACACATGGGAATGGTTTTTTTGGTATCCCTTCCAAGCATTAATCTAACAATATGCGGAACAACCAATCCAATCCAACTAATCGTTCCCGCGAACGCTACCGAGCTTGCCGTAAGCAAGGTTGCAACAAAAATAATTAGCATACGATACATACGATAATTTATACCCTTTGTTTGCGCTTCTTCCCGACCGAGTGCGACAATATTAATTCTCCAACTAATAGAAAGTATAACAACGGAACATACGGCGACAATGGGCAATAAAACGTAAACATCTTCCATTAAAGACTGTTCAAAAGACCCCATTAACCAAAAGGTAATACTAGCAAGCGTTGTTTCCGCATCGGCAAGATATTTAATAAAGGACAACACTGCCCCCATACAACTGCCAACAATAATCCCCGATAAAGTTAAAATCATAGAAGATTTATTTTGAAAGGCTTTTGCGACAAACAAAGTTATCAATACTGCCAAAACCCCAAAACCGAACGCCAAAAGACTTACAAAAGCCGATGATAATCCAAGCAAAATCGCAAGAGCCGCACCAACCCCTGCGCCCGAAGAAACACCAAGCAAATCGGGAGAAACCAACTTGTTTTGAAAGGTTTCTTGATATAAAAGCCCAGAAACGCTCAGCGCAAGACCTGTCAATGCTGCAATAATCGTTCTCGGTAATCGTAAATTTATAACGATACTGCGCTCTATTTCGTAGCCCTCGTCCCCAAACAGCATTTTAAAAAAGTTTCCAAGCGAAATCTCATACCGCCCAACTAGTAACGCCAAAATAAATACCATGACGAATATGAAGGAAACGAGCGTAAAACATACGCCCGTCCAACCTTTTTTTCTCGAATTAAGCAAGAGCGTTTCCCTCCCGACTCAAACCGTTTAACATATTTTGCGCTTCATTGTCCGTCAATTCAACGTTAAAAAATTCTTTGCTCAAATCCTGAATTTGCTTTTTAACATCATAATTGAAATAGTTGGGATAAAGCTTATTCGCTTGATCGCAAAGAAATACAGGAGAGAAAACCGAAAGTTGTTCAAACATTGTCAGCCCAATAGGAATATTAAAAACCTGTCCATTTTTAACTGCATCCAAATTAACGTACGGTTCTTCTTGTAATGCGTTAATCAACGTTTTTTGATAAATACCGCCTACCACGAACACGTCGGGATTTTGTGCACAAATTTCTTCCGCTGAGGGTTTGTTGGACTCAAATTGATCATTAAGCGGTTTCATGCCTAATACTTTATATGCATATTCCGTAAACGAACCTACCGTTTCCGTATATCCTATCCCTTTATTTTTATCACCGCGCACATAATATACCGTTCTTTGTGTGTCATCGTGCTTTGCAAGCTCCGTTTGAATATCAGAAATCGTCGTTTGCATTTTCATTTTCCAAGAATCTACTCTTTGCGCAACCACGTCGCTATCCCAAATTTGTTTTACAAGATCGGCAAAGAAATATACATACCCGCTAAAATCGGGGTTTCCATACAAGCTTACATTCAAAGCTTTAATACCGTGTTCCTTTAATCCGTCCGTTATGTATTTTTCAGGGGAAAATACAATATCCACACCGCGCGCAATATACGTTTCATAGCTTTCTTGATACGCCAAACTATATCTTTCGTTTGCTTTTTCATCAAAAACAGCCGACCATTCGTTTTCAAGCAACGAATAATAAACGCCATCAATACTATCCGCCACCCCAAATGCAATCAAAAGATCATACGTCGTTCTTGATGCACACGCCACTTTTTGGGGATTTTTCTTTACGGTTACTTGCTCTCCAAGCATATCCGTTACAGTAATCATATCTTCTTTTGAGTCTTGTTTGTTATCACAAGCTACAATCGAACCCATAGTCGCTACAAACAGTATAGCGCCAAGCAACATAGAAATGATTCTCTTAAATTTTGACATAATTTTCTCCTTTGAGATTTTCCAACAAATAGCCGACCGCTCGCAACTGTAAAATTACAGATGTTAGCTATGTCCACCAACATCTATAACTTTTAAAGGAAATCTCTATTTTTTTTATTTTTTTTACGGTCTATAATTTCAGTGTTGAATGATATGTATAATTCACCTCCTAATTTATCACAAATTAACAACACCTTAAAAACATCATTTACTTTTCTTCATCATAACACAATAAAACACCTTTGTCAAGATTTTCCTTCTATTTATTTCCAATCGAATTACAGTAGCAAAAAACCTTCCCGAAGGAAGGTTTTATTATTATATCTTTTTGACAAAGCTTCTGCGGCGTTTATGCAAAACACTGTCAAACGCTTTCCATTGATTTTGAATGCTGTGGTTCGTTTCCAAATTTAAGTTGGTCTCCGCGTATGCAACATCCCCCTTTGAAAGCATTTCAATTACCGCATTAATCAGCGCCGTCGCAATCCCTTTCTTGCGGTATTCGGGCAAGACTCCGATCAGCGCAAGATCGATAATTTTCGGGTGCTTAATCGCACGTAACACACGAACAATCGCCGTAGGAGTAAGTCTGCCGCCGCTCTTTTGTAACGCTTGCCCGATCGACGGGAAACAAAGCCCAAAACACACGATTTTCTCGTTTTTATCAAGAATGACCGCCACGTGTTCCACGTCAATAATCAATTTAAAGCTGCTAATAAGCTGTTTTTTAGACCGTTCGGTCATCGGCACGGATTGATATATATCATGATAGGTCAAATCCATAATTTCGAAAAAGCCTTCGCCGTATTTATTGACAAAATCGCGGGCGTTTTTCGCTTTACCAAAGTGCAGCTCGTATTTCTCCATCATTCTCGCTGAAAGACGGGGAATCCGCTCGTCAAGCTCCTTGGGCGCATACAGCTTTCTTTCCACCCAATCCACTTCCTTTTCATAGCCGAGATTTTCAATCAGCTTTTGATAATACGGATAATTGTACTGCTCTTCAAACGTCGAAAGCTCGTCAAAGCCTTCTATAAGCAGACCTTCACGCTCCAAATCGGAAAATCCAAGCGGCCCGACCACTTCTTCCATGCCCTTTTCGCGCGCCCAGTTTTCCACCGCGCCGAATAAAGCATTCGCGATTTCCTGCTCGTCCAAAGCGTCGAAGCGGGTAAAGCGCACCCGTTTTTGATTCCACTTCTTATTGCTCGCATGTTGCAAAATCCCGTGGATTCTACCGACCGTCTTGCCGTTCCGTTGCGCTAAAAAATACACCGATTCCGATTGATCCCCATAAACCGTTTCCTTTTTAAACAACGCCTTTTCGTCTCCGTAAAGCGGCGGCACAAAATAGGGATTTCCTTTATATAACCGCAAGGGAAATTCAATAAACTCCTTGATGTCCTTACGCGTTTTTACTTCTTTAATTTCAACCATGGCTACACTTCTCTTTTGTTAATAGATTAAAAAAATGTTAAGCAGCTACACATTTTCCTTTCCTATTATAGCACGCGTGTACGGAAAAATCAAATCATTTGTTGAAAAAACAAGAAAAATATTTTTTTGAGCGAATTTTGGGCGATTATTTTTAATTCAACTCGTACATGGGTGGGGCAAAAAGAAAAAAGAAGTTTAAAAAAGCGTGTATATTCTCACGGAACTTGCGCAAGATAACTGTAAACGGAGGAAAATTTATGAAAGCAACGGGAATTGTGAGAAGAATCGACGAACTGGGCAGAGTAGTAATTCCCAAAGAGATACGCCGAACGCTCCGTATCAAGGAAGGCGATCCTTTGGAGATTTTTACCGACCGAGACGAGTTGATGCTCAAAAAATACTCCCCGATCGCAACGCTGGAAAAATTCAGCAAAGCAACGGCAAAATCGTTAAATGATTTAAGCGGAAAGCTTGCCGTGATTTGCGATACGGACGGCGTTTTGCATGCATACGGGGAGAAAAAACGGGAGTTTGACGGAAAGACTCTGTCGCAAGAAATGGAAAAAATCTTACGCGAACGGCGCAGTTATATTGCAAACGTATCGGAAGGCGGAAAAATTTTACCGCTGACGAACACGGAAGAAGAAGGAATTACGGCACAAATTATCGTTCCCATCGTTTCTAATGGGGATTGCCTTGGTGCGGTCGCTATTATGACGGACGTACAGGGCGCGAAGCTCGACGCGGGCGACGTAAAGCTTGCCCGTTTAACGGCGGAAATTTTAGCAAGTCAATTCGAATAATATGCAAAAACGGACTCCGTAATGGAGTCCGTTTTATGTAGCTCTTATTTCGTCGTTATGCTTTAATTTTCATTTTGCTAAGCCATTCGCCGAGATATTCTTCACCCGTGAAGTAAATGCTGTTTGCGAAAATCGAATCTTCCGTCAACGTTCTGCTGATGTAGATAAGTTCGTAATATTCAAGCGTATAGAATACACCCCAAACGAGCGCGCATACAAGGATACCAAATACAAAATACAAAATGGTTGCAAGCCATCCGTCGATTGCGCGGGAAACTCTGTGCGCTTTGATGCATTTGGAGAGCTTTTTCAACAAAATGTTCAACAGCACGAATACGATAATCATTACGATTGCCGAAACAAGACCGAGAACAATCTTACCAAGAATGTCAGGCGTTTTGCCCTTCAAGCCGTGGAAGAGTTTTACGAACTTTTCAACTGCGTCGCCAAGGAATTCCCAGCTATCCGTCAACTTCGAGAAAGGAAGCCAGAAACAAGCCACAACCGCAACGATACCGCCGAATTGAATGATAAATCCGCGCAGCGTTGCCAAGAAGCCTTTCTTGTAGCCGGAAGCCGTAACCCCCATAATGATACCCAAGCTGATGAAATCAAGCGCGTATTTTTGAACGAATTCGAAGACTTCTCTCGTCAATTTTACCATGAAAATGCCGCCGACGTCTTCATATACAGGGTTCGTAAATGCAACGATAAACAACCCGATTGCAACGATTACAGCGCAAACCGCCGCCGCATTGACCGCGTTGATCAATCCACCGAACAATCTACCGAAGAAGTTGGGACGTCCATAGCCTTTACGTACGAGTACGCGGCGACCGTCGTTTTCTTCGTATTCGCCGTCGAAACCGTCTTCAAACGCGTCATCGTCGTCTTCGTAATATTTCTTTGCGCGGTTATCTTTCACCACCTTTTTTCTCGGACGGAACGCAAAGGCAAGCATACCTTTCAACAACAGTGCAAGCAAAATGCAAGCACCGCCGATTGCCGCCGAGCAAATGCAGAATACAACCGCAGGATTCAGCTTTTCAAAAGCGTTCATATCCCAAAACGGCATATCCGCGTTCCATTCTTTGTTTGCGAAAATGAACGCCGCGCCTGCCGCAAGCCAAGTCAAGCCCCACCAACTAATACGACGGAACCCCTTCGCAAAGCCGCCAAAAAACGCGAACAATACGATAACGCCGCATACGATCGATACGATCATGGGAACTTTGTCAAGTACTTCCTGTTTTACCAACATAGAACTTACAGAAAACATTCTACTTCTCCTTTTTCCAACGCTTTATAAAAGCGTTTTTTGCTATTTTTATCCAAACCGCGACCTCTTTCGCGTTTTTTACTTATTGAAATTATCCTTCAAAGAAACGATTTCGCTTAAAACGAGTTTGCCGTTTTCGTCCTTACATTTCTTATAATATCCTACGCGCATAAGCTGGAACTGCTTTCCGTCTTCGCTTTCCGCAAGATACGGCTCGGCTTTGCCTTGGAAAATATGCTCGCTGTCAAGATTCATTCTCTCCGCAAAATCCTGCCCGGGATATTCCGCGTCTTTTAACAGCGTGCCGTATTTACGGATCTCCGCGTCAACGCCCGTCTTTCCGTCCACCCATTGAATCGTGCCTTTTACCTTGATACCGCTCGTATCGTTGGAAGAACGGCTTTCGGGTACGTAGGAGCATTTCAACTCGATCACGTTGCCCGTTTCGTCTTTCACAATCTCGTCGCAATGAATGATATACGCGCCCTTTAAACGAACGTAGCCGTCCGGCTTTAAACGCTGATATTTCGGGGGCGGAACTTCCGCAAAGTCCGCTCTGTCAATATATACAACGGAAGAAAAGGCTACCTTTCTCGTCCCAAGCTCCGGCTTTAAGGGATGAATCGCGCTGTCCAACAGCTCTTCCCCGTCATAGTTCGTAATCGTTACTTTTAACGGTTCAAGCACCGCCATCGCGCGTTCCGCATTTTCGTTCAGGTTGTCGCGGATACATGCTTCCAAATAGGAAAGCTGACATTCGGAATTCGCTTTTACAATTCCGATCTTCGTGCAGAAATCAAGCAACGCTTCGGGGGGAACGCCGCGGTTTCTCAACCCCGTTACCGTCGGCATACGGGGATCGTCCCAACCGTGGACGTGGCCTTCTTCTACCAAACGCTTTAAATAACGCTTGGACATAACCATGTTCGTTACCGCAAGTCTTGCAAACTCGATTTGACGGGGCTTCGGCGCAAAGCCAAGGTTGATCCCCACCCAGTCGTACAGCGGTCTGTGATCTTCAAATTCCAACGTGCAAAGGGAATGGGTAACTCCCTGCAAATAATCGCAAATAGGATGCGCGTAATCGTACATAGGATAGATGCACCATTTATCCCCCGTGCGATGGTGTGTACAACGCAAAATGCGGTAAATAACGGGATCGCGCATGTTCATGTTCGGCGACGCCATATCGATTTTTGCGCGTAAGCACTTGCTTCCGTCGGGGTATTTTCCCTCTTTCATTTCACGGAAGAGCTGTAAGTTTTCTTCCACAGAACGGTTTCTGTACGGACTTTCTTTGCCCGCTTCGGTCAAAGTACCGCGCGTCGCGCTAATCTGTTCGGGCGAAAGGTCGCAAACGAACGCCTTGCCGTCCAAAATCAATTTTTCCGCGTATTCGTAAATGGTATCGAAAAAGTCGGAGGCGTACACTTCCTTTGCCCACTCGTACCCGATCCAAGAAATGTCCCTGCGGATCGCGTCAACAAATTCCGTCTTTTCCTTAGACGGGTTCGTGTCGTCGAAAAAGAGATTGCACTTCCCTGCGTATTTTTTTGCCGTACCGAAGTTGACAAGCATACTCTTTACGTGTCCGATATGCAAATATCCGTTCGGTTCGGGAGGAAATCTCGTTTGTACGGCGGAAATTTTTCCGTTTTCGATATCGTCGTTGATGATTTGTTCAATAAAATTCGTTGCTTCTATCTTTTCCATAATTCTCTCTTTCTATGTGGATTATCTTTGCCGTAAAGTTTAGGAAAGTCCTACGATCGTACCGTCGGAAAGCAGGTCGATCTTTTCTGCGGCAGGATGCGCGCCAAGCCCGGGCATCAGCATAATTTTCCCTGCGATTGCAACGATAAAGCCTGCGCCGCCCTTTAAGACGATATCCCGCACCGTAATGCGGAAGCCTTGCGGCCGACCGAGCAACTCCGCATTGTCGGAAAGGGAGTACTGCGTCTTTGCAATAATAACGGGTAAATTTCCGCAGCCCTTTTCTTCGATCGTCTTGATCTTCGCCAAAGCTTCTTCCGAAAAATCCACCCCGTCCGCTCCGTAAATCTTCTTCGCGACGTTTTCAATCTTCTCGCAAACACTTTCGTCAAGCTCGTAAGGATGACAGAGCTTCGAGGGGATTTCGCAAGCCTTGACGACTTCTTCCGCGAGCTCCTTGCCCCCTTCGCCGCCCTTTAAAAATACGTCGGTGAATACCGCGACCGAGCCTGCGTTTTTGACCGTTTCAAGCACGAAATCCGTTTCCGCTTGCGCATCCGTAAAGAAACGGTTCATCGCAACCACAACGGGCTTTTTGTATACGTTTTTCACGTTTTCGATATGTTTTAAGAGGTTGGGCATACCCTTTGCAAGCGCGTCGAGATTTTCTTCCGAAAGCGTTGCTTTGTCCGCGCCGCCGTGTAATTTCAACGCTTTGACCGTCGCAACGATTACTACGCAATCGGGTTCGATCCCTGCCGCACGGCACTTGGTATCCAAGAATTTTTCCGCACCGAGATCCGCACCAAATCCCGCTTCGGTAATCGCGTAATCGGCAAGGCTCATTGCCGCGTACGTTGCTTGCACGCTGTTGCAGCCGTGCGCAATATTCGCAAACGGTCCGCCGTGAATGATCGCGGGGGTATGTTCTAACGTCTGTACAAGGTTCGGCTTCATTGCGTCCTTCAAAAGCACCGCCATTGAACCGACCGCGCCGGGAATGTCTTTTGCGCGCACGTACTCTCCGTCCGTGTTCAACCCGACGATAATATTCCCAAGCCGTTTTTTCAAATCGTCAATATCCGTCGCAAGACACAGCACCGCCATAACCTCGCTTGCCGCGGTGATGTCAAAGTGGTCTTCTCTGTCCACCCCTCTGCCCTTGCCGCCGATACGGACGTTGATAAGCTGCCGCTCGTTCATGTCCATACAACGGTGGAAATAGATATTCTCCAAATCGATTTTCAGTTCGTTCCCGCGGAAGATATGATTATCCATCAAAGCGCACAAAAGATTATTTGCCGCGGTGATCGCGTGTAAATCCCCCGTAAAATGTAAATTGATTTCGGACATGGGAACAACCTGTGCGTAGCCGCCGCCCGCCGCGCCGCCCTTAATTCCAAAGACAGGACCGAGCGAGGGTTCGCGCAAAGCAAGACATACCTGTTTGCCGATTTTCGACATTCCGTCCGCAAGCCCGATAGAAACGGTCGTTTTCCCTTCGCCGGACGCCGTGGGATTGATTGCCGTTACCAAAACGAGTTTCGCTTTTCTTTCCGCCGTTTTGGGCAAAGAAATTTTCGCTTTGTACTTTCCGTAGAGTTCCAACTCGTTTTCCGTCAAACCGAGCTTTTGCGCGACTTCGCGTATATCAACGAGCTCTGCATTTTCAGCAATTTCGATATCCGAAAGCATATATATTCTCTCCTTTACGCGTTGTTCGCACGCGCGCACGATTATAGGTTTTATAATATCGGTTATATCATTATAACACATATTTTAAAAAAAGGGAACAGTTCTCAACGATTTTTTTTTCTTTTTTTTAATTTTTATACAATTTTTTCTCTGAAAGGGATTTTTGAAAATAAAATTTCCCAATTCTCCCTTTTTATGAAAAATTTTTAGGGTTTTTCTTTTTCTTATTCTTGACTTACCCCTAACAAATGTCGTATAATTGTATTGATATAAATTTTTATCGAGAGGTTATACGATTATGGCAGACAAAAGAGCGGTTACGATGGAAAAACTCGTTTCCCTTTGCAAAACCAGAGGCTTCATTTTCCCCGGCAGCGAAATCTACGGCGGTCTTGCGAACACGTGGGATTACGGTCCTTTGGGCGTAGAGTTGAAAAACAACGTCAAAAAGGCTTGGTGGAAGAAATTTATTCAGGAAAATCCCCACAATACGGGCGTGGATTGTGCAATTTTAATGAACACGCGTACTTGGCAAGCCTCCGGGCACTTAGGCGGATTCTCCGATCCCTTGATGGACTGCAAAAGCTGTAAAGCCCGCCACCGCGCGGATAACCTTGTGGAAGCATACGTTGCGAAAAAGGGTATGGACGTTAAGGTCGAAAGCATGGACAACGACGCTTTGGAAGCGTTCATTACCGAACACAAGATCGTTTGCCCCGTTTGCGGCAATTCCGATTTCACGTCTATCCGTAAATTCAACTTAATGTTTAAAACCTTCCAAGGGGTTACGGAAGACTCCGCAAATACCGTTTACCTTCGCCCCGAAACGGCGCAGGGTATCTTCGTAAACTTCGCGAACGTTCAGCGTTCCACTCGTTTGCGCGTACCTTTTGGTATCGGTCAAATCGGGAAATCCTTCCGCAACGAAATCACCCCCGGCAACTTCACCTTCCGTACCCGTGAGTTTGAACAGATGGAACTCGAATTCTTCTGCAAGCCCGGTACCGATCTCGAATGGTTTGCGTACTGGAAAGATTTCTGCCGCGACTGGCTGCTTTCCCTTGGCATGAAAAAAGAAAACCTGCACCTTCGCGACCATTCCCCCGAAGAACTTTGCTTCTATTCCAAAGCAACCACCGACTTTGAATATAATTTCGCATTCGGTTGGGGCGAGCTTTGGGGCATCGCGGATAGAACGGACTACGATTTGAGCCAGCACGCAAAAGAATGCGGCAAGCCGATCGATTACGTAGACCCCGTAACCAACGAACGCTACGTACCTTACGTTATCGAACCGTCGCTCGGCGCTGACCGCGTTGTGCTTGCGTTCCTTACCGACGCGTACGACGAAGAAGTGGTTGACGCGGAAAAGAACGACGTTCGTACCGTATTGCGTTTGCATCCCTTCCTTGCGCCTTACAAGTGCGCGGTTCTGCCCTTGCAGAAAAATCTGTCGGAAAAAGCGGACGAAATCTATGCGAAAATGATGAAAAAATTTCCCTCGACTTACGACGTTACCGGTTCTATCGGGAAACGTTACCGCCGTCAGGACGAAATCGGTACTCCGTTCTGCGTTACCGTCGATTTTGAAACGTTGGAAAACAACACCGTTACCGTGCGCGACCGCGATACCATGCAACAAATCCGCGTTTCGGTTGAAGACGCTATCAAATATATCGAAGAAAAAATTGAATTTTAAGTAAAATAAACTACCGCCGTGCGCATTGTTCACGGCGGTAATTCTTTTAAAACGACGGGGGGAGGTATGCGTTGAACGCATACCTGCCCCTTTCTTATTCCCTTTTAAACGTAATTTTTAAAATATTCAGTATTATCGTAAACAATCTCCACCGTCAATTCTTCCGCGCCCCGTTTGATTTTCAAAATCACTTTATCCCCAAAGCGCACGCGCATTAAAACGTCGTGTAACAGATATTGTTTGTCTAATAAAATCTCTTGACAGTTTTCAGCGTCTTCGCCGTTTGGAACAACCTTGATGCTCTTAAAAATATCCCCGTACTCCAATTTTCCGTATGCCGCCGAGCCTTCTTCCGCTTTTTTTGAAACGAAAAATTCTTCTTTCCTATCGAGCGTTCCGTTCTCGTTAAACACCGCATACGATTTATTTTTCACAACGAGCGTACCCAAAATCGCACGCTTTAACACGCCGCCGTTGTCCGTAATATTATCGCACAAAGCAAGCACCAGCGTAATCGGCAACGCATAGCCCATATTGTCAACGTCTTCGTCCACCGTCTTCGCGTTCACGATCCCGATCAGCTCCCCTTGGGCATTGAACAGCCCGCCGCCTGAGTTTCCCCCGTTGATCGCCGCGTCCGTTCGCATGACTCGATAGGATACGCTGCGGTTCGTTCCGTCCGTTGCCGCCAACGTGATATATTCCGAACAAACGGATACCAAGCCGCCCGTTACCGAAATTCCGTCCGCGTCGGGGTTCCCGATTGCAAACACCTTTTCTCCCACGACGACTTCTTCGGAATCCCCCATTTTCGCCGCCGTCAGCATGCTGTTTTTCAGCACTTCACTGCCTTCGATTTTTAAAATCGCAATATCGTAATCCATCGCGCCGCCAACGTAGCTCGCTTTCATGCCATCTCCGCCAACGTCGCCCTTTAATCCGTTCGTTTTAAACTGACAAAGCCCCCCGTACCCATATAAATAGATACATTCGGAAATGCCGCTGTCGCTTTCGCTGTCATAGACTACGTGATAATTCGTCAAAATCAGCGCCGAGCCGTTGTCCTTCGAAATATCCATGATTACGCCGCTTCCAGCCGAGCCGTAATATTCCGTCGTTTCTTCCCCCGCCCAGTTACGCTTCGTCTTTGAAAAAGCGCTGTATATGCTGACGACGGAAGACATATTTTCCGCTATTGTGCGCGTATCGTTGTTTTCCTGCACGTCCGCGTCGATATAATCGCGTATGAAATCCTGCCAGCTCCCTTCGTAACCGTTTTCTTTGGCAAGCAAATAAAAATCGCTGGCGTTCAAATCTTCCGCGTCTTTACCGTCCGCGCCTTTTAAACTCAACAGCCATTCCTTTTCCGTGCCCGTAAATCCGTTTTTTACGGCAATATCATAGGCGGAAACAATCTCCTTTTCCCGACACCCCGCAAAACCGAAAACGGTTACCGCGCAAAGACAGGCAACGGCTACTCTTTTCATTCCTTTCATAAGAATGAACTCCTTTTTTATCTCGTTATTATCAATTATAGCCCTTTTTTTCGTTCGTTATTTCATTGTTTTTTGAAAATTGTGTGATAACGAGAAAATTTCCCGTTAAAGCTCTAATTCGTCCAACGTCAACGACAGCGAGGGGATAAAATATTCAAAGAAATATTCCACCGCGGGCATGTTTCTATCGTGCAAATCCTTTTCAATACTCTCTTTTGCTTTCAAAAATTCACGATTGCCCGAACGAAGCTCTTCCAAGCATTTTACGTACGCGGCAAGTCTATCCGCCGCTTTCACAAACTTATATTCTTCGCTTTCTTCATCCGCAAGGACGTAGGGCGCAACGCTTTCTTGCAATTCCTTGGGCAACGTCGTTACGATCTTTTCGCAAGCGCTTCTTTCCAGCTCCTTATACGCGCCGTGAATGCTACGGTTGTGGTATTTGACGGGCGTGGGAAGATCCCCCGTGATCACTTCGCTCGCTTCATGATACATTGCGTAAAGCACCGCCTTTAACACGTCCGCTTTGCCGCCGTACAGCTCGTTATCGATACTGACAAGCGCGTGCGTGAACAGCGCAACGCTGTACGAATGCTCCATGATGTTTTCATCACGCATGGAACGCATCAGTTGCCAACGCTTAATATATTTCATTCGGTCGATATACGCAAAAAAATCGTATCTCATAAAAATCTCCTTTTTCTTTTCAAACTGTTGACAAGCGAAATTTTTTTCGCTATAATGAATGTACAAAATTTAATTATCCGTCGTGGGTGCCTGTAAAAGGGCTGAGATCATACCATTTGAATCGGCAGGGTAATACCTGAGCGAGAGATAGATAACCGTTTTTCTGTCATTAGTCCCCCCACGGGGGAACTTTTCGGCACAAAAAGAGTTGGTTGCCCACGCTTTTTTGCGTTGGGCTTTTTTCTTTTTGGAAAGCGCGTACGACGGAAAAAAGGAGGTTTTTATGTATCTTAATTCCCTACTCGAAGTCAGCGAAAAGACCACCGAGCTCGTCAAATGGATTTCCATCGGCGCGGTGATTTTGCTCCTTCTCGTTATCGCCTTTATCGGCGGCAAAAATAAGACGTACGACGCTAAAAAGCTCGCGTTTGCAGGCATTTGCGTGTCTATGTCCTTTACCCTTGCCGTGCTGAAATTCAAGCTCATTGACTCGGGCGGCTCGATTACCCTTGCATCCTTTGTACCCGTGCTTATCTACGCGTACGTATACGGTCCTGCGGAGGGTTTTACCGTCGGCTTGATCCACGGACTTTTAAACTTTATCGAAAGCCCGTATATTCTCACCCCGACCACCTTTTTACTCGATTATATTCTCGCGTTTACGGGGATCGGCGTTATGGGCTTTTTCGGAAAAATGAAACGGAAAGAAAAGGGGATTGCTCCCTTGGTGATCGGCGCGGTTTGCGTGTTCGCACTGCGTTTCTTCTTCCATTTTGTTTCGGGAATGATTTTCTTCACGCAGGACTCCGTTTGGGTAAGTCTTCCAAACTGGGCAATGAAAAACGCGTTTATTTACTCCCTTATTTATCAATCCGTTTACGTGCCCATTGACGCGGCAATCGCAATTGCCGTATTGATCGCGCTCGCGAAAACGGGGGTTTTAGACCGCTTGATCTCGATCATGCGCCCCAAGTATAAACAAAATGCGGATCAATAAACCGCCATTTCGTCAAATTTGGCTTTGTTGACAATGACTTTCCCGTTCTCGGGATCGATTTTTACAATAATGCCGTTCGTAGCAGGGAAAAGGATCTCTTTCCCTGCTTTTTCTATCGTATAAACGTCCGAAGCAAGGTTGACGATATTTTTAACCGTACCCAAAACTTCTCCGTCTTCCGTTTCGCAGGAAAGACCGATTACGTCTACGATATAAAATTGCCCTTCTTCCAGCTGCGGACCGTCTTCACGGTTTCCTTCCAGCTTTTTACCGCGGAAAAGCTCCGCCGCGTTTCTATCGGGAATACCGCGCAGCCCCATATACGCCGCACCGTCAGGCCCAACGCGGAAAGACAAAATTTTGTACGCAACGTCGTCGATATAAACCGTACCGAACGTCTTTACGTCTTCGGGATAATCAGTAAACGTTTTTACTTTTAATTCCCCGCGAATCCCCTGCGGTTTTAATACTTCGCCTATGATCAAGCGCTTCATTTTTCGCTCCTTTGTTTTGATGCGGAAGACGGTTCAACTCGTACCTGCCCGCCGCATTTTTCTTTATAAGTCAAAAAAAGGCTTTTTACACAAAAGCCTTTTTTGATTGTTTTCAAACAAGCGCGGATTATTCCGCGTCAACGTCTACCGTATCGCCGCCGCGTTCGCGGATTTCGATTACGTAGCGTTTACTGCTTGCAGGCGTAGCCGCGCGGACGATGGTACGCATCGCCTTTGCAATTTTACCCTGTTTTCCAATAACCTTACCCATATCGGACGGCGAAAGAATCACGCAAACTTCGATAACGCGGTCTTTTTCCTCAACAACGTATTCGACGTTTTCTTTATCTTCCGCAAACTGTCCAACAATGTATTTAATCAAATCCAACATAATCAATACTCCCGTTTTTCTTTTTTGACGGCTTGTTTACCGCGTCAAGAAAGATTATTTGGATTTCTTGGTCTTGGTTTTGGACGCGCTGAGCTTCGCGCTCTTTTCCATAGCGCCCGTTTTGATCAAAAGGCTCTTAACAGTTTCGGTGGGTTGAACGCCCTTTGCAAGCCAATCTTTTGCCTTTTCTACGTCCATGTCAAGTTCTACGGGATCGCAGGTAGGTCTGTAATGACCAACGCAATCAATGTATTCGCCCGTTGCAGCTTTTCTGCTGTCAACAACTACTACACGGTAGATAGGGTTCTTCTTGTCGCCCATTCTGAAAAGTCTCATTTTTACCATAATAAATACCTCCAAAGTATCTTAAAATATTTTTTCTTTTTTATTTCAAACGGTTTTCACCAATTTGTTCTTTATTTCCCCAACGTTCCGTTGGATCATGTTTTTTGATCTTTCTTGTTTGCTTGCTAATTGCCCTACGTAACCAAGGGGCACGGAAACGCAACGCTGAAATGCGAAGTATATACGCCGGTTGTAAAATGGTGTAGATACGAGGCAACGTTCCGTTGCATCATGTTTTTCTATCTTTCTTAATCGCTCGTTAACAGCTAAGTTCTACCCGAGCCAAAAATGGTGTAGATACGAGCAGTTCAAGAAAGGCGCGGCTTTGCCGATGGGAGTGTACTGTGGTGTACACGAGCAAGACAAAACGCAAGCCTGACGAAGAAATGCGAAGTATATACGCCATTTTTTAGAAAGGAAGTTTAAATCTCCCCTTCCCCCCCTTGAACTGCTTCATCAGCATTTTCGTTTGATCGTACTGTTTTAAAAGTTGATTGACATCTTGCACGGTCGTGCCTGAACCAGCCGCTATGCGGCGTTTTCTTTTGCTGTCAATAATGGAAGGATTGTTGCGTTCTTGCATGGTCATGGAAAGAATAATCGCTTTCGTACGCTCGATTTTCTTTTCGTCTATGTCGTTTTCATTGACTTTGAGTTTTCCTGCACCCGGCATCATCGAAAGCATCGCTTGCGCGCCGCCCATCTTCTTCATCATGGAAAATTGTTCCAAATAATCGTTGAGCGTAAAGGTATTCGCAAGCATTTTTTGCTGCATTTTTTTCGCGTCTTCTTCAGTGATCGCTTGCTGCGCCTTTTCAATCAAGGACAGCACGTCGCCCATACCTAAGATTCTCGACGCCATTCTGTCGGGGTGGAAAGGCTCTAAATCGGTAAGCTTTTCTCCTACACCGATAAACTTGATCGGCTTGCCTGTAACCGCTTTAATCGAAAGACATGCGCCACCGCGCGTATCCCCGTCAAGCTTGGTTAAAATTACCCCCGTTACGTCTAATCTCGCGTTAAAAGTTTCCGCAACGTTTACCGCTTCTTGCCCCGTCATGGAGTCTACTACGAGCAGCGTTTCCGTTACTTCCACTTCCTTTTTAACGTTTTCAAGCTCCTGCATCAACGTTTCGTCGATTTGTAAACGCCCCGCCGTATCCAAAATTACGGTGTCATAATTCATGGAACGCGCGTATTCAATCGCTTGCTTCGCCGTCTTTACAGGGCTTTGCGTGCCCTTTTCAAATACTTCGACCTGCGCGTTTTTCCCAACGACCTGCAACTGCGTAATCGCCGCGGGACGGTAAATATCCCCCGCCACCAAAAGCGGTTTTTTGCCCTGCTTTTTCAACAGCAACGCGAGCTTTCCGCAAAGCGTCGTTTTCCCTGCGCCCTGCAAACCGCACATCATAATCACGGTAGGGAGCTTGGGCGAAACTTCGATTTTCGCGTTCTTCGAGCCCATCAGCTCAATCAGCTCTTCATTGACGATTTTGATTACCTGCTGTGCGGGGTTCAAGGAAGAAAGAATTTCCTGCCCGACCGCCTTTTCAGAAACGTCGGCAATGAATTGCTTCGCCACCTTCAAGTTTACGTCCGCTTCCAAAAGCGCCACGCGCACTTCGCGCATCGCCGTGCGGATTTCAAGCTCCGTCAGCTTGCCGCGTTTGGTCAATTTTGAAAATATATGATTTAATCTTTCCGATAAAGATCCGAATAATGCCATCGTTTACTCCTACGGGTTTTTATTCTTCACCTGCCGTCTGCGGTAACAGCGCGGATAACTCTTTTTCAAAAGCCTCGATTTCCGCGCGCCGAGAGGGCGTTTCGTCTTTTGCACGGTTTAAGCGGTTTTCTACCCTCGTCTTATACGCCGTAAAAGTCGCTACAACCCCTTCTAATTCCTTGGAAAAACCCAACTTTGTTTCGTACGCCTGCAACTGCTTTCTGCACTTTTGCAAACAGTCGGATACGCTTTGACGAGAAACCCCTTTTTGCTCCGCGATTTCCCCTAAGGATAAATCGTAATCAAAATACAGCCGCGCAATTTCTCGCTGCGTTTCCGTTAACAGCGGGGAATACAAGTCGAGCAGTCTTAAAAAATACGGATCGTCTTTCATATTTTTCTCCCCCATTCCACTCGTTTCCTTGCCTATTATACACGTTAAAAAAACAAGTGTCAAGCATTTTTACTTGACACTCGCAATTTTTTTATCTTTTTTTAGAAGAATTGTAAGAAATCCACCAAAATCGCAAACCCGAACAGGAAAAGTATCCCCACGAGATGAATAATACTCTCCACCTTACGGTTGACGGGTTTTTTGCGAATCCATTCGATTAGACAGAAAATCACTTTACAGCCGTCGAGCGCAGGGATCGGCAAAAGGTTGAACACCGCCAAATTCACCCCGATAAACGCCGCGATATTCAAGAAGTTTACCCAACCGCTCGCCGCGACTTCCGACGTTACTTTGATGGTAGTAACAGGTCCGCCCATCGTTTTAATGCCGAGTTTCCCCGTCAACAGCTCTCCAAGCGAACGAAGAATCGTTCCGCCGATTTTGAACGAGTACCCGAACGAATGCCCGATTGTTTCAAAAAAGCCTTCTTTCACGCTCGTCGGAGCGAGCGCGCCGCCGCGTACCAGCTCCCACGTTTCTTCTCCTTGCTCGTTTACCGTCTTTTCACGGGCGGCAATCCCTAAACAGAAGAAGATCGGATTCGTATCGTTCATGCTTTTCGGGTTCGCATCTTCCCATAAAGGAATGCTAATCGTTTGCTTTTTACCGTCGCGGATCACGCGCACCTTTACGACGTCCCCTTGTTTTTTACCGTCTAAAATGTCCGTATAATCGGTAATCAAGTACAAATCCTTGCCGTTGATTTCTAATAAAATATCCCCCGTTTTTAACCCCGTGTCATAGGTTTCCTGCGCAATTTGGCTTGTCGAGCCTTCGGGGATTTCCCCTTTGACAACGCTGTACACAGGTCTGCCCGAGCCTGCAAACATCGTGATAATGAGAAAGAGCGCAAGGATATAATTCATAAACGCGCCCGCAAGCAAAACAATGATTCTTTTCCACGGCGCTTGGTCGTTGAAACGTTCCCCCTTCGGTTCGGGATATTCGTCCTCGTCCTTTTCCTCTTTTTGTTCTTCGGACGAGTTCAACTCGTACCTGCCCCCGTAGTTTTCTTGCATTTCCGCAAACGGTTCTTCTGTTTCTTCCTTTTGCTCGGGGGTGTTTTTTTCGTCTTCTTCGTCGTAATCTTCTCCGTCAAAAGCACAGTAGCCGCCGAGCGGAATCAACCGAAGCGCAAACGTCTCCCCCGTTTTTTTGCTCCGTCTTTTAAAGAGCGCAGGACCAAACCCAACGGAAAACTCATTTATTTTGAATCCGAGGATTTTTCCTGCAACGTAATGCCCGAATTCGTGTATCGTTACCATTGCAAGCAGAATGACGATCGCCAAAACAATCCCGCCAAAACCGCTCGCCGCTAATAAATTTGCCATTCTCAAAGTTTACTCCCTTTATCTACTCTTTACATATTCTCTTGCAAGCGCGCGCGCACGCATATCCGTTTCCAACAAAGCCGCATAAGAATCGGGTGCAATTCGCTGATTTTGTTCCAACACCCGTTCAATCGTTTCCGCTATGCCGTTAAAGGATAACTCTCCCCTTAAAAACGCCTGCACCGCTACTTCGCCGCCGCCGTTTAATGCGCAGGGGTAATTGTCGCCAAGCTCCGCCGCACGCAACGCCAAATCATAACAGGGGAACGCCTTTCTTTCCAAGGGTAAAAACCGAATGTTCCCAAGCGCGACGAAATCGAGCGGTTTTAAATCGCAATCAAACCGATCGGGATACGTGAGCGCCAACTGAATGGGCAGCTCCATCGTGGGATAGCTCATTTGCGCCAAAATCCCCCCGTCGTCAAATTCGACCATGGAATGTATGATGCTTTCAGGCTGTACCACCGTATCAATTTTATCAAGCGGGCAATCGTACAGCCATTTTGCTTCGATCACTTCAAAGCCTTTATTGAGCAGCGTTGCGCTGTCGATCGTAATTTTTGCACCCATCTGCCACGTAGGGTGTTTCAGTGCGCTCGCAGGGGTAACCGACGCAAGCTCGTCTTTCGTTTTTCCGTAAAACGGTCCGCCGCTCGCCGTAATAATCAACCGCTTAAACGGAGCGTTTAAACGGAAATTCAACGCCTGCCAAAGCGCGGAATGTTCGCTGTCTACGGGCATTAAATCAACCCCCGTCCCCTTGGCTTTGCGCATAACCAGCTCTCCGCCGCAAACGAGCGTTTCCTTATTCGCAAGCGCGATAGGCTTGTGCAATTCAATGGCTTTTAAGGAATATTTCAGCCCAGCGAACCCCGTTGCGGCAATAAAGGCAACGTCGCCGTAGGCAATCGCTTCTTCAATCCCTTCTTCGCCGTAGACAAACCGCACGCCGTCGGGGATTTGAGACGCAATTTTTTTGCCCGCTTCCGCGTCGGCAAGCGCAGCGAAATCGGGCTTAAATTCTTGAAGCTGGCGCAAAAACTCGTCCGTGGAACGGTTCGCGACCATACTTTTAATTTTAAATTTTTCGGGGTAACGGCGCACGACCGAGCAAACCTGCCTGCCGATCGAGCCCGTCGAACCGATTAACGAAATCGTTTTCATAAAAGATTCCCCGTTTATAAACAGTTTATTCTTTACCGCAAGAAGTTATGCGGTTTTACGCCAAAATGTGGATTGCGGTAAAAATCACGTAAACGATAAAGGTTGCAAAAAACGTTCCGTCCAAGCGATCGAGTACGCCGCCGTGGCCAGGCATAATCTTGCCCATATCTTTCAAACCGACTTTGCGTTTGATACAGCTTTCCACCAAATCGCCAAACGCCGTTACGACGGAAATCACCAACCCGACCAGCATATACATCGGCAACCAGAAAACGATATGATCGAACGTTCCCACCGTGCCGTTATAGATAAAGTACAAAATCGCCGCGCCGAGCATTCCGCCCACCAAACCGCCGATACCGCCGATCACCGTTTTGTTGGGGCTGATCGAAGGAGCTAATTTTTTGGGGAATTTTCCGCGCATATATTTCCCGAAAACGTACGCGATCGAATCGGCGCAAGGGGAAATAACGAAAATAAACAGGATCATCAATTTGGAATCCATTTCATATTTGGCAAGCTCGATCGATCCAGCCGAATGGTTACAAAGCACGAGTATACACAAAAATACCGTGGGATAAATCGCTGAAAGCAAAGCACAGCCCAAATTTTCCAAGCTCGTCTGTTCATGATCGAGTACAAGCAAGCTCAAAAGCGCGACCGCCAAAAGCACCGTCAGCCAGCAAAGCATCGTAACCCCTATCGCGCGGTAATATTCCAACACCGCCACAACGGGAACGGCAATCAACGCATACGCAAACACGATTCCGCGTTGCGCTTTCGTCGTTTTTTCTTTCATAGCACGCAGCATTTCCACCGTACCGATAATCGCAAACGCATAAATGAGCGCGTCGAACAGAAAATCGTGCACGAATACCTTTAAACAAAAAAACGCCGCCAACAAGAGAACGTAACACGTCCCCGAGATCAATCGAATTTTCATAATCGTTTCCTTACTTGTTCTTCTTATCCTTTATAACTGTTCATCCGTTTTTCCAAAACGGCGGGTTCTACCCGAATACCAAACAATCGCTTTCTCCAAATCCTTGTCCGAAAATTCAGGGAACATTTTATCGGAAAAATACAGCTCCGCATACGCCGCCTGCCAAAGCAAAAAGTTGGAAAGACGGATTTCCTTTCCCGTTCTTATGATAAGCTCAGGGTCAGGCTGTTCCCCCGTGTAAAGGAGTTTGGAAAAGCTTTCTTCCGTTACCTTTTCCCCCCGTTCCACCGCCAAGTTTGCCGCTCGGACAAGCTCCGCGCGCGCGCCGTAGCAAACGGCTACGTTGATCGCTTTCCCAACGTACTTCGTTGTTTCTTCTTCCGATTCACGCAGGGTATTTTGCACGTCTTCGGGTAATAGAGAAATATCCCCGATTGCATGTAACCGCACTCCGCGTTCGCAAATGCGCGTCATATACTTTTTGAAGTTGTCGCGGAAAAGATTAAACAGCCCGTCAAGTTCTTCTTTCGGGCGGTTTAAGTTTTCAGTAGAAAGCGCGTACACGGTGATGTATTTTACCCCCAAATCAAACGCGCGCTCCATCAGCCCGATCATACGCTCCATGCCCATTTTATGCCCGAAAGAACGGGGCATCAGGCGCTTTTTCGCCCAACGCCCGTTACCGTCCATGATAATGGCTATATGTTCGGGAATCTTCGTTTCCGCTGTAATCTTACTCTTTCGCATACGTTATACGGACATCAATTCCTTTTCTTTTGCGGAAATGATTTCTTCGAGTTTGGACATATAACCCGAAATCATCTTTTCTACGTCCGCTTCGCAGCCTGCCGCTTCGTCTTCGGAAAGCTCTTTACCAGTCTTCATTTTCTTGATAACATCCATCGCTTCACGGCGGTGGTTACGAACGGCTACCTTCGATTCTTCGCCCATTTTCTTCGCTTGTTTTACAAGCTCACGACGGCGTTCTTCCGTCATATCGGGGAACACCAAACGAATCACGTTCCCGTCGTTAGAGGGCGTCAAGCCGATATTCGATTGCAAAATTGCCTTTTCTACCGCTTTCAAAAGGGATTTATCCCAAAGACTGATTTGCAAGCATTTCGCGTCCAAAGCGGATACGTTACCAAGCTCGATCAGCTTGCTCATGCCGCCGTATGCTTCTACTTCGAGTCTATCCAAAATACGGGGGTTTGCTCTGCCCGTGCGGATTGCACCGTAATCTCTTTCCAAGGCCGTCATCGAGTTTTCCGCCTTTTCTTCCAGTTCGAGCATCATTTCTTCAATCTTTTCATTTTCTATCATATCTGTTCTCCTTATAGGTCTATATTGATTATTTTAAACGGCTTGCGCCGCAAAAGTTTCCTTTATACGTTGATGATCGTGCCGAGATCTTCGCCGCACACCGCGCGCACAATCGAGTTTTCTTCGTTCAAGCCGAACGCAAGCGTCGGAACGTTGTTTTCCATACACATCGTCGCCGCCGTAAAGTCGATAACCTTTAAATTGCGGTTGATGATGTCCGCGTATTTGAGTTCCACGTACTTTTTCGCTTCGGGGTTGGTTTTGGGATCGGAGTCGTAAATCCCGTCCACGTTCTTTGCCATGAGCAAAATATCCGCGTCGATTTCGCAGGCGCGAAGCGCCGCCGCCGTATCCGTAGAGCAATAGGGGTTACCCGTTCCGCAGGCAAAAATGACGATTCTACCCATTTCAAAATGCCGCAGGGCTTTTCTTAAAATGAAAGGTTCAGCCAAAGATACCATATCGAGCGCCGTCTGCACGCGTACGGGTACGCCGCGCTGTTCGATCGCGTCCATCATTGCAAGGGAGTTCATTACCGTCGAAAGCATACCCATATGATCGGCGGTCGTGCGGTCCATATTCGTGCCTTGGCGTCCGCGCCAGAAATTACCGCCGCCGATTACCAAACCGACCTGTACGCCCATATTGTGGATGGCTACGATTTGATCGACTACGCCTGCAATGACTTCGTGGTTTAACCCAAAATGCTGATCCCCTGCAAGTGCTTCTCCCGAAAGCTTTAACAACACTCTTTTATACTTCGGCTCCATTCTTTTATCTCCTTTGTTTTTACGCAAAATCACGTATTTTATCCATTATAACATATTTCTTCAAATAAAGCTATATAAAAACGAAAAAAATCTGACGAATTTTGAAAATTTTTCCGCAAATATTCCCTTAAAAAACCACCGTGTAAGAAAAATCCCGTCCGAGTATTCTCGAACGGGGGATAAACGGGGAATATTTTTATGCAACCGCTTCTTCCATTTCCGTGAAACCTTCTTCTAAAAGCGTTTGAACGCTTTCGCTGATATTCTCCGATTTGGGCGTAAGCGCTTTCATCTGCGCAATTTTGCCGTCAGCTAAGGCACGGAGCGTAGACAGCAACTCGGAAGAATACTCGCCCTTTTCATAGGCTTGATACCTTTCTTCCATTTGATTTACACCGCGGTAGATTGCGCGCATATCTTCAAAGCCCGCCGCCGCCGACAACAAATACGTCGTTTTTTCTTCGTAATAATTTACGCTTTGGTCAAAAAATCCGTTTTCGTCGTAGGTATCCGTTTGTATGTAGGCAATTTCCTGCGCCAAATATGCGCGGACTTCCTGTCCGTCGCAGCCGCGCAAAATCGTGGAAAGATCCTCTAAAACCGCCTTGCGCGTGTTTTCATAATCCGCTTTGTGTACGCGGTTTAAAAGCATATCGCTAAACGCGCCGTAGTCTTCGGCATACGATTTTATATCCAAACCAACTTGTAAATTATAATCAAAATATTCGTATTCCGCTTGCAGCCATTCGAGCGTTTCCAAATCCGACGCTCCAACGTCCGCATATTCTTTCGTCAACACAGGATATTGCGCCAAAAAATCGTCCGCCAACCCCTCGTAATCCACCGACGTATCGATCGGCGCCGTGTCTTCGGTAGAGGGGGTAGTATCGTCTGCGGGCGGAGTCGTATCTTCCGTTGCGGTCGTTTCGCTTTTGGTGGTTTCTACGCGGAATACGGGATAAAAGCTCAGCCCGAAACAAGCGAGTAAAGCCGCCGCTCCGCATAACATTTTTCGCCGTAATTTATGCATACTCGTTCTCCTAAAAGGGAAAGGGGATTATATTTTTTCTTCTACGTCTTTGGAAATTTCCTGCTGCTCTTTTACAAACCGTTCCGCGGCACGCTTCACCGTTTGCTTGGACGTAGTGTCCAGCTTGATCGGCTGATTGAGTACAATTTGCGGGAAAGGAATGTTGATGTCGTTTTCATCAAACAAAATCTTTAACTCTCTGTTCATCGCACGCTGTACCGTATAAATATCTTCTTCTTTACATTTTGCCAAGAAAAGCAGGTCTACGCTCGACGAATTGAGCAGGTTGACTCCCTTATAAAAAGGACCTTCTACGATTTCGGGAATCGCTTTTTGAATCTTTTCAAGATTGTCGCGAATGACAATTTCCACACGGGGAATGGATTCTCCGTATTCGATGGAAATGCTTGCTTTGGCAACGGAAAGCTCTTGCGTTTGGTTGATAACGGAAGTGATTCCGCTGTTGTTGATGATTTTTACGTTGCCGCCTGCGTCCACGATTCTCGTCGAACGAATCCCGATTTCTTCTACCGTTCCGCGCCAACCGTCTACTACGATAATATCCCCAACCTGATATTCGCCCTCAAATACGATAAACAAGCCCGCAAGAATATCGGCAATCAAGCTCTGCGCGCCAAGACCTACGACCAGCCCTAAAATACCTGCGCTGGCAACGAGCGCCGCCGTGTTCACGCCCCATGCGCTAAGTATGAATAAAATCGCAAAGATGGCTACCAGGTATTTGATGAAGCTGCCTAAAAGCTTGAAAATGGTCAAGCCGCGATTACTGCGTGGAATACAAATTTTGATGATTCCGCGCAATAGTACGTTGACCGTCCAAGCAATCGTAATAATCTGCACCGTGCGGATCAACGCAGGGATTTTTTGATACAGCGAGTTGACAAATCGGTTGTTTTTTACCACCGTATCGTAAAAGATCGATTCTTCGCCAAACAGCTTATCGTTAAAAACGAAAGACGCGATCGTCGCCAACAGCAATACAACGTAAACAACCACTTTGGCTTTGCTTGTTTTCTTTGTTCCGTATTTCTTTTCGTCGCTCATATTCTTTTTTCCTTATATTTTATTATATTTCTACTTGTTCTTCAACAAGTTTTATTTGCAAAGGTTTGCCTTCGAACATAACTTCCGTGGAGTAACAGTAAACGAATAGCGTAGCCGTTTCCCCGCGAAGATTTGCGCCCGCCACGTCCATTTGCTGTCTTTCGTCGGGATTATCGGTGAATTCGCAATACGCCGTATTTCCATACTCATCCGTGAGCGTTGCGGAAAAATCCTGCCACTCGCCGCGCTTATCCACGTAATCCAAATCGAAATAAAAATATCCGTCTACGGCGCATTTACATTCATAGGTAAGCCCGTCCAGCTTCGCCTCGGAAAATCGGGTGTACACGGATTTTTGCGCAATCGTTTCTCCGCCGTCTTTGACCGCAAGCGTATATTTTACGCCCGGCTTTAATCCGTCGAATATACCTTCCCCGACGGTATTTTCAAGCGGCTGCTCATAGCGGATAAAGTCGTTGAAAATGACGATGGTTACGCTTTCGCCTTCGGGTAGTTCCTCTAACTCGACGCGATACACAACCGCCGTATCCGTTGCCGCCAAATTTGTGATTTTCGCTTTTAAATCGCTCCCCGTTAGCGTGGTTACCGCGACTGTTCCTGCCACCGTTACCGTCGCAACGAAAGAGGTCATTAGGTTGATCGGGTTTTTCTTTTTGGGCGTTCGGGGTTTGTCCGCTCCGTGTTCGGGGGCATTATGTAGATCGGTGGGTTGGTTAAAGATAGGAGCGGCTGACGCTTCTTCATAATCGTATAGTTCTGAAATCGTTTCGTTGTTTGTTTCTAACGGATTTAATTCGTCCTTCATACGCCGCCCTCCTTTTTTTGTATTATTATAAAAACTATCGACAGGTTTGTCAATAGTTTTTAAAAAAAATCTTTGCGATTGTATTATCTATTTATATAGCCAACGTTCCGCCAACGTTCCGTTGGATCATGTCTTATCTATCTTTCGTTTGCGATTGTTATCCGCTCGGTTGTTCCCAAGCGACGAAAAACAAAGCAAGCTGCAAGCAGTTCAAGGAAAGCGCGTATTTGCCGATGGGAGTGTACGCCTGTACATGAGCAAGGCAAAACGCAAGCTTGACGAAGAAATGCGCCGCAGATTCTTTGTTTAAAAACAAAGCAAGCTGCAAGAAAAACAAGGCGTATCGAGTACCCCGCAGGGCGCGTACGTCTGTACGTAACCAAGGGGCACGGAGATACAACGCTGTATTTCGCCGCAGATTCTTTGTTTTTCACCAGTCTTGTTTTTTCAAAGACTTATCCTTCACATCATCATAGTACGCGAAATATTTCTCTTTAAAGGCTTCTTTCGTTAAGGGGATTTCTTCGCCGTTGGCTTCAAGCGCGTCGAGCATATCCCGAAGCTCTTCGGGGGAAAAATCCCCAAGCTCCGTTTCTTCCCCGTAAAGCTGAAACAATTTCAATAAATCAAGTTCGGACATCATTTTTCTCCTTTGCCGTTGGAAATTTTCTTCTTTATTAGAAATAAACAGGCAAAAACAAGCCTTTCTTTATAGGTTTTTTCTTCTTTTTTCCTGCTCTGGCGAATCTTGGCGCGCCTTCCTTTCTTCTCCTATTGACCTTGCGCGGTAGGTTTGGTACACTTTGCGTAAGAGTTTCCCTTTTTTAAGGAACATATCAAACCCAAGAAATCCAAAGGAGGATTTATGAAAAAAAGAACCCGTTTTCTTTCTTTTATTTTTGCGATCACGATGTTTTCGTCGATCGCCGCACTACACGGCTGCAACGCCGATTCCAAACAAAATTTTTCCGCCGAAAGCTCGGTTTCCGAGGAAATCGACTCCCCCGACGACGAGACGGGCAGTAGCAGCGAAAGCTCTACCGAGCCTGAAACGCCGTCGCAACCGATTATAAAATATGCAAGCTATTTCCGCTGCATAGGCGAAAACGTGAATATCCGCTCGGGCGCGGGAACAAATTTCTCCACGCTTGGACAAGCGGAAAAGGGTACCATGTACGTGTTGATTGAAAAAATCGGCAACTGGTACAAAACCTATTATAAAAATAAAGTCGCCTACATATACGCCGAATACGCGAGCGTTTTTTCTTTAAAACAAAGCGACGATAGGACGGTGGAAACCGTCTTAAACGAGGGATATAAGCTGATCGGCGTTCCCTACGTGTATGGTGCGGTGCGCTTGCACGACGGAAAGGGGAATTTACTTTCTTCTTTCACCGCGCAAAAATTCGACTGCTCGTCCTTGGTGCAATACGTCTTTTATAAGGGCGCGAATACTTTATTGCAAGTTACTACCCGTACCCAAGTCAAACAAGGAACTTTTGTTCCGAAATCGGAATTAAAACGAGGGGACTGTATCTATTTTACCAACGCCGAACGCCAACACAAAACGGGCGTAGAACGCGTCGGCCATGTTGCCATCTATCTTGGAGATAATTACATTTTACACACCGCGTCCGATTATGCGCGCATTGAAAAAATGAGCTCTACGCGGTGGGGATATTATATCGAAGCAAGACGGTTTACGTAAAATCATTCGATTTATTTGCTTTCCTGCAAGGACGCAGCAGTTAAAAAATACACTTCCTTTGCACCTGCCGCAAATAACCGTTCCGCACATTCGCTACCGGTTGCGCCCGTCGTCATAATATCGTCGATAAGCACGATACGTTGATTCTTGCAAACACTTCTTTTTTGCACCCGGTATGCCCCGTCTACGTTTTTCGCGCGCTCTTCGCGGTGCATATGCTTCTGCATGGAAGTTTCCCGTTGTTTGATGAGAACGTCCTCGTCGTATATAGCGGAAAGCCCCTTTTTTTCTAACATTTTGCACACGGTTATCGCAAGATCTTCCGCTTGATTAAAGCCGCGTTCGCGCAAGCGCGCTTTCGTTGTGGGCACGGACAATATCAACAACGGCTCGTTTACATTGTTTTCCTTCTTTTCGCTGTTTGCGTTACGCGCTTGCAAGCTTGTATACAGCGCATTCGACATCTTTTCCGCGAAATAGAAACCCAAAATCCGTTCTCCGTTTTTAAAGCGATTGACAAGCGCCGCCGTTTCCCCGTAATAGACAAACGCGGAAATGCCTTGCGTGAATTTTGGCATGCGGCTTTTGCAGGTAAGACAAACCCCTTGCGAAAGCACCCCTCTGCCGCACTTTGGACAAACGGCTTCCGTATTCTTCCAAAGCAGTGTTTCGCAATCCTCACAAAGCCGCTTCGACGGATAATCAAAAACCTCTTTTCCGCACCGATCGCAGGTATAGCCGCGCAGAGCCGCTTTTTGCCGCAACTTCACGGCAAGCTTCTTTAAAACATTCATAACTTTGCCTTAGTAAAAAAGGGGGGACCAGTACCGTTCAACGCGTACCTGCCCCCTTGTTTTTATTTATTTTCTTCCTTTGCCGCTTCCGCGTCCTTTTTGCGTTGATAGCGAACGAGTAAATAGGATACGACCACGCCAAGCGCAAATAACACTACACCCAAAATGATTTCGGGAACGTCCGCGCCGTTTACCCCCCAGCTCTTGTACACAGCAACAATATCTCCGTTGCAGAACATGGAAATAATCGAACCGAGCGACAAGCCAACGATCATAGAATACGCGGTATGACGAGCTTTCGCAAACACGCCTGTCAAGAATTTCGAGAAAGTGAACAACCCAAGCAAGAACCCAACCGCCAAAGCGCCGTAAACAAAAATCACGGCGGGATTTGCTTTCCAGTAGGTAAGGCTGACGCTTGAAACCAAGCTATTAAACCAACCGAACGCCATAAGCAACGCGCTTGCGCTAAGCCCAGGCACAATTTGCGTAACCCCGACAAGATACCCTAAAACGAGCGCCAATACCACGTGCCACCAAGCAACGTTTTCAAAGACGTTTGCACCCCCGTCCCCCGACAAAAGGGCAGAAACCGCGCCAAGCACTACGGGAATCATTACGCCAAGCGCAAACAACGCGATACGCTTTTTGGTACGCTGCGCGCCTTTGATTTCGTCTTTTACCGCAGGGAACGCGCCACTCATCAAGCCCGCAAATAGGCAAACAACCGCAAACAGCATAAATTCGAGCAGCTTTTGCACGGCAATAAAGCCCAAACCAAACCCGACGATAATACCGATCCCGATCGGCAGTAGGAAAATAAAGCATTGTTTAAACTTTTTAAACAAATTCCCGATCGCGTACAAAAATTGATCGTACAATTTAAAAATGATCGCTACCGTCGAACCGCTGATTCCCGGAACGATTACCGCAAGCCCGATAAAAAATCCAAGCACCGCGCTCTTGCACCAGCTTTTTTTATTGTATTTTATCAAAGCTATTTCCAAACTTTCCTGCGCCATAATTTCTCCTTATTTATGCTTTATTCCGTTTTCGCCAACCGTTTTTGTCTTTTTCTAAACCGCAACCAAAGCACGAATCCTACGCTTACAAGCGCGAACACCGCGCCCGACGCTCCACCGCTTAAATCCAAGAAAATATCCTTCCATTCCGCCGCTCTCCCCGAAGAATAGTTTTGCAAAAACTCGTCAAAAAACGGGAATACCAGCATGAAAATAAAGGGGATAAACAAAAACTTTTTTTGCATTGTCCAAGAAAAATAACACCACACGACAAGCACACCCAAAACCCCGAACTGTAAAAAGTGCGCAATACTGCGAATAATCGATTGCAGTTTATCGTACGCCGCGCCCGTTGCCGTCGCTACAAACGAATCGGGCGCAACAACACCCGCTACGTCCTGTACCTTGTCCGTAACGGTCGTGCTTTGTTTCGTGGATTCCACGCTCGTTTGCAAAGAATTCGAGATAATAAACCCGATCATCAACAAACAAAGGGCAGTCAACACAATACGCAGCGTCCATATTCGCACTTGTTTTTTTGTGATAGTCATAACATAACTATTATACGATAAATTCGTTATAAGGTCAATATTTTCCAAGCATTTTATGCGGATTTTTTCCTGTTTTTTTCTACGAAAAAAGGTGTTTTTTTACAAAAAAAACGATTTTTTTACCCAAAAAAGGCAGTAAGCTTTTGTAAGAAAATAAATTTTGTTAAGGTGGTCTATGAATTACGTCAAAAAAATGTGTATTTTGCGACAGATAAAGCAAGGCTTTTCAGGAGACGGAAAAACTTTGTCGGGGCTTATCAAAATCGAGCAATACGGAAAAAATTTAGCGGTGGAAGTTTCCGTCGTCAATTTTGCGCCGCTCGCGCTTGGAGAGTATTATTGCCTGCTCTCCGACGGGAAAGGGAAAACGGAAATGCTCTCCCTACGCGGAAAAAGCTATTTTAACCTACTTTCGGATATAGATATTTCCGACGGCTTTTGCGGCATCCTTTGTTACGTGAAATCGGACGTCGTGCCTATCGCTTACGGTATCAACGGAAAGGGCGCATACGACTGGAAAGCGATATTAAGCGCAACCTTGCCGCCCGTCTTCCCACAAAACGATCGAAAAGCGGTCAAAACCGAGATTGCGGAGAGTATGGAAACGGAGCAACATGATAAAAAGGAACCACCCATGTCCGCGTTGAGTGATGAAAAACCGGAAAAATTCCCCGATCCTTTCCCGATAAAATCTATCTATGACGACGAAAGCGTAGCAAATGAAAATTATTATGAAAAGGAGCAAAACAATGAACAAGAGCAGTCTTGCAAAGCTTGCGAAAATGCACGTTTTAAAAACGCAGATCAAAGCGAACAAACGGCTAAAAGGGGTAACGAAACGGAGAATGGAAATGCTGATTGCGTATTCCACCCGTTTGAAAAAGATCCCGACGGGTACTACTTATCCGTAAAGAGCGAAATAGACGATTTATTCATTACCTATCCCCAAGACACCACCCTACGGGGGGCGTTTTCGTGTAGTGAATGGGTTCGCATTAAAGGGGAAGAAACCGCGCCGCAATATCTTGTAGGCGTAATTTATGAAGAGGGAAAAGCGCGCTATATATGTTATGCGCTTGCGGCAAAGGATAAGAACAATCCCCCCGAAGAAATCCGCGGCGTTTGTTCGTTCGTACCCTGTTCCGCCATTTCCGAAGAAGGCTTTTTCGTCATCTTCCAAAGCGCCGCCACGGGAGAGTGTATCAAGCCTGAACGCGCATAAGAATTTTATAAAAATGTACTTTCATGCGCTTGACTTCCGTTTTAAACGAGCGTATACTTATACGTAATAAAAACGGAGTACACTACAATGAGAAAAAAATCTGATTTACCCACGGTCTCCACATCAAAACAACTCGTTTTTTGCGCCGTTTTTGCCTCACTTTGTTGCGTAGGAACAATTTTGATTAGGATTCCGTTACCCATGGGATATTTTAACGTCGGAGACGTTTTCGTCCTGCTTGCCGCATGGTTGATAGGTCCTTTTTACGGCTTTGCTTCGGCGGCAATAGGCAGCGCGCTTGCCGATCTTCTTAGCGGTTACGCCGTTTACGCGCCTGCTACTTTTTTGATCAAAGGCGTGGACGCAGTCGCTGCTTACTCGGTTTTCCTACTTTGGAAAAAATGCATTTGCGAAGAAAAGCTGGACTTTCTTCCTCGCTTATTTTCCGCCTTTTTAGGAGAAACGGTTATGGTGGTCGGGTATTTCTTCTACGATGGATTGCTTGGCGGATTTGGCAACGCCGCCACAGCCGTTATCGGGAATTGTATGCAGGGATTTTTCTGTCTGTTTTGCGCAGTGCTCCTTTTCTCGTTTCTTTATCCGATAAAGTCCGTACGCAAATTGTTTCCTTATTGTATGATAAAATAATGCCTTAGAAATAAAAGAGCAGCCGTGCATTTGCTATGCACGGCTGCTTTTGTGCTTTTTTTATTCCCTGTCAAAGCTTTCGATCATATCCAAAAATTCTTCAAACCGATACAAATCTTCGGGGGAGTAATAATCAATATATATTCTGCCCTTTTTATCGTTCCCGATCAAGGAAACTTTCGTGCGGAAAACGCCGCGCATACGCTCGACAAACGCTTTTAGCTCCGCGGACTTCGCCGCTGCTTTCGCGTCCTTTTCTTGCTGTAACACTTCGGGCGGAGTCAAAAACGCCTTTACTGCGCGTTCCATTTCACGAACGGTATAATCCCGTTTCAACGCTTCTTCCGCAAACGCAAACTGCTTTTCCGCAGGGACTCTTACAAGCGTTCTTGCATGCCCCGCCGAAAGCTTTCCGCTTTCCACAAGCCCGATAACTTCGGGTGTCAACGTCAAAAGTCGCAGGGTATTTGCAACCGCCGGACGGGATTTTCCTACGAGTGCGGCAATATCGTCTTGCGTTAAGCCGTGTTCTTTGATCAGCCGCTGCATCATATACCCTTCTTCCATCGCGGTAAGCTTTTCCGTTTTCAGCTTTTCCAACAAACTGAATGCGTCGGCGTTCTTTTCGGAAAATTTATACACGCGCACGGATAACTCGGTCGCGCCGCCGGCTTTCGCCGCATAGAAATCCTTATCCGCCGCCAACAGCTTGTATCTTCCGTCTTCGCCTACGTTGACGGAAAGCTCCGGCAAGCCGTTCAACAAAAAATACGCCGCGCGGGATTTTAACTCCTTTTTATCCCAGTCTTCAAATGCCGTGTGCGCGTCGATTGCTTGCACGGCAACCGTGCGTTTTTCATATTCAATATCAAAAGATTTTTTACGTTTTATCTTTCTCATTCTTTACCCCCGTACCCCATTGTTTGCTTTTATCTTCCTTTCGCAAACGTTGGTTTGCACTTACGCCGTTTTGAAAAACAGAGCCGCAAAAAGCGGCTCGGTTTTTTCTTATTCTTCCGTTTTTTCGTCCGTTTCAGCTTGATTTACTTGCGGTTCTTCCGCAGGTTTTTCCATGGCCGTTTCCGCTACGTTTTCCGTTGTTGTTTCTTCCGTATCAGTCTCTACCACGTGTTCCTTGGTAGGGGTAGTTGCTTGCGCAAACGGATTCGATTTGTGCGTGTCCTCGCGATTGTTCATATACTCGATAACTTCTTTATACGACGCGCCTTTCATTAACATGGAAACTTCTTCGGTGTAAATGGTTTCCTGTTCCACAAGCACGCGGGACATATTATCGAGAATCGAACGGTTTTCTTTCAAGAGTTTTACCGCTCTTTCATGCGCTTCGGAAACGAGCCGTCTAATTTCGGAATCGATCGCCGCCGCTGTTTCCTGCGAATAGCCGCCGCGGCTTTGGTTGCCGTATTCCATACCCATAAACACAGGTTGGTCGGAATCGTACGCTACAAGCCCAAGCTTTTCGCTCATACCCCATTGCGTAACCATTCTACGCGCAATATCGGAAACGTGCTGCAAGTCGGCGCTCGCGCCCGTTGTGATGTCTTGAATAACGAGTTCTTCGGCAACACGTCCGCCGAGCGACATACAAATATTATCAATCAGTTTATTATACGAAACGTCATTATCGTCCGTTTCAGGGCGAGTCATGGTATAACCAGCCGCTCTGCCGCGGGGAATAATTGAAACTTCGTGCACGGGATCACAATGTTTGCAAAGACAAGCCAGAACCGCGTGCCCTGCTTCGTGATAAGCGGTACAGCGTTTGTCCGATTCGGTTACGACGCGGCTCTTTTTCTGCGGCCCCATCAACACTTTGTTGATACCGTCGTACAGTTCGAGATTGCCGATCATCTTCTTGCCTGCGCGAGCCGCAAGGATTGCCGCTTCATTGAGAAGGTTGGCAAGCTCCGCGCCCGAGAACCCTGCGGTAATACGTGCCACCGTTTTGAAATTCACGTCGGGTGCCATGGGTTTATTACGCGCGTGTACTTTTAAGATTTGCTCACGTCCCTTTACATCGGGGAGATTTACGTGGACTTGTCTATCAAAACGGCCGGGACGAAGAAGCGCGGGGTCAAGAATGTCCGCGCGGTTAGTCGCCGCCATAACGATAATTCCGTCGTTGCTTTCAAAGCCATCCATTTGTACAAGGATTTGGTTGAGCGTTTGTTCGCGTTCGTCGTGTCCGCCACCAAGCCCAGCGCCGCGCCGTCTGCCTACCGCGTCGATTTCGTCCACAAAAATGATACAGGGCTGATTTCTCTTTGCCATATCAAATAAGTCGCGCACACGCTTCGCACCCACACCGACGTACATTTCTACAAAGTCCGAACCGGATACCGAGAAGAAGGGCACACCCGCTTCCCCGGCAACCGCTTTCGCAAACAAAGTTTTACCCGTTCCCGGAGGGCCGACAAGCAATACGCCCGACGGAATTCTTGCCCCAAGGTTGGAAAACTTTTTGGGGGATTTCAGGAATTCTACAACTTCTTGCAATTCTTCCTTTTCTTCTTCCGCGCCTGCAACGTCCGAGAAACGCACTTTTAAATTGTTTTGCACCTGCGCCTTGGACTTGCCGATATTCATCGCCGCGTTACCGCCGCCCGCCGCCGAGCGCATAATCAACCAGAAAATAAGCGCAACGACGATCACACCGACCATCGGAAGAATGCTCGACCAAATACTGCCTTCGTTCGGGTCGGCATACTTGATCTTAACGCCTTTTTCAATCCAGTTTTCGATAATTCCGGGGTTGTCGTACAAATTCGGACCTACCGTTGTATATTCCGCAATTACTTTCCCTGAAAGATCGTATTCGTACCCGGTTAAGTTATAACCGTCAACGTACACCTTTCCAATCGTGCCGTCTTGAACCAAACTGTAAAATTTATTAAAATTGACCGATTCCGCGTCGTCCAAAACGTCCATTAAAATACTGCCGATAATAATCGCCGCCAAAACGCCGATTACAATCCACATAATTGTCTTTGCTTTTCTACTCAAAGTCGTTTCTCCTTGTAATGCCTACTGTTATTTATAACCCATCTTGCCGAAAGATAAACGGCGAAAGGGAATTCTGCTTGTTTTTGTTAAAAACAAACACATATTTACAACGCTTTCATTTTACCACAAAGCCGTGAAACATTTCAAGCGTTTTCACAGCAAAATAAAAACATTTAGCAAACGTTCACAAAACGAACACTTTTCACGCCCGATTTTTGTCGAAATTCTTCCGTTTGTTTTATAAAATTCCGTCAAGAAGCAATTTTACGCCGATACAGACAAGTACGACGCCACCAAAGAACCCTGCTTTATCCGAGAGCTTATTCCCCACGGCTTTCCCAAGGAATACCGCGCCGAAGCTCAAAAACAAAGTAACGATACCAATGGTTACGGTAGAACCCCAAACTCCAAGCGCAAGCCCTTGCGAAATTTTTGCCATCTGCAAGGTTACGCCCACGGCAAGCGCATCGATCGAGGTCGCGACGGCTTGTAATAAAAGCTTTGAAAAGGATATACGTTTTTCAATCGGACAAACGGTTAAATCTCCCCCCGTCCCCGTCGTTTTTTTATTTTCGCGCATTTCCTTCACGCTTTCAACTATCATTTTACCGCCTAAAAACCCAAGCAATAAAAAGGAAATCCACGAGGATATTTTTTCAAACGTTTCAAAGAACGCTTCCGCGACGATCCCCGTGATAAAGTACCCGATCATCGGCATCATAAATTGAAAAAAGCCGAACATTGCCGCCGTTAAAAAGGCGCGCTTTATCGGCATTTTTGATTCGCACATTCCGTCCGTCATTGCTACGGCGCACGCGTCCATCGCAAGCGCAACGCCGAGCAAAATCACTTCCCAAAGTTCCATACGCTCGTTCCTTATATTTTTTTATAAACAGCTGTGATCACGCAACGCTTTCAACACGCAAGCAAAAACCTCTTGCGGGGTCTGCCGCCCGTCAATGCAAACGATACGTTCGGGATCGGCTTTTGCAAGCGCCATATATCCTTCGTACACCCGTCTATGAAATGCCATACCAGCCTGCTCTAAACGGTCGTTTTCATCCGCACCGTGCTTTCTTTGAAAAGCTTCTTCGGGCGTAAGCTCGATAAAAATCGTAACGTCGGGGCGGTATTTCGTCATGGCAAGCGCGTTGATTTGCCCAACGAAGTCCATTCCAAGCCCGCGCGCATAAGCTTGATACGCAAAAGACGAATCCACGTATCTGTCGCACACGACAAGCTTTCCTTCCGCAAGCGCAGGAGCAACACGGTCGGAAAGGTGCTGCATACGCGCCGCTGCGTACAAAAGCGCCTCACATTCATCCGTCATTTCCGCATTTTTTCCGTTGAGTAAAATTTCACGAATCGCTTCGGAGATTTTTCCGCCGCCCGGTTCACGCGTAAAAATATGCGGCGTTCCCGTCTTCTGCAAATACTCGATCAGCAGGTTTAATTGCGTGCTTTTGCCCGATCCGTCGCAGCCTTCAAAAGTGATAAATTTTCCCTTCCTTTCCATAGCTTATTCTCCGTTTTACTTATTTACAACCTGAAAGACGCAAATCTTTCTCTCTTGTCCGCAAACCCCGAAAACGTTGCTTGCGCCTTGTAATATTGATATTTTTTCTTCCGTAATTTTCTCCCCAACGGAAAGAAGGGGGGTACACGGGGGAAAAAGTCCGCAAGCTACGGCACAAATCCTACCCACCGCTTCGCTCGGTAAAACCCACTCAGTTTCGCCACCGAGTTCCACCTTTTCCTTAGCGGGAATTTTCTTTTCCGTATAGGGGAAAAGCGTAAACGCACGCAACAGCAGCATTTTTAATTTTTTCCATTCTCTTGTCGTCGTTGCCGCGGAAAAATAGAACATCACAACGTTCCCGTCGCAAAATTCGGGATATACGCCCTGTTTGATAAAAAACCTTTCCGCTTTATAGGCATTTTTTCCAAACAGCGCGACCAGCTTCGTCCAATCTCCGCCAAAATAAATCCGTTCGCTGGATTGTGCAAACCCACTTACCGCATTTTCTAAGGCTACGTTTTGGGGACACTTTACGCCGTATTCCACCGACGCCATAATCGGATAGGAAGGGCTTGTCGTGCGGAAAATATCCACACCCTTTTGAAGCGCCTCTGCAAAAACTGCCGTCTTTGCGGAAACCACTGCGCCCTGCGTAAAAGTCGGCAAGCATTTGTGCGCGCCGTCCACCCAAAAATCCGCATACGCGCCTGCATATATCTTTTTATCAAACCGCAAATGCGCGCCGTGCGCACCGTCGATCAAGAGAAGCTTTTTCTTTTCGTCGCAAAAGGAGCGAATAGCGGTAAGGTCTGCTACGTTTCCGTAATAATCGGGCGAAGTCAAAAACAACCCGTCCGCTTCCGATAAAATTTCGGCGTATTCCGCCGTCAGCTCCCTAAAAGAACGGGGGCGGGGAATATTTTTTACACGCGTTCTGTCATACACAAGCGGCGTGATTCCAAGCAATAAACAGCCGTTAAAAAAGCTCTTATGCGTATCCGCGCACACAGCAAGCTTTTGCGCGCCCAGCATTTTTGCGGCGTACAGCATTGCAAGCACGCCCGAAGTCGAACCGTCCGTCAATAAAAAACTGCGCTCCGCCCCAAGCAAATCCGCTATATCCTTTTCCGCCTGCGCGATACAACCGCTTGGGCAGGAAAGATTATCCGAATAGGAAAGCTCGGTAATATCCCAACCCTTTTGCTTGTGCCCAGGCGTATGAAAGGAAAGGTGTTTTTTTCTTTCCTGCGAAAGGAGCATCTGCGCAATAGAACAGCTTTTTAAAAGCTTTTTGTTTTTAAAAATCTTCTTCATTTGCTCCCCCGTAGCGCCACTTCTTTGAAAAAATATGTCGAAATAACAGTTCCGCCGCGTATCAAGCGCGGCGGTCGTAAAAATCAATTTTGAGGATTTAATTCCGTGCAGCAGCTCTCTACCAAATACACAACGTAGTTCAGGGCTTCGAACTTGAAACACTCGTCAATGCCGCCCAAATCAAGCAATATGATATGCATGTCGCGCGCGGTCGTTTCATAGTGCGCTTTATCGTCCGCATCATACCACGTTTGGGTATAGCTGACGATATTTTTCAAGCTATCCATTCTTTCGTCGGGGCAAAGATTGATTGCATACGAACCGAGATTAACCGTTTCGCCCGTTTCTACATCTTCATAGGTGAAATCCGTTAATTCAATATAGCCTTTACCTAAGAAATCATAGAATTTCAATAGGGAAGTGCGGCTTTGCTCCACGCGCAAAATTTCATTTTGCACCGCTTTTTTAATTTGTTTTTCCGTCTTGTAGCGTTTGTCGCCCTTTGCGCGCTTGCGGAAATCCTTTTCAATTAACGCTTTCGCGTCTTCGCTCAATTCTTCCGTTTCATCACTCCAATCGGTATAAAAACGAGCAAGATATGCTTTAAGTTCTTCAAAGAAAGTCAAGCGTTCCTCGTCGCCTTCCTTTAAAAGCTCCAAATTATAATACCAGCCGGAAATAAACGTTTCCAAATACGTCGCTTGGCAACGCAGCGTTTTCCGTTCGTTCCCTTCGCTGTCGGTCGTAACGTCGTAAACTTCTTCTTCCGTCAGCTCGTCAATCACGGGGTATTTGGGATTTCCAGCACCCGAAACGAAGATCGCGTCGCCCTCGTCCGTTGTAAAACGCGCTTCCAAAATCGTGTTTGCCGAATCCCCCGACGCACGAAGATCAACCGTCGTGTTTTCAATGACTTCATAGGAAAATACGCCGTTTTCTTTCGCTTTGTTCAACGATTTATAGAACCCGTCGCCCAACGTGTTGTTGCTCGTATAATTGATAACCGTGAACTGCTGCGACGGCAACACGCGCGTTGCGGTCATGGTAAAAATCAGCGTCCAAACGATAATAAACGCCACCGAAAGCCCTACGATTTTCAGCCAATCGTACGAGAGAAATCTCGATAGTCTTAATTTTGTGATTTTTGCATCCATTTTTTCACCCTATCCATATAAAATAGAATAAACCAAGGGGGCAGGTACGAGTTGAACCTGTTTTTCCCTTTTGAAAATATACGCCGACAAAGCCTGCCAAAACAAGCGCTCGTCGGCGGAATTTTTATTTTTTCGGTTTCATTGTGGGGAAGAGAATAACGTCGCGGATCGTAGAGCTGTCCGTAAGCAACATTACGAAACGGTCGAGTCCCATCCCAAGCCCGCCTGTGGGCGGCAAACCGTATTCGAGCGCGTTGATGAAATCGTCGTCCACCTGCGCGTCGTTGTTGCCCTTCGCGCGTTTTGCTTCCACCTGCTTGACCATACGTTGTTTTTGATCGATCGGATCGTTCAATTCCGAGAACGCATTCCCGAATTCATGTCCGCAAATGAAATATTCAAAACGTTCGGTAAACGCAGGATTAGACGGCTTGCGTTTTGCAAGGGGGGAGTTCTCCACGGGATAATCGTAGATCACCGTAGGCTGTACAAGCTTATCTTCTACGAACGCGTCAAACAGCTCAATCAAAACCCAGCCCTTGGTTGCGTTTTCATGTTCAAGCTCTACGCCGAGCGTTTTCGCAGCCGCTCTTGCGTCTTCGTCCGTTGCCCAGTCGTTATAATCCACACCCGCATATTTTTTCACCGCTTCCGCCATGGTCAAGCGAGTCCACTCGCCCATGTGGATTTCCGTGCCCTGATAGGTAATATCCAACGTTCCGCAAACGTTTTTCGTAACCGTTTTATACAGATCCTCGATCATATCCATCATATCGAAATAATCGCTGTATGCTTCGTACATTTCAATCGACGTGAATTCGGGGTTGTGATAAGCGTCCATACCCTCGTTACGGAAGATACGGCCTACTTCGTATACCTTGTCCATCCCACCGACAATCAAACGCTTTAAGAAAAGTTCCGTTTCGATACGCAT
>JBGVQS010000005.1:0-13209 GCA_045127595.1 Candidatus Scatosoma sp. | reverse complement strand
AGGGGATAAGGTAGAATACGCGTACGACGATAAGGAACTCAACGAAAAGATTGAAAAAATCGGTAAAGGGTATCAGCTCCAACGCTATAAAGGGCTTGGTGAGATGAGCGCGGAACAGCTTTGGGAAACGACGATGAACCCTGCAACGAGAAACTTGATACAGGTAACCGTTGAAGACGCGGCAAAAGCGGAACGCATGATTACGACTTTGATGGGCGATAAGGTAGAAGGCAGAAAGGAATTCTTGGCAAAATACGCAAATTTCAATAAGCGCGATACCTTTATTGATAAGATAGAAAAGAAGAATGAAAAGGAGAGCGGAAATGGCGAGAAGTAAAAAAGAACCGGAAAAAATCGTTGAACCGACCGGACAGCTGTTCGTCGAACCGCTTGAAAAAGTGTTGCATTCGTCCATGTTGCCGTATGCGGAATTCGTTATTCTCGATCGCGCGTTACCGCGTGTAGAAGACGGCTTAAAGCCCGTTCAAAGACGTATTTTATACACAATGAACGAAATGGGCTTAACCCCTGATAAACCGCATAAAAAGAGCGCGCGTATCGTCGGGGATTGTATGGGTAAATACCACCCGCACGGCGATAGCTCCGTGTATGACGCAATGGTGCGTATGGCGCAGAATTTCAATATGGGCAAAACGCTTGTCAACGGACACGGAAACTTCGGTTCGGTAGACGGCGACCCTGCGGCTGCTATGCGTTATACCGAAGCGCGTATGGAACCGCTTGCGTTGGAATTGTTGCGCGATATTGATAAGGAAACCGTCAGCTTTTCCTTAAACTTTGACGATAGCTTAAAAGAACCAGACATTCTTCCCGGACGTTTCCCCAATTTACTTGTCAACGGTGCGTCGGGGATTGCGGTAGGGCTTGCAACTAACATTCCTACGCATAATTTAGAAGAAGTTATCAACGGCGTAGTGGCGTATATCGACAATCCTGCCATTTCTTTGGAAGAAATGATGGAATATATCCCTTCGCCCGATTTCCCCACAGGCGGCTTGATTATCGCAAACGAATTGATTCAAGCATATAAAACGGGTAGGGGAAAAATCACCTTACGCGCAAAGATTACCGCAGAAAAGACGGACAACGGCAAGACAAATTTGATTATTAGCGAATTGCCTTATCAGGTCAATAAAGCACAGCTTTTGCGCAAGATTGTTGATCTTCGCGAAGAGAAAAAAGAGGAGCTTGCGGGGCTTGATTACGTTGCCGACGAATCGGACAGAACGGGTATGCGCGCGTTGATCCGTATCAAAAAAGACGCCGATCCCGAAGAGATTTTAAAATGCCTATATAAATATACCGATTTGGAAGTTACGTTCGGTATCAATATGGTCGTGATTGCCGACGGAAAACCGCAACAGCTCGGTTTGATGGACGTTATCCGTCATTACGTAAAATATCAACAGCAAGTCATCAAACGCAGAACGTTGTTTGATTTGAAACAAGCGCAACAGCGTTGTCATATTTTAGAAGGCTTGATTATTGCCGTACAGAATATCGACGAAGTCATTGCCACTATTAAAAAATCGGACAGCACTGGCGACGCAAGAAATCGTCTTATGGAACGCTTTGAAATTTCCGAAGCGCAAGCGCAGGCAATTCTCGATTTGCGCCTTGCACGTTTGACGAAACTTGAAATTTTCAAGCTGGAAGAAGAGCTTAAAGAGCTGAAAAAGCTTATTAAAAAGCTTACGGCAATTTCCAAGAGCGGAGAGTTGCAGCTACAAGTCGTCAAAGAAGAAATCACGGAAATCAAAGAAAAATATCCCACGCCGAGAAAATCCCGTTTGGTATTCACGCGTGAAGAAGCGGACGGAATGGTTGCGACCGCGACGGAGAAAAAAGCGGGCGAGCGCTGTCATTTCGTATATACTGCGGACGATAAATTCAAGGTATTGACGGGCAAGAACGTTGAAGCTTTGGAAAAACCGCTTGACGGAAAGTTCAAACCGCACTTGATTGCGACCAAAATCTTAAAAACGGTAACGGATAAACGGATTTTTGCGTTCACAAATTACGGGAACTGCCATAAACTCGATATTTCCGATCCCGATTTGATTTGCAAGCTTTCCGACGAAGGGGTAAGCTTAAAAGATTTGTCCGAAGAAGCGGAACAGGGAGAAAAGCTTATTTCCATGTTTGCCCTTGACGAGCATATGCCTTACGGAAGCTTATTGTTCTTCACGAAAAAGGGTATGATTAAGAAGACGGACTGGGCGGAATACGAACAGCGCAAAGACGTTTTCCAAGCGGTCAAACTCAATGAAGACGACGAAGTTATTAACGTGGAAGAAGATACCTCCGAAGACGATACGATTATCATGGTAACGAAAGAAGGGATTTGCGTCAATGCAACAAAGGACGACATTCCCACGCAGGGCAGAGTCGCAACGGGCGTGCGCGGTATTATGCTTCGCGACGGCGACGAAGTCGTATTTATGAAACAAATCAACGGCGAAGGGGAAATTATTGTAGCAACGGACGAAGGGAAATTCAAACGGGTAATTTCTTCGCAAATCGAACCGACGAAACGTTATAAGAAAGGCTCGATTATCGTAGGTATGCGCGACGGTGCGAAAGTGCTCGCGGTTTCCTACGTAACCGTTCCTTATAAGCTGGCTGTAGTAGAAAAAGGGAATTCCGTATCCGAAATTTCAAGCGAAGACGTGTTCATTTCAGTGCAAAGTGCGCGTGCAAAAAAGGTTTTGGGTATTGCGGAGGATTCCGTCAAAGCCGTATATCCGTTGTATTATAAAAAAGACGAATAAACGGATAAAATCAGTTATAAAATCCGAAAAACCGACATAGTATAATTTCGTAACGAGATTACGGAGGTCGGGATTTTGTGGGATTATATTGAGGACAGAGTGATGAAATGCGCGGAATATATCGTTTCTACGGGTTGTACCGTACGGGCGTGTTCCGCGCATTTTTCCATCAGTAAATCAACGGTACATAAAGACGTTTCCGAACGTTTGAAATACATAGACGCGGAACTTTACGAGCTTGTACGGCAGGTGTTGGATTTGAATTTAAGCGAACGGCATATTCGAGGGGGGAATGCGACTCGTGAAAAATATTCACACCACCGTTTAGACGAAGAAAAATAAAAAGAGCGAATCCTTGCTACAATCGGCAGGGATTTTTCTTTTGTAAACGCTTGAAATTTCACGTAATATATGCTAATATAATAGAAAAGATTTGGAGAGAAGTATGGAAAAAATAGCGGTTATCGGTTTAGGGATTATAGGCGGTTCTCTTTGCGGCGCATTGACGAACGCAGGCTATACCGTCGACGGCATGGATTTAGATGAAACTGCGGTAGAATACGCTCGTCAAAAAGGATATATTCAGGCAAAAGCACGGGATATTTCCTTATACGATACGGTATTTATCGCAGTACCGCCTTATGCGGCAATTTCACTTTTAAAAACCCTTTCTTTTAAAGATAACGCATTTGTTTATGACGTTTGCGGGGTAAAGCTTGCGCTTGAAAAGGCTGTATATGAGGAAAAACGCAATTACCGCTACGTTGGATTACATCCTATGGCAGGAAAGGAAACGTCGGGGATTGCCTCGGCAACATCTACGCTATTTCAGCGCGCCAATTTGGTAATAACTTGTTGCGAAAAAACGGATAAAACCGCACTTTCAAAAGCCAAAGAATACGCCCGTCAAATGGGTTTTGCTAAAATTGTAGAATGTAGCGCTGAAGAACACGATCGTAAAATCGCGCTCACGTCCCAGCTTGCACATCTTGTTTCGAACGCATACGTAAAAAGCGCGCAGGTCAAAGGCTGCGACGGCTTTACTGGGGGCAGTTTTCAAGATATGACTCGTATCGCAGGCGTGGACGAGAATATTTGGACGGATCTTTATATGAGCAATCGTGCCTATATTTTAGAAGAATTAGACGGCTTGATTATGCATTTGAGCGAATATAGGGCTTCCTTGAAAAATAATGACGAGGAGTCTTTGCGTGAACAATTAAAAGCGGGCAGACTGATCCGCGAATCTATCAAGCGGGAAAACGATTGATCGTTTTCCTATTATTTTACAAAATTCGACAAAAGTTATTTACTTTTTGAAAAATATTTGTTATAATGGCATTAGAGGAAAGAAGATGAAAGCATGTCAATTAACGATCACTACGGTAACGGATGGAAAAGAAACCCATTTTACGACCGCCGCGCAAGCGGAAATTACCGCAATAAACGCAAAAATTGAATATATGGAAAACAGCACGCAGGTGCGTATCGACATCGAGAAAAACACGGTGAAAATTTTCCGTGAAGGGGATTACACGCTCCGTTTGACGGTGCAGGAAGGCGTTTTAACGCAAGGGATTCTTGGGATAGGCGGTTCTAATGGAGCCCTTTCAGTCCTTGGAAAAAAGGTAAATTATTCCTTGCAAAAAGATTCGTTATTGTTATCCATGCAGTACGATTTATTGTTTGGCGACGAACGGCAAGAAATGAAGATTCGCTTGTTTGCGAAAGAAAAATAAGGGGAAATTATGAAAATTAGATATTTGGGACATTCCTGCTTTCAGATAATTAGCGACGACGGTATTTGCGTATTGACCGATCCTTATACACAGGTGGGGTACGAATTACCGCAGGGGCTTTCCGCGCAAATTGTTACAACAAGCCATGCGCATTTTGATCATAATTATTTGCAAGCGGTAAGCGAAGTGCAGTTCGTTGCAAACGAAGCCACCGTGTACGAGTTTAACGGGATAGAGATCCGCGGGGAAAACAGTTGGCATGACGAAAAGCAGGGCGCTTTACGTGGTAAAAACGTCATATTTAAAATCAAGGTAGACGGAATCGAATTTTGCCATTTGGGCGATTTAGGGGAAAGCTGTCGGGAAGATTTATTACAAAAAATCGGCAAGCCCGACGTGCTGTTGATTCCCGTAGGCGGTCGGTATACGATTGACGCTTTGCAAGCAAAAGAATACGCCGATAAAATCGGGGCAAAGCTGACGATTCCCATGCATTATTTACCCCAAGACGGTTGCTTGGATATTGCCGCTATCGACGCGTTTTTGCGTTTGACGGATAAGTATATCTCTTGTTTAAACGGGGAATATATTTTAACCAAAGAAAGCTTGGATAAACATTCCAAGGAAATTCTTTATATGGAGCGTACAAATAATGCCTAATAATGAATTTAAAGAATTTACGTATGCCGCGAAGGAGTATTTAAACAGCCGCAGTATCGGCGATTTACGTATTTACGGCAGAGAAATCGGTTTGGATAATCCCACAAAAATGAAAAAGGGGGAACTCATAGACGGGATTGTTGCGATTTTTACTGGCGTGCTTGCGCCCGTTCCGAAATCGAATAAGGGCGCGCCGATTAAGAACGTGAAGGTGGACGAAGAAATTGTAGAAAAGATGGCGCAGCTTCGCGTAAGGTATATTGCGGGAAATACGCCGTCAACGTTTAATTTTGCCTTGGAACGGCAACGAGTAAAGGAATTAAACGATTGGGGATTACGCTTAGAAGATCCCGATGCGGAACAGGTAAAACAAAAATTAGCAGAAGCAACGGAAATTCATTGCGGACAGCTACAAAATTTGAACGAAGTTTTTTATTTATTGCCGCTCAATGGGGAAGATAGCGATCGGAAATTGCTTTTTAGTACAGCTTTAAAGGAACAATACGGCTTGCGTGAAGGGGACGTTATTACATGCCACGCGCAACGCGGAAACGCGGCATATATGGCGGTAGACGTACTTACTGTGAACAATCGCGTCGTTAATACTTTTAAACGCACTGTTTTCGAGCAGGAAGAAATTTGTGCTCCGACGGAGAAAATCGCTCTTTGCGGTACAACAGGGGAGAATTCTGCCGTTGCAAAATATTTAGATTACGTTCTTCCGCTCGGGAAAGGGCAGCGTGCTTGCGTAGTCGGTGCTCCCAAAACAGGCAAAACGAAGTTTTTATTGGACATTGCTTTGGCGGTAAAGAAAAATACGCAAAACCTTACGTTGCTTGTATTATTGATCGATCAAGCGCCCGAAGCGGTTGCACAATTCCGTTCGATTATTCCTAAGGAAAATTTGTTGTATACCACCTACGAAGACGATCCTGACCGTCAAGTTTTTATCGCGGATTTCCTTATGAAACGCGCGAAATCCTTAACAGAGATGGGGGAAGACGTTTTATTGCTCGTCGATTCTCTTAACTCCTTGGCTCGCGCTTATAACGATACGGATGCTTCTTCCGGAGGAAACAATCTTACGTTTGGTTTGGAAAGTAAAACCTTGCAATACGTTAAAAAATATTTCGGCTCGGCAAGATGTTTTGAAAAAGGCTCGTTGACAATGTTGGCTTCCGTATCCGAACAAACGGGAAATCCCGCGGACGAGCTTCTTCGCGTAGGCTTAACCGCGATTGCAAGCGCGGAATATCGTTTAAGTAAGGAACTTGCGCAAAAGAGAATTTATCCTTCCATAGATTTTGTAGAGTCAAATTTACAGCAAAGGGAGTTATTGCAAACAGATCTCGAACGGGATTTAGAAGAACGGATTTGTAGTAGCGTTATCTCTAAACATGGCGAAGAATCTGCAGTGCGCGCTTTGGAACAAGCAAAAGATTTTTCTTACTTTCAAAAGCTGATTGAAGACCTTTCATAATCCAGAAATTGACTCAAAAAGACGGTTTTTGCCGTCTTTTTTTACGTGAAAAAATAAAGGTATTTTATTTTTCTATGGAAGTTTTTTTGAAAAAAATCGGAAAGCCTTTATTTTAAAGGAGTTTCACCTTTTTATACGCCGTGTACACTATAAGTTTTTTCTATACCATATTTTGTGTTTATGCGCTTGACTTTACCACAAGATATGGTATAATAGTAAGGCGCGAATGACCGCGTACACAATATATTGTGTTTAAATATGCGTTTTTTGTACAAGATATTGATGTATGCTGTACAATTCTTATATAAAAAAATGTTCGGCAAAAGATAAAACGTTGGGGTGTGTGGAAGGATGAAAGAAATGAAAATTATTAAGCGAAGCGGACAGGAAGTCATTTTCGATAAGGAGAAAATTGTTGCGGCTATTCGCAAAGCGAACAAAGAAGTTGGCGAACGACATCGTATCTCGGAGGGTGCGATTCAAAATATAGTAGATGTGGTTATGGAAGAATGCGCTCGTTTGGGGCGTTCTCCGCACGTAGAAGAAATTCAGGATATGGTAGAAAACCGTTTGATGGCGTCCATGTCCTTTGTTTTGGCGCGCAAATATATAACCTATCGTTATAACCGTGCTTTGGTTAGAAAGGTAAACACGACGGACGCGCAAATTTTAACGCTTATCGAATGTAACAACGAAGAAGTTAAGCAGGAAAACTCCAATAAAAACCCGACGGTCAACAGCGTTCAGCGCGACTATATGGCAGGGGAAGTATCCAAAGACCTTACCCGTCGTATCTTGTTGCCTGACGATATTGTAGCGGCGCACGATCAAGGCTTGATTCATTTCCACGACGCCGATTATTTTGCGCAGCATATGCATAATTGCGACCTTGTAAACTTAGAAGACATGCTGCAAAACGGTACGGTTATTTCGGGGACTTTGATCGAAAAACCGCACAGCTTTTCCACAGCTTGTAATATCGCAACGCAAATCATTGCGCAGGTTGCGTCCAACCAATACGGTGGGCAGAGTATTTCCCTTACTCATCTTGCGCCGTTCGTAGACATCAGCCGTAAGAAAATCCGTTTGTCGGTTGCGCAGGAATTGTCCGAACTTGGGATTACGGACGAAGAAAAAATTAATAAAATCGCTGAAAAGCGTTTGCTTGAAGAAATCAAGCGCGGCATTCAAACCATTCAATACCAAGTGGTTACTTTGTTGACGACGAACGGTCAAGCGCCTTTCGTAACAGTCTTTATGTACTTGAATGAAGCGCGTAACGAACAGGAAAAAGCCGACCTTGCCTTGATTATTGAAGAAACGCTCAAGCAGCGCATTAAAGGTGTTAAAAACGAATCGGGCGTATGGATTACTCCTGCCTTCCCCAAGCTTATTTACGTGCTTGAACCAGATAACGTAACGGAAGGTCAGCCGTACTGGTATTTGACGGAATTGGCGGCAAGATGTACAGCAAAACGCATGGTGCCCGATTATATTTCTGAAAAGAAAATGCTCGAATTCAAAGTGGACAAAAACGGCGAAGGGCATTGCTATACCTGTATGGGTTGCAGAAGCTTCTTAACGCCGTACGTAGACGAAGCAGGAAAGCCGAAATATTACGGTAGATTCAACCAAGGGGTTGTAACGATCAACCTGGTTGACGTTGCGCTTTCTTCGGGCAGAGATGAAACAAAATTCTGGGAAATTTTCGATCAAAGATTAGAGCTTTGTTATCGTGCGTTAATGCAAAGACACAACCGTTTAAAAGGCACGCTTTCCGACGCCGCGCCGATTTTATGGCAATACGGTGCGCTTGCCCGTCTTGAAAAAGGGGAAACGATCGACAAACTGCTTTACGGCGGTTATTCGACCATTTCACTTGGTTATGCAGGCTTATATGAATGCGTCAAGCATATGACGGGAAAATCGCATACGGACGACGAAGCAAAGCCGTTTGCGCTTGCAATCATGAAGCATTTGAACGACAAATGTAAGGAATGGAAAGCGAAGGGAAATATCGATTTCTCTCTTTATGGAACGCCGCTTGAAAGCACGACCTATAAATTTGCAAAGTGCTTGCAAAAACGTTTTGGGATTATCCCTGGCGTTACGGATAAGAGCTATATTACCAACAGTTATCACGTACACGTTTCCGAAGAAATCGACGCGTTTACAAAATTGAAGTTTGAAAGCGAATTCCAACAGCTTTCTCCCGGCGGTGCAATTTCCTACGTAGAAGTACCGAATATGCAGGATAATATTCCTGCGGTGCTTTCCGTAATGCAGTTTATCTATGATAATATTATGTATGCGGAATTGAACACCAAGAGCGATTATTGCCAAATTTGCGGTTATGACGGAGAAATTCAAATTCAAACGGACGAATCGGGCAAATTGATTTGGGAATGCCCGAACTGTAAGAACCGCGATCAAGCAAAAATGAACGTTGCCCGCCGTACCTGCGGCTATATCGGTACGCAGTACTGGAATCAGGGCAGAACGCAAGAAATTAAAGATAGAGTATTGCATTTATAATGAATTACGCAACGATTAAATGGACGGATATTGCGAATGGTGAAGGGGTGCGGATTTCCTTATTCGTATCGGGCTGTACGCACCATTGTAAAAACTGCTTTAACGCCGTTGCTTGGGATTTTTCCTATGGAGAACGCTTTGGCGAACGTATCGCTGAAAAGATTTTAACCGAGCTTGCGCCAAGCTATATTGCAGGGCTTTCTTTGCTTGGCGGAGAGCCACTCGAACCGCAAAATCAGGAAGCGTTGCTGCCGTTTGTTAGAAAGGTTCGCGAAAGATACCCTAATAAGACGATATGGTGTTATACGGGCTTTGTTTTAGATGAAAAAACGGGTGTTTTAAAGGAAACGGAAAAGAATACCGAGTACACCAAAGAGTTGATTTCTCTTTTTGACGTACTTGTAGACGGTCCTTACGTAGAAGAATTAAAAAGCTTGCGTTTAAAATTTAGAGGCTCGTCTAATCAACGGGTAATCGACGTCCAAAAAACCTTGCAAACAAAAGAGTGCGTTCTCTATATAGATTGATAGAATACTGAAAAATCCGCCGACATACAATAAGGTATGAAGGCGGATTCTTTTTGGTTTAAAATCATTACGTCGCTTGCGGTAATTTTTTCTTTATGCGTATATTGTTATACACGTTTTTTAACGACGGCGGTATGCGTTCCGTTGGAGAAAACTTTTTATTTTTTAACGAGCAATTTTACACACGTAGAGGCAGGGGCGCATTTTTCAAGGTTAGAAGGGGGCGCGGGTTATATTTTAAAAGCAAACGGTAAACAATACGCCGTAGTATCGGTATATTTAACCGAAAACAATGCCTTTACGGTGCAAACAGGCTTATCGTCTAACGAATATTCCGTCCTTTCAATGCGATTAGAAAATTTGTATTTCAAAGGTCAGAAAGACAAGAAAAACGCAAAGAATATCGTTGGCTGTTTTAAGACTTTATACGGATATATGGAAATATTAAACGAGAGTATCACACTTTTAGAAGAAGGTGGAACGCAGGAAGACGGAAAAAGAATTTTAAGAGAGCTTATCGAGCAAATGGAGTTTTTATCGCAGGAATGTAAAAGCTTTTTTTTCGCATGTGCGAAAATTTGCAGGGAAGAAATAGAAAGTTTAAAAAGGATAGAAAGCGGTACGTTATACTTAAAAGACCTGCGCTACGTCTTATGTGAATTTACCGATAAATATTTGGAGCTTGGAAAAGAGTTTTTTCTTTAATTATTGCGATTTATCAAACGCATAGTTTTATTAAAAAAGAAAACTTTTAAAAAAAAGTTGCAAAAGTGGCGTGATAAAGCTTGACAAGTTTCTCGTTTTTAACTATAATGTCATAGTAATCTAAATATGCTGCTATGGCTCAGTTGGTAGAGCGCGTCCTTGGTAAGGACGAGGTCGCCGGTTCAAATCCGGCTAGTAGCTCCATCAAAAACGGATACCTATGCGTATTCGTTTTTATTTTTTAAAGCATACCGTCGACCGAGGTCGCCATGAGGACGCTTTGCTATTCCGTCGCTGCGCTCCTTACAAATCCGGCTAGTAGCTCCATCAAAGACGGATACCTTTGCGTATTCGTTTTTATTTTTTATCTAAACATACCGAAGATCGAAAATAAAGAATTTTTAATGCGTTACTTTTTTCGACTTGCATTTTTATTGTAGTTGTGCTACAATATGATTTGTGAGGAAATTTATATGTTTGCAAAGCTAAAACGTTTTTTTAAATATTATAAGCCGCATAGAAAACTATTTTTTATCGACTTAATTTGTTCGTTTACTATTTCAGTATGTAATATGTTTTATCCCATGATTGCGCGAAACATTATGAACGATTACGTTCCTAATCAAAATTTGCGTTTTTTGATTATATGGGCAGTTGTTCTTGCGGGAATATATGCGTTAAAATGTATTCTAACTTATATCGTTGGCTACTGGGGACACGTGCTTGGCGTTCGAATTCAAGGGGATATGCGCAGGGATTTATTCCGCCATATCGAAACGTTGCCCTTTTCCTACTTCGACGAGAATAAAACGGGTAGCGTAATGTCGAGAATTATCAATGATTTATTCGAAGTGTCTGAGTTGGCGCATCACGGTCCAGAAGATATGTTTAACTCTTTCTTATCGATTATCGGCGCGCTTATTATGCTTTCGTTTATCAATCCATGGCTTACGCTAATTGTCGTTTGCTACGTACCTTTCATGATTTTATTTGCGACGAAAGCAAGACGAAAAATGAGCCTTGCTTTTGATGAATCGAGGAAGACGGTCGCGGGGTTAAACGCTGAAATTGAATCTTCCGTATCGGGAATACGTATTACAAAAGCTTATAACGCCGAAAAAACGGAAACGGAAAAATTTGATGAAGTAAACGGAAAATTTAAAAAAGCGCGCGGAAATTCCTATCGTGCGATGGGTGGATTTCAAGCGGGCATGTCCGCATTTAATGATTTCTTATATTTAATAGCCTTATTTTGCGGCGGCTTGCTTTTTTATTATAACAAGATCACAGGGGCGGACTTTACCGCATTTATTTTGTATATAACAATGCTCTTGACGCCGATACGCACGTTAATTAATTTGTTTGAACAAATTCAAGACGGTTTGACGGGTTTTAACCGCTTTTGCGAGTTGATGGATACTCCGTCTGAATACGAACCTGAATGTCCCATAGTATCGAATATGGACGGTGATATTTGTTTTGAAAACGTTTTGTTTGGCTATAAGACAACAGGTGGTAACGGCGCGGAGGTTTTAAAAGGGATTTCCTTCACGGTCAAAAAAGGGCAAACGGTTGCTTTGGTCGGTTCTTCCGGTGGCGGTAAAACGACGATTTGTCATTTATTGCCTAGATTTTATCTTCGCGATAGCGGAAAAATCACGATCGGCGGTACGGATATCAACGACGTGTCAACCGACTTGTTACGCTCCAAAATAGCCATTGTCGCGCAAGACGTTTTCCTGTTTGCCGGCAGTGTAAGGGAAAATATTATGTACGGTTCACCTAATAAAACGGACGAGGAAATGATTTTGGCTGCAAAACGCGCGAATATTCACGATTATGTAATGAGTCTTCCAAACGGTTATGAAACGGAAGTCGGGGAACGCGGCATAAAGCTTTCGGGCGGGCAAAAGCAACGTATTTCTATCGCACGTGCCTTTTTGAAGAATCCACCCATATTGATTTTGGACGAAGCGACTAGTGCGCTAGATAATATGACGGAAATGCAGGTGCAAAGTTCGCTTGCAGAGTTGTCGGAAGGCAGAACAACGCTCGTTGTTGCACATCGACTTTCGACCGTCAAGAACGCCGACGAAATCCTTGTGGTAACGGACGGGGAGATAAGCGAAAGAGGCTCGCACGATTTCCTGATGAAGCAAGGCGGTTTATACGCGGAATTGTATCGTTATCAATTTAAAGAATAAAAAAAACGCTTTGATAAAATCAAAGCGTGTGGCAGGGGCTATAAGACTTACTCGTGGGGTGAGTATTTCCACATGTTTTTGATTATTTGCGTATAAAACGACTTAAATCTCGTTAAAAATCATGTATTTTTTGCGAGATTTTTTTTATTTTTGCAAATTTTTATTGGAACTTTTAAATAATTTTTATTTCAAAGCAAAATATTAAATATTTAAACAACATTTCAAAAATTATTAAATTGGAAGTGAGCGTAAATGCATCAATATTCAAATATTAATGCAAGACTTTCCATTGAAAGCGATTTTGACTTGGGTACGAGCGTAACCGTATCTTTCCATAAATAAGAAATAAAGTCCTTGTAGATATTTTAGATATTTACTGGGACTTGTTTTTTATTTTTTAAATTGTAAGAAAAATTATATAAAAACGTTTGCAAAATTATAAAATGGGTATATAATATATGAAAAAAGGAGAGGGGTATGTCAAAATCAGTTTATAGTTTGGTATTAAATGACGATGTAGTAGAACTTGTAGATAAATTGGCGAGAGTTAACGAATGTAGCAGGTCC
>JBGVQS010000004.1:0-49710 GCA_045127595.1 Candidatus Scatosoma sp. | reverse complement strand
GAGCTGCTTCATAGTGATAACTGCCATAATTCAAACCTCCGTTTTTCCTCCCCGCCTTGTGTTGGCTCGTAATGACGTCCGCATTGAAAGATTTTACGGACACGGATTACGCACAATGAGCGAGTGTGAATTTTCAGCCTTACTATTTTACCATATTGCCAAAATGAAAGCAACTCATTTCACGTTATTTTTAAGATTTTTTTGGTATTTTTTGCAGCTTTTTTGTTTCGTTTTCCCTTTCCATTTTCCCGCTACGCGTACGCGCGAGAATTTTTTATTTGATTTTAGCGGCTTTTGATAAGAAAAAACACCGCTCAGCTCGTACCTGCCTGCGGTGTTTTGTATTTTTGCCTTGTTTTACTGTTCAAGCTTCATTGCGTCGTCGCTGTTTTCAAATTCTTCGTACTGATGACAGAATTCCGCAAAGACTTCGTCGAGAAGCTGTTCGTCTTCGATCGGATTGAGCACCGCATCGTCCCCTTCGCCTACAAGCGCGAAAATAACGACTTCGTCTTCTTCCTCCTCCGTTTCAGGTTCTGCCTTTTGGAAAATGCAGTACATACCGCCCTTATATTCGATGGTAGCGATATGATACAAACGTTCCACGCTGCCGTCGTCTGCTTCTAATTCAAAAATACGGTCTTCTTCGTCTTCGTAGATTTCTTCGTTGAATTCTTTATTCATAATGGCTTTTTCCTCCGCCTTTTTATTTTTTTGTTTTTCTTTGGATAAGTAGCTTTCGAGAATGTAGGACGCCGCGATCGAATCGATCGTCTTTTTTCTATCTTCCCGTTTCACGCCGCCCATGATTTGCGTTTCGCGCGCTTGCATGGTCGTAAAGCGTTCGTCTTCTAGCACAATCGGCAGGTCGGTCTTACTCTTTAACGCCTCGATAAACCGCTGCGTACGCACCGTTTGCACGCTTTCCGTACCATCGAAATTGACGGGCATACCGCATACGATCACGCTAACGCTTCTGCCCAGCGCGATTTTTACGAGCGCTTCCGCGTCTCGTTCCAAATCTCCCGTCCGCGTATACGTTTCGCAGGGCATTGCATATTCGTTAAAGGGATCGGAAACGGCAACGCCTATTCTCTTGTTGCCTATATCAAAGGCAATGGCTCTTTTTCCTATCATAGTGGTATTATATCACAAAAATTCCCCGTCCGTCTATCATTTTTATGCAATTTTTTTCCTTTCCTTCCGTTTCCGTATATATTTTTACAAAATCGTACATACTCGGTTATGAAAAGGCTTTTGCCTAAGGAGGTTACCGTTATGGAAAAATTTGCGATCGGTTTATTGCTCGGTGGTTGTGCCGGCGCGTTGCTGACGGCAAATAATTATAAAATTCGCACCTGCGTGAAAAAGGGGCAGGAGGAAATGCAGGAAAAGTTCGATAAAATGTTGGACGACACCATTCGTAAAATGGATAAGGGAGAAAAGCCCGTCGCTGAGAAAATGGAAAAAGTCGCCGAAAAAACGGCGGATACCATGGAAAAAACTGCGGAAAAGATAGAAAAAACCGCAAAGAAAATCCGCCCTACAAAAAAAGAAAAGGCAGCGAAAGCACAAGCGTAACGTTATGCTTTATAAAAATCCCCCAAACCGTTCAACTCGTACACGGTCGGGGGATTTTCCTTTTTATACCTTTTGCATATTCTTTAATTCTTGTTTTAAAATTTCATTTTCTTTGCGTAAGCGTTCGTTTTCTTCCTTTAAGGTCTTCGCGAGTCTATCATAAAGCGAATTGATTTCATTTTCCAAACGCCGACGTAAAAAATCCTTATCCGCAAATGCAGGTTTGTCAGGCTGCAAATTTTGCATTTTTCTTCTACTTCTCGTTTCTTCTTCCTTTAAACCCAACTCTTTGGCAAGCGAGAAAATCCGTTCAGGGTCTTTCTTTAACGTATTTCGATACTTATTTTGCATACGCAGCATCAGCTTATCATCTCCGCAAGCAAGATTAAAAATCGCCCTACGGACGGATAACCCCTTACTCTTTTCCCGTAAAATGCTACGTAAAACGTCGTCCGTTTCCGCTTCGGTGAACTCCCGTATCTTCTCTACGGATAACTGCGAACCGTCTAAAAGACGCACGATTCGCTCGTCCCCCTTTTCGTTTTTCATAAGCGCATAATAATAATTTCTAACGCTCCCCTTTGCCCGACCGTGTTTTAAACCGTAGCTTTCAAAAAGCCACGTCAGCGTTTTTCCTTTGCTTTTGCCCTCTTTAATGTACTCCACCAAGCCTTTCGCTTCTTCTTCCGTATAGCCGTTGATCTTGTTCATAGCCGTCTCCTTATTTTTTTCGTTTGTGTGATTATGAACAGCTTTTTCGGTTTCTATACATTTTTACCCAAAAAAAAGAATATGGTAGAATATGAAAGTCTACTTTTTATCTTCTATGCCTTGCGCGCTTTTTTTGAACGGTATATATTTTGGACAAACGGATAGCTTCGAGCGGTATACAACCGTCCCCCTTTCCGATAACGTGTATGCGGAATTTTGCCCGCAAGGCGCGTTACCTGTTCGTTTTTTTATCAATGAAAATCTGCGCTTTTCACCGCCCGACAGTTGCGAAATATATCTTCTTCGCGACGGCATTGCAATCTATGCAAAAGAATTCGTAAGCACCGACTTTGCCTTGCGCCCGATCGCACAATCGCGTGAACGGGATTTTCTTGTCAGCGTCTTTTCCCAAGGCGTTTTACAAGCCGCCTTCGAAAGTGAAAAAGGGATGTTCATCTCAACCCTGCCCCCTGCATTTTATAATTGCCAAGTTTCTTTTTATCAGGATTTGGCTTTTTTGGCAAATGAAAAACAGCTCGCTATTTACACCAAAACGGGTACTTGCTTGTTCTGCAAACAAATATCTTCTTTCTCCGTTGAAAATGATAAACTGACCGTAAAACGCCCGCTTTTCGACTGCCTTCAAACAATCGCAGAAGAAGTCTTTATACTTCGCTCGGAAAGCTGTGAACAAATCAGCCGCACGGTTATCAAACAAAAAGACTTTAATCGGCAGGAATTTCTTGCGTGTATGTTTTTTGAAAGTCTTTTACAGCAAGGAAATTTTGAAGAATTTCTATCAGAGGAATTGCATTACAAAAAAGATGAGCTTTGCGATTTTTTAGGGGATTTTTTAGCCGTATTCCCGACGGAACAGCCAAACGTTTGCGCTTTGATGCGAAAAAAAGCAACTCGGATTTTTGAAATCAATTATTTTTCCATAGAAATACAAGATGGGAAAATAATCGACGTGAAAGGATAAAATTCCCAACAAAAAGCCCCCTTTAACGCTTGACAAAACGTTAGACTTTATTGTACAATACCGTAGGAAAAAATCTAAAAAAGGAGAGAATTACTATGCAGAAAACGATTTGCAAAAAAGTTTACGACACGGAAACTTCGACGCTGATCAAGAAGGTAACGTTTGGCGCATTCGGCGATCCCTGCGGCTATGAAGAAAGCCTTTATCAAACGGAAGGCGGACTTTTCTTCCTGTACACCAACGGCGGCGCGGACAGCAAATACAAAAAAGAAGATATTACCCGTATGAGCGCTGAAAAGAAAAATGCTTGGTTAGCAGCAAACAACTAATCCGTAAACAAAAGGAAAACGCAGGCGATTGCCTGCGTTTTTATTTATGCGTTATTTCTTACCACTTCGTTACTTTGATCGATTTGATGATAATCGGTTCGTTGGGTACGGAGTAGGTAACGTCTTGGGGATTATCCCCTACGAGCGGGTCGTCGCTATCTACCGTCAAAACAAAATCGGTCGTGAAGCTTTCTTCTTCCGTATAGTTTGCGTCTTTATATTCTTCAATCGCGTCAAGAAGATCCTGCAAATTATCCTTGCTGCCCTTTTTGAGCTTTGCAAACGTACAATATTCTTTAAGGTTCGAGCTCGTTTCCGAAAGAGTAATATAGAACATCGACGTTGCGCTGTTATAGCTGTAATCTCTCTGTACGTAATCTTCCGCGCCAGGATATGCCCAAACACGCGCTTCCGTATCCTTGGAATGATAGTACATCGTCAACGAACCGAACGTTTGTGCCAAATCCCCGTTTTCTACTTCGAAAATGTTTTTCTCGAATTCTCCCGTAAGCGTATAGGTGGGATTATCACGCGCTTCGTCCATCCAAACGGATTCAGGGAAGCTCTTATAGCTGTCTACGATATCGAAATAATTGACATATTTCAAGCCGCCGAATTCTTTTGCATCGTCGTCTTCACTGTATAAATACCCGCCCGTGTACATCTTGTTCGCGCTTTCGTCGAAATCGTGAATACACATACCGTCGTAGTAGCCCTCGTCAGCGAGTGCCAAGAAATGCTTGGTCGTTTGCGGTGCAATCTTTCTATACAGCTTATATTTCAACGTGTACGTTTCCCCGTTGAACTCTACGGTCATTTTCACTTCGGGATTCTTTGTTTCACACGCCGTCATTGTCCCTGCGCAAGCAAGAACGCTGGAAAGCGCAAGCGCGCCGCATACTACTTTTTTAACCACTTTTTTAAACATATATTTCTCCTTACATAGCTTTGCCTGCGCGAAAACGCGCAAAATGCGACTATGCTTTTTATCTATATCTATTTTACCGCTTATTTTCAAATCCGTCAAGTGCTTTTGCCTTATTTTTACAGGTTTTTACCTATTTCACACAAAACTCATAAAAAAAAACGGCTTGCAACCGCAAACCGTCTTCTTTCGTAAGGTAAAACTTATTTAAGTTCAGCCGTAGCGCCGTTTTCTTTAAGTTTAGCAACGAGCGCTTCTGCATCTGCCTTGGGAGCGTTTTCTTTGATCGTACCCATAGCTTCAACAGCTTTCTTCGCGTCAGCAAGGCCAAGGCCCGTAGCTTCACGAACAACTTTGATGATCGCGATCTTGTTGGGACCGATGTCCTTAAGAACAACGTCGAATTCCGTCTTTTCTTCTGCTGCGGGAGCTGCTTCAGCCGCTGCGCCTGCTGCGGGAGCTGCTGCAACTGCTGCGCTTACGCCAAATTCTGCTTCCAATGCTTTTACAAGTTCGTTCAATTCAAGAACGGTCATAGCTTTTACGTCTTCAATGAGTTTCTGTACATCCATGATTTTTTAATCCTCCGATTTTTAATAATGATTTTTTAATGATGATTTAGAAATTAGTTGCTTTCTTTTGCTTTCGCAATTGCGTCCAGAACCCCAACAAATTTGGAAAGGGAAGACTGGAAGCAGCCGAGCATTTTTGCGATAAGAACTTCCTTGGAAGGAATCGCGGACAAAGCTTTAACGCCTGCTTTGTCAAGATATTTGTTTTCTACGTATGCGCACTTAGGAACGATTTTTTCCACCAAAGCGGGGTTTGCTTTCGTTTCCTTTGCGAATACCGCTGCACCGCTCGTTTCGTCTGCGCAGAACACCGTCGCGGTCGTACCGTTCAAGTCTGCGTCGAAATCCGTGATGCCGAGTTCGTTAAGAGCCTTTCTTACAAGCGTGTTCTTGTATACCTTGTATTCGCAGTTTGCCGCTTTGAACTTTCTTCTAAGATCCGTAACTTCCAAAACGGTCAATTTGTTGTAATCTGCAAAAACAATCGATTTGCTTGCCTGTACTTTGGCTTTGATTTCTTCTACGATTAATTTTTTAGCTTCTACGTTAGCCGACATAAATTTTACCTCCTTTAAGCGTTTCCGCCTGACATAAAAAAATACCTTACGCCGCATGGCATAAGGACGCAAAGTTTCCGTAACATACGAAATATTCCTTAAACCTAGGCGAGCGGTTTCCCATCAAACCTTTCGGTGCTCGCTGTCTGCGGCTGATTTTTACTGTCTTATTATATCATTTCCGCCAAAGGCAGTCAACTGTTTTAACCGCCTTTGGCAAAAATTTTTACTGTTTTTGAAAATTAAAGCTTGGGCAATACTTTAACGCCAGGGCCCATTGTCGATGCAAGCGTTACGCTCTTGATGTACGTACCTTTTGCAGCAGCGGGCTTCGCCTTAATGATTGCGTCCATAAGCGCGGTGAAGTTTTCAACGATCTTTTCTTTACCGAAGCTCTTCTTGCCGATAGGGCAGTGGATAATTGCGGTTTTGTCAAGTCTGTATTCAACTTTACCAGCTTTAACTTCTGCGATTGCCTTTTCAACGTCCATGGTAACCGTACCCGATTTAGGGTTAGGCATCAAGCCCTTAGGACCAAGGACACGACCGATACGACCAACCATACCCATCATGTCGGGCGTCGTGATCATAACGTCGAAATCGAACCAGTTTTCGTTTTGGATCTTTGCGATGAGTTCTTCAGCGCCTACGTAGTCTGCGCCAGCAGCAGCTGCTGCGTCTGCTTTCGCACCCTTAGCGATAACCAAAACTCTCTTGGTTTTACCAGTACCGTTGGGAAGAACGAGTACGCCACGTACTTGTTGATCAGCCTGACGGGGGTCAACGCCCAAACGAACGTGCATTTCGATGGTTTCGTCAAAGTTAGCCTTTGCGGTTTCGAGCAAAACGGAAACTGCTTCCGATGCTTCGTACTGTTTCGTGAGGTCAAACGCTTTTACGCTGTCCTGATATTTTTTACCGTATTTCATAATCCGTCGCCTCCTCTATTATTCCTCTACCGTAACGCCCATGCTGCGTGCGGTGCCGGCGATCATGCTCATAGCGCTTTCAAGAGACGTGCAGTTCAAGTCGGGCATCTTCGTCTTCGCGATTTCTTCCACCTGAGCTTTCGTCAACTTACCAACTTTTACGGAGTTGGGTTTTGCGCTTGCTGTTTCCAAACCAAGAGCTTTCTTGATAAGAACGGGAGCGGGAGGGGTCTTCAAAATGAACGTGAAGGAACGGTCTTGATACATCGTTACGACAACGGGGATGATGAGACCGGGTTTGTCTGCCGTTTTTGCGTTGAATTCCTTCGTAAAGCCGGGCAAGTTAATACCGAAGGGACCAAGGGTCGAACCTACGGGAGGAGCCGGAGTAGCTTTACCAGCGGGAAGCTGCAATTTTACGACTGCTGTGATTTTCTTAGCCATAAATATAGTTCTCCTTTGTGGTTATAACAAGACGCCCTGAAAATATTTGACGTCTCTCCCACATTTTTAACGTGATTGTGTGTTGCGCGATTATTCCTCGTCGGAGGGCGCGGGAAGTTCCGCGTCTACGCGCTTGATTTGGATATATTCCACCTCGACGTCGGTCGCTCTGCCGAACATCGTCGTGGAAATCTTTGCTTTCTGCGCCTGTGCGTTGAGTTCTTTGATCGTACCAAAGAAACCCTTCAAAGGACCGTCTTCGATAGAAACCGTATCCCCGATCGCAAAAGTTTCCGTCGATACGAATTCTTCCAAGCGCATCTTGCGGATTTCTTCTTCTTTCATGGGAATAGGTCTACCCTGAGGACCGCAGAAACCCGTTACGCCACGAGTACTCGTTACGTAATACCAAATTTGGTTGGTATAAATCATCTTAATGAAAACGTAGCAAGGAAGAAGCTTTCTTTCTACAATCTTCTTCTTGCCGTTTTTCTCTTCAATGACCTGTTCCATCGGGATTTTGAGATCGACGATATAGTCGCCCAGATTGTTGTTTTCAATCAACTTTTCCAAGCTGTCCTTGACCATCGCTTCGTAGCCCGAATAGGTGTGAAGGATATACCACTTGGGTTCTTCATTCATCGGCATATTCGATCCTCCGCGCGCGTTAAATCAAGGTAAGAAGCCAGCTCAAAAGTCTGTCTACGCCCGTTACCGCTACAAGGAAAATACCTACGATTACGAGAACGACGCCCGTCGTTTTCAGTACGGTGGTAAATTTGGGCCAAGTTACTCTTTTGAGTTCGGAGAAAGTTTCCTTGAACTTCGCACCTACGCGACGAAACCAATTTGGTTTCTTGTTCTTCATTTTTGTTGCGTTTGCCATTTGATACCTCATGCGCAAAGCGAAACTTGACGAAATACGTCAAGCCGCCGCGTAAACGAAATTATTTCGATTCTTTGTGTTCCGTGTGTTTCTTGCAGAAAGGGCAGTATTTGGAAAGAACCAATCTATCGGGATCGTTCTTCTTGTTCTTAATACTGTCGTAATTTCTATGCTTGCATTCGGTGCATTCAAACGTGATTTTAGCTCTTGCCGTTTTGGTTGCCATAGTAAAAACTCCATACAAAAAATTACACCCCTCTTCGGGTGCGTGAAATAAGTTTAACACACTTTCAAGGGGTTGTCAATCTTTTTTATCGTCTTTTTTTAATTTTTTTCTTTTTTTAGATTTTTTTATGCTTTTTTAACGCAAAACTCTCCTTAAAGCCCGTATTCTTCCGCAAGTAATTTAAATAAGGGTAAAGCTCGCTCTATCCGCTCGGTCGGTACGCAATAGGCAATCCGCACCCAATCCCTCGCGCCGAAATCCTCTCCGTCTACAAGCAAAAGCTCGTATTTTTTAGCGTTTTTACAAAACTCCGCACCGCTTCCTTTGGGTGCTTTCACAAACAAATAAAACGCTCCGTCGGGATAAATACAGGTAAAACCGCTCTCCGTCAAACCCTTATACAGCAAATCTCGGCTGCGCTTGTAAACGCTTATATCGGCAGTAAAGCCGTCGCAAGCCGCCGCTACCCGCTGAAAGAGTGCGGGCGCGCAAACAAACCCAAGCTTTCTCCCTGCGCCGCACACCGCCGCATACAACGCTTTTGCGTTTTTCGCCGCGGGATTTACCGCAATATACCCGATACGCTCCCCTGGCAAGGAAAGGGATTTGGAATAAGAATAGCACACAAAAGTTTCGTCGTAATAACGCATGGGCGAAACGACCGTTTTTTCTCCGTAGACAAGCTCTCTATACGGCTCGTCGGAAATCAAATAAATCGGCTTGCCGTATTCCGCCGATTTTTCCTTTAAAAGCTTCGACAAACACAACAGCGTTTCTTCCCCGTAAACCACGCCCGAAGGATTGTTAGGGGAATTGATAATCACCCCTTTCGTCTTTGCCGTAATCGCTTTTTCAAGTGCGGTAAAATCAGGCAGCATTGTCGTTTGATCGGAGTCCACAAGCACGAGCTTTCCCCCTGCGCCTTCCACAAACACGCGGTATTCAGGGAAAAAGGGCGCAAATACGATATATTCGTCCTGCGCGTTCGTCAAGGCGTGCAGCGTAACCGTCAAAGAAGCCGCCGCACCGCAGGTCATATACAAATCGTCGCCCGTAAGCGCTACGCCAAACCGACGCTGATAATTGCGTGCGAGCGTTTCACGCACTTCTTTATCCCCCTGCGCGGAAGTATAGCCGTGCAATAGCACGGACGGCGTTTCATGGATTGCTTTTACAATCGCTTCGTCCACTTCCTTGGGAGCAGGTACAGAAGGATTGCCAATCGAAAAATCATACACGTTTTCCGCCCCAATTTCTTCGGCGCGTTTTTTGGCGTATTCAAATATTTCCCGTATGGAAGAACGCTTGCTTCCCAATGCGTACGCTTTTTCGTTATACATACCCTTCCCCCTTTTTCTTCCTTATTATTATAACACGCGCGCGTGTATTTGTAAAGAATTTTCCCTTTGCAAGTAAAAACCATTCAAGGAAAGAATCGTTTCCCTTTTAATCCTTGTCGCTATCGTCGTAGCTTTCGCATATTTTTTCCAAATTATTGCTTATCATGGCAAGCGCGCGATAGAAATCCCGTAACTGTTCATCTGTCAAGCCTTCATTCGTCTGGGAAAGTATTCTATCGATTTTCTCGACGATATGCGCCCCGACTTCCTTACCTTTCTCCGTAAGATAAAAGGGGCATCTATACCGTTTCCCGCTTTGCCCTTTGCAATAAACGTAACCCTCTTTTGTAAGGTAGTCCATCGATCTTGAAATGGAGGCTTTATCTTCTTTGCAAATATCGCAAAGCTGCTTGGACGTTAACGCGTTTTGTTTGTATAAATAATACAGGCAGGAAACGTGCCCGCTCTTTAAATCAAATTCCGACATTTCTTCCGTTTTGATTTTACGTACCAAACGGCTAACCTTTGCTATTTGCGTCGTAAACGTTCTAAATCTTTCTTCCATTGTTTACTCCTAAGTAAAAACTTGTTGTAAAAACAACAAATATAGTATAGCATATCTTCCTACGAATGTCAAGGAAATTTTTTGGATATGGGAAAAGATTGTTTTTATATGAGATTGCTTCGTCATTTCATTCCTCGCAATGACAACCTGAAAAATCCCCAATCCGTCATTGTAAGCACAACGCAGCAATCTCTTTCATGGTCATTGCGAGCACAGCACGGCAATCTCATATTTATTATCGCGTTATTTTATACGAGATTGCTTCGTCATTTCATTCCTCGCAATGACAACCTGAAAAATCCCCAATCTGTCATTGCGAGCGTAGCGTGGCAATCTCTTCCAGCGTCATTGCGAGCGCAGCGCGGCAATCTCGCAACAAACTCCATAAAAAAGAGACCCGAACGCTTCGGATCTCTCTTTTTTATTTTAGGTTAGTTTCTAACACGTTTTACCCATACTTTTTCCACGTCTTTTTCTTTGACAAGCGACCAAACGCTATCGCACGTGATACAGTTATGAACTTCTTCTTCGCTGCCTGCGAAACGAGTTCCGCATACAGGACAACGTCTTTCGAAAATCTTGTGCGAGCCGACTAATACCATCGTAAGGGAACGAACAAAGTCTTCCGATACACGGCAGTTAAAATCGCCTCTATTTGCAAAGTTTAATACGCCTTCGCTCTTTGCGCGCTTACGGGAATAAACCGCAAGGTATACGTCGTCGTAGCCTTTCATCAGCTTTTCTTGACGGTACTGACGTTCAAGCTCGCCGCTTTCTTCCGCCGTACAATCGGAGAATTTCACCAACACGGATGACGTGTAGCGGGGGCTGATTGCTTCCCGACTATCCTTTTCGTGCTCCTGCTGACGCATCGTGGTTTTAAACAACAATTCGTCTTTGCTGATACTGCTGACTTCAATATTGAAATGCTCGTTTTGCATCAATACGTTCTTTACCGTATAGCTGTCGTCAGCCGCTTTCATAGCAACCGAGGAACGAACCAAATGATAACCTTTTCTGTGCAATGCATAGAGCAAACGAAGCACGCCGTTCGTATGTAATGCAGGAATAACGTTTTCTTCATGATTCCGCATTTTACCCAAACGCTTATAGAACAGATAGCATTGACGGTAGCTGAAATCTTTCGTTAAAATGTTCGTCGGTTGGATCGCACCCATAATCGGAGGTTTCTGCAAGCACGCCCTGTAAAGACGGCTCGATTTACATCTCTTGATCTTACGGAGCATCGTTTCCACTTCGTTATACGTGGCAACGATCGGATCTTCGTCATCCGCCAAAATACGTTTATCGTCCGAGGTTTCAGGGGTAAATTCTTCCTGCATACGCAACGCGCCTGCCGGGGTAATCTTCGAACCGAAATACGAACGCAAGTTACCAAGCGAATCCCCTAACTCGTTCAGTATTGACGCAAGATAGCGGATCATTTCGTCGATTACCATCTTGATAAAGCGATTTTCATAGATTGCATATTCGTCTTCGTAAAGATTCATATACACTTCCGCCGGGCGCAAGCCCTTATCCGTGTTCTTCCATACGCGGGGCGTACGTAAGGTCATTGCAAAGCCTTCTTGGTCGAGTCGGCTTGCTGCCTGTACCTTAACGAGTTCCTTGACGAATTTAACGTGCAAGTGCTCGTTGGCAAGAATTCGCTGAAGACAGGTGAGCGTTGCCTTGAAATCGTCGATCCACGTAAGGTCATCGGCTATATTAAGTTGTCCGCCATCTGAATCTTCAAACATCTGGCGCAATTCGATGATATCCCCGTACGATTCCTCGATCTTTAACGAGAAATCCGCAAGATATTTTATAACGCTCTTTTCCATAAATTAATCCGTTTTACCTATCTTTATACCAATTTCTTAAGCAACTGACCCATCAATTCTTCCGTTTCTTCCAAAACGCCGTGCCCGTAAACTTGTGCGATCTTGCTCTGCAAACGGATAAGACCGTCCTTGATATAATCTTCGAATCTGCCTTCGAGTTTATGTAATACTTTACGTGCGAACATGATGTCGATTGCTTCTTCTTTCGTACCGCCCAAACCTACGTATGCAGGTACAAACGAAGTAATCTGGTTCATAATACGGTTACCGAAACGGATTTCGAACAAGTCGTATACGAAGTTGGAAAGATCAACGAATTTTTGAAGTTCCGCAGGCGTAAGACGGTATTCTTCCGTTCTAATCGCCGTATCGAACAATGCCATAAGCTGACCGGGCGTCATATTGATAGGCTCAGGATCAGCCGTCGTTTCGATCTTGCTGTTACGTTCCTTGAAGTCGAGTACGACTGCACGGTCGTATACCTTATCCGTAATTGTGAACGTCGAGTCGTCCTTGTTCGCCGTACCGACAAACCAAGTATTAACGGGAATCGCAATCGCGCCCTTTTGAATGTTCTTGGGTGCGTACTTGGGATCAAGCGCCGTCATCAACGTAATTCTCCAATCTTCGGGAGGATATTCAAGAACGGAAAGGAAGTCCGCAAAGTAATATTCTACACGCGACAAGTTCATTTCGTCGAGAACCATCAGGTTAAAGTTGTTATGCGTATACGAAGACTGGTACATTCTCTTCAAGAAGTCCGTTTCCTTGAATACGTAACCGAAGTCGTTATAGAAACCGAGAACGTCGGTACGATCGCGCCAAGTCGATTGTACGGGTGCGAAGAAGGTTTTACTTCCTACGAATTCCGCAAACCATCTGGGAAGCGAAGATTTACCAGTACCGCTCAAACCTTCGAGAATGATCAATCTCGAAGTAGCAAGACCTGCCGTAAAGGAACGAAGCATTCTGCGGTCATAATAAAGTTCCTGTTTCACTGCCAAATACGCTTGGAATCTTTCGATAAATTCCGAAAGCGAGCAGGGAGGATTATCCGAAATCGGCGTAACTTCCTTGCCGGCAAATTCTTCGTCAATACGCTTCAAGTCAGGGAATATTTCCCCCGTTTCTTTCTTAGAGGAGCTAACGTCCAAGTCCCCTGCAACGCCCGCGATTTGCGCGCTGCCGCTGCCGCCCGCGCGGAATGCACGGCCGATCAAAGAAAGCAACAAGAATACGAGCGCACCGATAATGACGATCGTTACAAACGACAAACCGAAATAACCAAGCGTAAGGAATAAATATTTCAGTTTAACATCTTTCAATACGCAAAGACCGAGCGCAGCCGCCCAACCAAGCACAAAGATACCAAGGCTGATTACGCAAATCACCGTCGTAACCAATTTTGCGGGTACTTTCTTCTTTGCAAACAACGCTTGGATTCCGCCCTTCAAAAGCAACAACCCAATCGCTACGACCAAAGAACCGTAAATAAACCCAACGCCCAACATTTCGATCGAGCTGGAATTAATACGCTTGATTTCAAAAACGTTCGCAAGCGATACCATCAAGTTCTTATCCCAAGACGCCGCACGAAGACCGCTTTCTGTGTCCAACAGAATCATACCTGCCGCGCCGAAGAACCCGAGCAACACTGCAATGGCTAAAAACATAAATAAGCCACCGCTTTTTTTCTTAGAAGATTTCATTCGTTTTTTCTCCTATTTATTACGCATAAGTCAAATCCATTCTATCGTATTCGGACAAGACCCATATTATGCGCTACTGACTTTTAATAACGTTTGTTAAATTACAAACATGATTTTGCAAAGACCGAAAGGCGGTTCGTCTTTTAGGGGATAAACCGCCTTTCCTGTCTTATCAATTAGTTACGGGGATTCTTGATGTTCGCCTGTGCCGCAGACAATCTTGCGATGGGCACACGATAAGGCGAGCAGGAAACGTAGGAAAGCCCGATTTCGTGGCAGAATTCGATGGAGGAAGGATCGCCGCCGTGTTCGCCGCAAATACCAAGGTGCATTTCGGGACGAACCGCTTTACCGCCGTCAACAGCCATCTTCATCAATTTACCTACGCCCGTCGTATCCAATCTTGCGAAAGGATCGGATTCATAAATCTTGTTTGCATAATATGCGGGCAAGAACTTACCTGCGTCATCACGCGAGAAGCCAAACGTCATTTGCGTCAAGTCGTTCGTACCGAAGCAGAAGAATTCCGCTTCTTTTGCGATTTCTTCCGCAGTCAAGCATGCTCTGGGAATTTCGATCATCGTACCAACTTCGTATTTGAGAGCAACGCCGCTTGCCGCGATAACTTCTTCCGCCGTCTTTACAACGATATCTTTTACGAACTTCAATTCTTTCGTTTCACCCGTCAAAGGAATCATGATTTCAGGAACGAGATTCCACGTAGGATTCTTCTTTACAACGTTAATAGCCGCTTTGATAACCGCCTTCGTTTGCATTACTGCAATTTCAGGATAGGTTACGGTAAGACGGCAGCCACGGTGGCCCATCATGGGGTTGAATTCGTGAAGACCTGCGATAATGTCTTTGATCTGCGCAACCGTCTTGTTTTGTGCTTTTGCAAGGGCCGCGATGTCTTCTTCGCTCGTAGGAACGAATTCGTGAAGAGGAGGATCGAGGAAACGAATGGTTACGGGATAGCCGCCAAGCGCTTCGAACAAGCCTTCAAAGTCAGCCTGTTGCATAGGTTCGATCTTCGCAAGAGCCGCTTCTCTTTCTTCTACGGTATCCGAGCAGATCATTTCACGGAACGCGCCGATTCTCGAAGGATCGAAGAACATGTGTTCCGTACGGCAAAGACCGATACCCTGCGCGCCGAATGCAACCGCTTGTTTTGCATCATCGGGCGTATCCGCATTCGTTCTTACACCGAGTGCTTTATATTTGTCCGCAAGTTCCATAATACGTCCAAAGTAACCGGAATTAGGATCTGCGGGAACAGTTTTAATCAACGTATCGTAGATGTTACCCGTCGAACCGTCAAGGGAAAGTACGTCGCCTTCGCGGAAGATCTTTCCTGCGAGTTCAAACCACTTTTCTTCTTCGTGCATCTTGATGTCGCCGCAACCGGAAACGCAGCACGTACCCATACCGCGCGCAACAACCGCCGCGTGAGAGGTTTGACCGCCGCGCACCGTCAAGATACCTTGTGCATATTTCATACCTTCAATATCTTCGGGAGAGGTTTCCAAACGAACGAGAATTACGTTTTCGCCCTTCTTGCCTTCTACAACAGCGTCTTCCGCCGTGAATACGATTTTACCTGCCGCAGCGCCGGGAGAAGCCGCAATACCCTTACCAACTACGTTGTTCTTGTCAGCGTCTTTGAGCGCTTTCGCGTCGAATTGAGGGTGAAGGAGCATGTCAAGGCTCTTCGCGTCGATCTGCATCAAAGCTTCCTGTTCGGTAATCATGCCTTCGTCGATCAAATCGCAAGCGATCTTGATAGCGGCAGCAGCCGTTCTCTTACCGTTACGGGTTTGAAGCATATACAGCTTTCTGTCCTGAATGGTGAATTCCATATCTTGCATATCGCGATAATGGTTTTCAAGAATGCTGCAAACCTTCAAGAACTGTTCGTAAACTTCGGGGAATACTTCCTTCATCTGTTCGATGGGCATCGGCGTACGAACGCCTGCAACAACGTCTTCGCCTTGCGCATTGGTAAGGAATTCGCCCATAAGCCCCTTTTCACCCGTAGCAGGGTTACGCGTGAACGCAACGCCCGTACCGGAGGTTTCGCCCATGTTACCGAACGCCATCATTTGTACGTTGACTGCCGTACCCCAGCTGTAAGGGATATCGTGGTCCATACGGTAGATGTTCGCACGGGGGTTGTCCCAAGAACGGAATACCGCTTTAACCGCTTCAAAGAGCTGTTCTTTCGGATCGTTGGGGAAGTCTTTGCCAAGTTGCTTCTTATATTCAGCCTTGAATTGATTTGCAAGTTCTTTCAAGTCGTTTGCGTCAAGTTCAACGTCTTGCGTAACGCCCTTCTTTTCCTTCATTTCGTCAATGAGCTTTTCGAAATACTTCTTACCTACTTCCATAACGACGTCGGAGAACATCTGAATGAAACGGCGATAGCAGTCCCAAGCCCAACGGGGGTTACCCGATTTCGTTGCGATCGTGTTTACAACTTCTTCGTTCAAGCCAAGGTTAAGGATGGTGTCCATCATCCCGGGCATGGAAGCACGCGCACCCGAACGTACCGATACGAGCAAAGGGTTTTCCTTGTCGCCGAACTTCATACCGCAGATCTTTTCCATCTTATCGATGTATTCCATGATTTCCGCCTGAATATCAGGGTTGATTTGTCTGCCGTCTTCGTAGTACTGCGTACAAGCTTCCGTAGAAATCGTGAAGCCCTGAGGAACAGGAAGACCGATATTGGTCATTTCTGCAAGGTTAGCCCCCTTACCGCCGAGAATTTCGCGCATCTTTGCATTCCCTTCCGTGAAGAGATAGCAATATTTTTTTGCCATAATGATTATTTCCTCCAAAATGATTTTCTTTCTATTGTATCTGTAAAAAACGCGTCGGCGACAAATTGCCATTTTTGGGCGCAAAATCCCCATTACGCTTTTTAATCATATTATATTTTAATATAATTTAAAAGAAATATCAAGCCTTTCACACGCCTTTTTCATTTTTTTTTGTAAAATTTTTATTTTTTTCCAAAGTCAGCCATCCGCGCGCTCGCATACGCGTGTCAATAGGATTTGTATAAATACGCGCAAAGCACAAAAAAACCGAGACATTCGCCCCGATTTTTTTGATGGTTAAGCATTGTTAAAATAAGTTAAAAAACGCTTTTGTGCTTGACAGCAATCTTTCGTCAAGCGTCCATTCTCCGCCCCGTTTTATCAGCCCGAATTCACATTCTTTCGCCGCCTCAAACAAATCGTTTCCGTCGTATCCAACGATTTTATCCGACATTTCTTCCAAAATGCGTTTCGCTTCGGGGGTAAAACGAGAAGTCGTAATAAATATCCCGCGACAGTTTTGCTTTCCGTCCCGCGCCTGTCTATACATACACGCACCAAGGAATTGCTGCAACAGCGTTTCGCCCACTACCCACAGTTTTTCGTTTCCCTTTTCAGGATTCCAATTTTTCGACTGTATGTAGATGGTTTCCCTAAAGCCGAGTTTATCCGTCAACTCGATCTCCCCATCGATACCGCCGTCGTGATCTCCGCCCGAAATGCGCAAGCCTTCCAGCCGCCTGCCGTTGCGAATGGAATACCGCTCTAACAGGTATACGGAATAGTATTCGAAATAATCTCCGCCAAGCGAGCGCAATCTCTTCAAAAAGTTTTCGCAAAGCTTTTCATTTGCCGTGAGCGGTTTTTCCGCCGTTTTCCGAACGCTGCGTTCCCGCATCGGCTTGAGCGCCTTTTCTTTTGATTCCTCAGGCGGAGTCAGTTTCGCCACCTGAATCATTCCTTTTTTAGGTTCAATCCGTACTTTGACGTCGGACGTTTCCTTTCTTTCCTCTTTTATCGCAGGCTTTTCTTCCGCTTTCGGTTCTTTCAATAATTCCGTTGCGGTTTCTTTCTTTTCTTCCTTTTTCGGTTCTTCCTTCTTCTCCTCTTTCGGAGGCTGTTTTACGCCGCCAAACAAAAAGCTCATATCCATCACGACGCCCTTTGTCGCAACTTCCGCCTTTTCCTTTATCGCGAGCGCACGTTCCGTTTCCGCAACCTTTTCAATCTCCTTTTTTTCTTCCGCGGCGGTTTTTTCCGTTTCAATAGGCTTTATTTCTTCCGTCATCGGCGTACCCTGCGGCGCGGGCGTTTCTTCTGCAACCGTTGGCTTTTCTTCCGTTTCGGATTTTTTTGCCGTTTCCGTCTTTTTCGTTTTTTTTGCTTTTTCCGTTTTTTCGGTGGGCGCAGGTTCTTCCTTTACCGCCTTTGCGCGTTTTTTCGTCGCAGGCTTTTCTTCTTCTTTTGCTTCCTTTGCCTGTTCCTTTTTCGCAGCCTTTTTCTTGGTCGGCTTTTCCGTCTTTTCTTTTTTTACTTCCGTTTTTGCTTCTTCAGCGGTTTCCTTTTTCACTTTTGCTCGCGTCGTTTTTGTCTTTTTAGCCGCAAGCTCTACCTTTTCTGCTGCCGCTTCTTTTACGGGTTCTTTTACAGGTTCGGGCATAGGTAAACGCGCTTTCAACGCGTACATGCCCCCCTCGTACGCCACGTCGCTCTCCTTTTTCATAATATCGAGCACCGAGCCGATACGCCCCTTTACGTCATTGACGTTTTCCGTTTCTTCACTGCCGTAGCGTTGCGTGTAAAGCTTCGCTACTTCGTCGATAAGTTCGTTGTGCTTACACGCTTTTACGGAAAGCACTTCGCGAATAATCCCTTTTGCCGCGTCCTTTTTTTCCGCACGCGTTGTCAGCGGCATTGCCGCCGTTTCTTTTTTTGTTTTTGCCATACTCTTTTTCCTTTTTGTTTTAATTGTCGTCGCACAGCCGTATACATTCCCCTAAGTTTTCATACGACTGTTCCGTCTTTTCCGAAAGATATGCTTTCAGCAGGCGCAGAGCGCGTTTTCTGCCCCCCGTAAGCAGGTCTTCCGCATAGCTCAATCCCGCGCACTTGCGCAAGACGTGATAGGTGGAAACGCTAGCGCGTTCCCCGCGCGTACAGCGTTCGAAGGTGGTAAATTTGCCGTCGGCAAAATCAAACCACAAACGCTCGCCAAGATCCCCGTCGCATTCTTCTAAAAAACCGAGATCGATAGGATAGCCGCTTTCGTGCAGTGCGATCAAGATAAACCCGATCAATGCTTCCGCGGCGTCTTCTTCCGCCAAAGCGAGCGTTTTTAAACACTCCGCAAAGCCGATAAAAAGCCCGTCGTATACTTCGTTTTCATAGAGAATACTGCGGCAAATCTCCGCCGCCGCGCAAGCGGCGTAAAAACGGTCAATATCCGCGCGAAGGGAGAAAAAGCTCTCGTGCAGATATGCGCTTGTAACCGTATACCTGCCCCCCTTCTCCGCAAGGACGTATTCCGCAAAACAAAAAGGCTGCGCCGCAAACGCAAGCTTGGCTTTCGGCTTTTTCACGCCGCGGATATTCGCCGTGATTTTGCCCAAATTAGAAGAAAAAAGCGTCAGCAGCTTGTCGTTATCTTTATAATCGACCGTTGATAAAACGATTGCTTCCGTCTTAATTTCCATATTTGTCAGCCATTCCTTATTGTTTTCTTTTGCTTTTACCGTTTTCGCATCAAATCGTGATACAGCATATAGTAGCTGATGCTACCCGTTTTCTCAAAGAGTTCCCACGCCGTTTTCGCCGCGCCGTTTTCCGTTTTTTTATCCCGCATAGTTTCTTTCCCCCTTTACACCAACAGTGTGCGAAGGGAAAAAGACTTTTATGCGAAAATCCAACGTTGTAGAAAATACAATCCATTAGAAAAACTCGATGCAACAAAGCGTTGCCCTGACCAAGCTTTATTTAAGCGACCAAGAAAGATAGAAAAACTCGATCCAACAAAACGCCCCTTTACAAACAACATTCCCTGACCAAGCTTTATTTAAGCGATCAAAAAAGATAGAAAAACTCGATCCAACGGAACGTTGGGAACGTTGGGAACGTTGGTTAGTCTTTGAGATCCTCGTAACCGTATTCACGCATCAAAGAGAGCTTGTCCCTCCAATCCTCTTTCACCTTGACGTAGGTGGTAAGGAAGACCTTCGCACCCAAAAACTTCTCCATGTCTTGCCGTGCGAACGAAGAAACCTCCTTAATTGCCCTGCCTTGTTTCCCGATCAAAATCGCCTTATGATTTGCCCGTTCACAAACGATATCCAAATTCACCTCGTACACGCCCCTGTCGTTTTTCTCGAACGTGTTGATTACGATTGCGATTCCGTGCGGGATTTCCTTATCGAATTTTAGCAAGATCTTCTCGCGCATGATCTCCGAAACCATAAACCGTTCGCTTTTATCGGAAACGATATCTTCTTCAAAGACCTTCTCCCCTTCGGGCATTTGCTTAACGAGAAATTCTTTCAAAGCGCGGATATTTTTGCCCTTACGCGCCGATACGGGGAAGACGTCTACGTCCAACTCCGCATCCGAAAATTTCGCCATATCCAACGGAATATTTTCCTTGGGCATAATATCGATCTTCGTATACGCAACCGCCAAAGGAATATTCAGCGCCTTGTACTTTCTAATCAGCGCAAAATCCTCCTCTGAAATCCCGTCGTGTCCGTCCAACACGTATAAGATATAATCCACCGAGCGCGCGCTCGTTTCCACCGTCCGCATCATCATATCCGTCAACGCGTTCTTCGCTTTATAAAGCCCGGGCGTATCCACGAAAACAATTTGATAATCTTCTTCCGTCAATACCCCCAAGATCCTATCCCGCGTCGTTTGCGGTTTGGGAGATACAATCGAAACCTTCTCCCCCACCATCACGTTGATTAGCGTGCTTTTTCCGGCGTTCGCTCTGCCGATTACCGCTACGTATCCGCTTCTCATATATCCAAATAACTCTCCTTTTTTTCTTTTAATCGCTTATTCTCTCGTAATACCGAGTTTTTCGAGAATTTTTTCTTCCTGCGCGCGCATTTGCGCACGTTCTTCGTCCGTTTCGTGATCATACCCCAAGCAATGCATAATTCCATGTACGATCAAATAATGCAATTCCCGATTGTACGAATGTCCATATTCTTCCGCTTGTTCCCTTGCCCTTTGACAGCAAATCGCAATCGAGCCAACCAACAAATTTCCGTTTTCGTCGATTTCGTAGGGGTGCTCTTCCGCGGTAATTTCCGCGCCCAAAATCCCGTCGAGCGCAGGAAAGCTCAATACGTCCGTAACCTTGTCTATCCCGCGGAGTTCTCCGTTCAAGCGCCGAATTTCCGCTTCGTCTACAAAGGAAAGCTCGAACGCGAGCGGCACGTTCGCAGGTACAAAGCCCTGCAACGCGTTTTCTAACGCGCGCACGTTTTCAAGGGGAAATTCTTCGTCTTCCGTATAAAGTACAAACTGCGTCATGCTTCCCCCTTCGTGCCTTTATCCGTGCGTTTGTATTTGATGCTCGGATATTTAATTCTGTGATGATAAACCCCCGTCAAGGCATTTACCAACGCAAGACGTATCTTCGTCAAGTCCGCCATCGTAATGTCGCATTCGGAGAACTGTTCCAAATCCATACGTTCTTCGATAATGCCGCGAATCGCTTTTTCCGCTTCTTCGGGACGGCGAGCATTGACCGCGCGCACCGCCGCTTCCGCAGCGTCCGCGATCATGATGATTGCCGCGATTTTCGTTTGCGGCTTTGGTCCTAAATAGGAAAAGTCTTCTATATTCAACTCCCCGTCCGTCATCTTCAATGCCTTTGCGTAGAAATAACGGATCGGCATCGTACCGTGATGCTGCAACGCAACGTCCGCGAAAAAGTCAGGCAAATGATTCGCACGAATCAACGTATACCCGTCCTTTGCGTGCGAACGGATAATATCCGCGGAAAGCTCAGGCGTGAGCTCGTCGTGTAAGTTATACTCCCCTTGGTTTTCAGTGAAATGGTCGGGATAATGCAATTTGCCGACGTCGTGATAAAGTGCCGCCGCACGCGCGTAGTCCACGTCTTCCCCGATTGCCGCCGCACTCGCTTCCGCAAGCTGCGCCACCATCATGGAGTGGTTGTACGTGCCGGGGGCTTCCGCTTTCAATTTTTTCAAAACTTTTGCATCGGAGCTTGTCAATTCGCGCAAGCGATAGACTGTTAAGCAGTTGAAAAGCCCTTCAAAGATAGGCAAAAACGCCAAGAACCCGATCGCGGATAAAACACCGCCCGCAAGCCCATAGCCCATACGCTGTACCATGGTTTCCCAAGCGCTTAAACTCCCGACGGTATCCGCTTTGATCAAGCTGGAAATTTCCAAAATGAAGATAATCAAATCGATAGGAAGAACGATAATCACACCGATAAATACGACGCGGAAACGAGTCTTTGCCTTACTGCAAAGGAAAATGGCGATCATGCCTGCCGAGAACGAGATAATCAAGGACGAATAATATTCGTTCGCCGTTGCGACCGACGTACCCGTAAAGGTATCCGTGATAAACATCAGCAGCGCGCCGATAATGTTCATGAAAATCGCTTCACGTCTACCGATTAAAACGTAGAACATCAACGCCATCAACGCAACGGGGCGGGCGTAAATATCTAACTTTTCACCGATAAGATAGGTGATAATAAAATACAAATCCAACACCGCAAAGATCAAGGAAATGTTTTTGCCGCTTGAAAGCATTTTCTTGTTTTCAAACAGGAAATAGAAATACATAATCCCGATCAGTAGCATGGAACAAAACAGCGCGTAAAGATAGTCCGCTCCCCGTTCTTTCATATGCGTTTCTACCGTTTCCAGCTTATCCATGAGCAACAATACCGCCGCCACACAAACGAGTATGAAAAAATGTAACAGGAACAACAGCGAACTTTTCATCGCGTCCCGTCTTGTCCATTCTTTACCGAATTCTTTTTCAGTCATCTTTGGTTACACTCCTTCCGCGTTCTTTTCGCGCGGCTCTTTTTTCGGGGAGTTAGAAACGGCTTGTTTTTTCTGTTCCGCCTCTTTCTCGTACGCGCGTATAATGCGCATTACGAGCGGATGTCTGACAACGTCCTTGGACGTCAGTCGGCATACCGCCACCCCTTCTACGTTTTCAAGTATCGACGTGGCATGCACAAGCCCGCTTTCTTTGCCATCTAAGTCAATCTGCGTTACGTCGCCCGTTACCACCGTCTTACTGCCTTCCCCCATACGGGTAAGGAACATTTTCATTTGTTCTTTCGTCGTATTTTGCGCTTCGTCCAAAATAATGAACGCATTCGACAGCGTTCTGCCGCGCATATACGCGAGCGGCGCAACCTCTATCGCGCCCCGCTCCATGAGCTTGGAATAGGTTTCCAGCCCCAACATCTCTTGCAAAGCGTCATACAAGGGCCGAAGATAAGGATCGACCTTTGTTTGCAAATCCCCCGGTAAAAAACCGAGCTTTTCCCCCGCTTCCACCGCGGGACGGGTGAGAATGATCTTTTCCACCTGCTTGCTTTTGAACGCCGAAACCGCCATACATACCGCCAAGTACGTCTTACCCGTACCCGCAGGACCAACGCCGAACACCACCGTATTTTTGCGGATTGCTTCTACGTAGGATTTTTGCCCGACCGTCTTACATTTGATTTGCTTTCCGCGTGCGGTAATCGCAACTACGCCCTCCGTCAAGCCCGCAATTTCCTCCGCTCTGCCCTCCGAAGCAAGCTCGATACAATACGCCATTCTGCCCTTGTCGATTTCTTCCCCTTGCCCCGCAAGTTTCAAAAGCGCACGAAGTACCTGCGCGCCAAGCGTTACGTTTTGTTCTTCTCCCTCTAATCGGATCTTGACGCCTTCGACGTACGCCGTCAGCCAAAGCTCCCTTGCAAGATAATTTAAATTTTCGTCAAACGCACCCAAAATTCTGGACAGTTTGTCCACCGATTTCGTGTCTACCGTTTCCGTAAATTTCCCGTTTTGCAATATGTTTCTCCCTTGCCCCATCATGGGGCTTTTTATAAATTTATTTTCTCAACCACCGTATAGTCTATTTGCACGAAATAGCCGTTTTCAATGACGGCAAGCTCCTTTTTCTCGATAGAAACGCCATCGAATATGCCGATTTCTAAATACGCCTGCGCCAACGCTTCTTCTTCCGTCGCCGCGTGAATTATCCCCTCGTACGTGCAAGCGATACACGCGCGCGCGATCGGTTCAACGCATACCTGCCCCCCTGCTTCGGTCGTAAAATAGTTCCCAACCAGCAAATCGCCTTCCGAAATTTTTGCGCCCTTTTCCACGAGCAACGTACCCTTTAACACGCTGATTGAACGCAAAATGCCCGTGTGCTTTGCAACCATGCTCTCCTTGGAAACGTTCTCTATCGCAAAGGGGCTTAAACGGATTTCTACCTGCACCCTTGCGCCCGATTTTTTTATCGAACAATATTCCACTTTATCCAAGGAAAGGAGCTTGGAACAAATCACGTCTTCGTGATTACTCCGATATACCGAAAAGGGTTTTATCCCGAATTCGTCCAAAATCGTATAGACTTCCCGTTGATAGCTTATATCCCCGACAAGCTCGATCTCAAACACAAGGGAATCCGCCCAAAATACCACTGCCAAAAACAGCAGTCCGCCAAGCAAAAAGCCTACCCGCTTTTTTAGGAAAAGCTGCCATTTCAGCCAGCCCACCGTCTTGATTTTTCGCACGACGTACGGGCTATCCCCGTTTCCATTATAGCATACGTTTGGATAAATTGCAAAAACTTTTTCAATATCTTTTTTCTTTACGGTAAAAAGCAGTTTATTTTGCCGCGTTTTTTGTACGTCGTACAACTCGATATTCGCCCTGCGCAGCTTTAACAACGCGCGTTCGGGCATAATTCCGTCCACCGAAAAACGCGCTCCGGAGAAAAGAAATTTCACGGATTCTCTCCCCCTTTTTTGTCTTTTTTAAAGCCGTCCAACACCTGCACCGAATAAATTTTTCCCGAAAGCTCTAAATCTCCGTCGCAATATTTCTTTATGCAAAGGGAGTCCCCTGCCACCTCTACGCGCTCTTTCAAAAAACAAAGGATCAAGCGTTCGGGGGAAAAATCCTCCACCGCTTTTACGCCTTCGAAATATCCGCCCCCGTTGGGCACGATCACGCACCGCGACAACGCCGCGCCGTCCGCATTTTTAAACAGTTCTTCGTACAGCCGCATATATCCCCCTTTGGGTTAGTATATGCGTTAAAAAGAAGGCTTATGATTTTTCTATCGCTTATGCGAACTGACTTTTGTACAGCTTTGCATACGCGCCGTCTTTTGCAAGCAGTTCTTTATGCGCGCCCTGTTCGACTACCCGACCGCTTTCCATAACGAGAATACAGTCCGCGTGCACGATCGTGGACAAACGGTGCGCAACGATAAAGCTCGTTCTGCCTTCCATCAGCCTATCGAACGCGTCCCCGATTTTTTGTTCGGTTCGGGTATCGATTGACGAAGTCGCTTCGTCCAAAATGAGCATGGACGGCTTCGCCAGCATAATACGAGTGATACAAAGGAGCTGTTTTTGTCCTTCGGACAAGCCGCCGCCGTCTTCGGAAAGCACCGTATCGTACCCCTTTTCCATTTTACGGATAAAGCTGTGTGCGTGCGCCGCTTTCGCCGCCGCATACATATCCTCGTCCGTTGCCGTAGGATTGCCCATTTTTAAATTTTCCCGTACGGTACCGCTCTTCAACCAAGTTTCCTGCAATACCATGCCGTAGCTTTGGCGCAAGGATTTTCTTGTGAGCGTTCGAATATCTTCGTTTTCCACCAAAATCGCGCCGCCGTTGACGTCGTAAAAACGCATCAGTAAATTGATGAGCGTCGTCTTGCCCGAACCCGTCTTTCCAACGATGGCAATCCGTTGCCCCGGCTTTACCGTCAAGGAAAGATCTTCGATCAGCTTCCGTTCCGCTACGTAGGAAAAATACACCTTTTCGAGCCGCACGTCGCCGTCCGTTCCCGCAAGGACTTTGTTGTTTTCGTCCGAAACTTCTTCCTGCGCGTCGATTAGTTCAAAAATCCGCGCGGCACAGGTAAACGCGCCTTTCAGTTCGGTTACCACGCCCGAAATTTCATTGAACGGTTTGGTGTATTGATTCGCATACGAAAGGAATTTCGTCAAGCCGCCGACGGTAAATCTTCCAGCCGCCACGTCCAGCCCCCCAACGAGCGCGACGAGCGCGTACACAAGGTTGTTAATAAACCGCGTGCAGGGGTTCGTCAACGAAGAATAAAAGGTCGCGTTCAGCGCCGCCTTTTCCAAACGCTTGTTGATTTCGTTGAATTTTTCTTCGTTCTCCTGTTCGTGCCCAAAGGCTTGCGTTGTCTTTAAGCCCGTAATCATCTCTTCCGTGAACGCGGTTTGCTCGCCGCGCGTTGCCGTTTGCGCTTTAAAGAAACGGTGGGTATGCGTCGCAACGAATTTTGCCACAAATAAGGAAGCAGGGGTTACCAAAACAACGATCAACCCGATTTTTACGTTGGTTACGAGCATAAACGCAATCGTGCCCAAAATGGTCATAAGCCCCGTGAAAAAGTGAGTGAAACCCATCAGCAAGCCGTCCGAAAACTGATCGGCGTCCGCAACGATTCTGCTCACCGTATCCCCGTGGGACTTGGTATCGATATACGCAAGGGGCAAACTGCCGAGCTTGCAAAAAGCGTCCTTTCGAATATCCCGCACTACATTGCAGGAAAGGCTGTTGTTGCAAAGGCTCAAAAGCCATTGAGAAACCGACGAAATAGCCGTCGCAAGCCCCGTTTTTACAAAAAGGAGCTTCAACGCGCGCCAGCGCACGCCGTTTTCTATGATACAATCGATCGCGTCCCCTAAAAATACGGGTACGAGCAAACTGCCTGCGACCGTCAATACAGCAAATACCAACGCGCCAATCAAGGGCAAGGGGTATCTTCCCACGTAATACAAAACGCGTTTCAACGTCCCCTTGGGTGCAGGCGTTCTCCGCTTTGCGTTCTTCTCTACGTTCTTCATACCGCAGCACCCCCTTCTCTTTCATATTGCGAGAAGTAGATTTCTCGGTACACTTCGCACGTTTTTAGAAGCTGTTCGTGCGTGCCTTCCCCCAAGAGCTTCCCGTCGTCCAAGACCAAAATTTTGTCCGCATTTTGCACGGACGACGCACGTTGAGAAACGATCACCGACGTTACGTTCAAGCTTCTAATCGCCTTTCGAAGCGCCGCGTCCGTCGCATAATCGAGTGCCGAAGAAGAATCGTCCAAAATCAGTAAATCGGGCTTCCGCACGAACGCGCGCGCAATAGCAAGCCGCTGTTTTTGACCGCCAGAAAGGTTCTTCCCCCCCTGCTTGATTTCGCCGTCCAAGCCCCCCTTGTCGGCAATCACGTCTTCCGCTTGCGCGAGCTTTGCCGCGGCAAGCAGTTCTTCGTCCGTCGCGTCCGCTTTGCCCCATAAAAGATTTTCGCGAATCGTGCCCTTGAACAAAACGGTCTTTTGCGGCACGATACCGATACGTGCGCGAAGATTTTTTTGTTCGCTACGTAAGCGCACGTCTTTGCCGTCAACGCGTACCTGCCCCCCTGTTACGTCGTAAAAATGGGGAATGAGATTGACAAGCGTCGTCTTTCCCGAACCCGTACCGCCGATCACACCGAGCGTTTCCCCTTTCTTCAAGGTAAAGGAAATATTCGTCAGCGCATTGTCCGCGCCCTCGTTATAACAAACGGAAACGTTCTCAAATACAAGGAAGTTTTCTCCGTCCTCTTTATCCGCGCTGTCTTCTATCAAATCGATGCTCGGTTCTTGCTTTAACACCGTTTCGATTCTGCCTGCGCAAGCCGCCGCCTTGGATACGGTTACGATCAGGTTGGCAAGCTTGATAAGCTCGATCAAGATTTGGCTCATTAAATTGTAGAGCGCAAGTACCGTGCCTTGGGACATTTTCCCCGCGTCTACACGGATTGCTCCCGACCAAATCAGCCAAATGATCGCCGCGTTGATCAGTACGTACGTCAGCGGATTCGTAATCGCCGCAATTCCCCCGACAAATTTCTTACTCTTGGTCAGTTCTTCGTTCCGCTCGTTGAAAAGCTCCCGTTCCGATTCTTCTCGGCAAAAGGCGCGAAGCACTCTTGCGCCCGTTAAGTTTTCTCGGGAAGAAAGCAAAACCTTATCCAGCTTTGCCTGCGCTTTTTTATACAAGGGCATACACAGGAACATAACCGCGTACACCACTACCGCAAGCACCGCAATCGTCGTTATAAACACGGGGAAAGATTCAGGCGCGATAATGTACGCCGTAATCATTGCCCCGAAGACGATAAACGGAGAGCGTAAAAACAACCGCAAAAACAAATTAACGCCCGACTGCACGCTGTCCACGTCGCTCGTCATACGCGTGAGCATGGTGGACGTGCCCATTTTATCCAAATCCTTATAGCTGAGCGTTTGCAGTTTTCGGAATAAATCCTTTCGAAGCCCTGCGGAAACACCCGTTGCCGTGCGCGCCGCAAAATATTGCGCTATCACAGAAAAAAGCAACCCAAACAAACCGAACAACGCCAAAACGCCGCACATTTTCCAAATGTACGCTTCGTTCGCCGACACGTAGCCTTGTCCGTCTACGTAATTGCCGAGTCCTTTATCGACAAGCAATCCGACGATAATGGGCACGAGCAGCTCGAACGTCGCTTCCAACATCTTGAACAGGGGCGCCATCAGGCTTTGCCATTTATACGGTTTGAGATAAGTGAGTACTTTTTTCATACCCATATTATACCACGAAAAAACGTTGAAATCAAGAAAAATGACTTCCTTATTATATTGCAAAACAAAAAAATCGGGCAAAATACGGGTTTTTTCCGTATTTTGCCCTGATTTTATAATCTTTTTATTCCGCTTCGATTGCCTGAGCCGCTTCCATTTCGTCGGCAACTTTTAACAAATCGAGATACAACTCCTTGTATTCTCTAATTTCCAATAAGCGAGCGCCTTCTTCCGTTTCCGCCAAATCTTCGTTTTTCCGATAAATACGCAGTGCGTTGATGAACTTCTTCGTAAACACCAAGAACACGACCAAGCCAACCAACGAAAGCGCCGCAAACACAATCGTCAACAACACGTAAGAATTATCCTTCGTCGTAAAATTTTTCAGCCCGAATATCACGGCAAGCGCGGCAATCAGCACAAACGCGCACGAAACCGCCGCAAAAATAATCCCCGCCTTTTTTACACGCGCTTTCAATACCGTACGGCGGCGTTCTTGCTTCCCTTCTACTTCTTCGGCAAGCGGCGCTTCTTCCGCGGAAAGCTCTGCCACACGCTTTTCAAATACCGAGCGGTATTCCTTTTTAATAATTTCCGCCGCGTCGTACCCAAGGTCGTATTCCAAGCTTTGAATACCCGCTTCGACGTATTCGCTCGCCAACTCGTCAGGATTGCTAAAATCTGCGGTTTTTGCTCTCCAATACCCTACGGACGCTTCCGTTGCCACTTCGTCCAGGTTCAACGCTTTTTCAAATTTCAACTCTGCCGCGCGGTAGCTTTGCGCCGCGAGAAGTTCATTTCCTTCCGCGCAAGCGCGTTCGTAATCGGCACGTCGTTGCGCAGCCGCTTCCGCTTTCTTTTGACGGAGCGCTCTTGCTTCGCTCGGCGTTAAACCAACCAGATCTTCGTCGTCCTCGTCTACGTCCAAAATAGGGAATTCGAATGTGATTTCTTCACCCCCGTCCCCCTCATTCTCCGCTACAAGCTCTCCGTCCTGCTTTTCCGCAAGCTCGTCCGTAACGTCCACGTAGCCGTCTTTCGTCTTCTTTAAACGAATCCCTCTGCCGTATTCGTCGTCGATCATTCTTTCTTCCATCTTTTTTCTCCCGTTTGTCTTATTGTTATTCCTCCGCAAGACGGCGTTCTTCGTCCGTCAGCGCGTAGGGATTTTTAAAATTGAAAAAGCCGCTTTTTACTCCCTTTCCGCAATAATCGGGAATAACCGTCTTTACAACGCACGCGCGGAAATCGCCGCGGTAACGGCTCTTTGCCCATTCGCACAGCTCACGCGTTTCAAACAGCGCAAATACGCAACTCCCAGACCCTGTCATCTCCACCGCAAGCGGCGAAAAAGAAGAAAGAGCTTCCTTTGCCGTCAAAACGTCGCTATTCAAGCTCGCTGCGGCAGGAAAAAGGTCGTTCATCACGTACCTGCCTACCCCATTTTGATTATTTTGCTGTAACGCGGCAAGACATTCTTCCGTAAAATTTTCCTTTAAATCGAGCGTTTTAGGCATCTCGTCATAACGGCGGTAGCATCCGCCTGCCGATACGGAAGTTCCCGGACACAGCAGTAAAAAATGCAAAGTCAAATCGGTATCAAAAAAGGAGACCTTTTCTCCCCTGCCCTGCATGCGCGCAAAGCCCCCCGTCAGCATATACCGCGTATCGCTGCCCAAACGGTCAGCCAGCTCCCCCAAGGCTTCCCTATCGCCGATTCCGTAGAGCTTCGCCATGCCGTTGAGCACCCCGACAACGTCTGCGGAAGAACCGCCAAGTCCCGCGCCGATAGGAATATTTTTGTATACGGTAATATCCGCGCCGCAGCAGTCAAAACGCTTTGAAAACGCCAATGCAGCCTTATAGGCGTTATTTTGTTCGGCGGGGATTTCTTCGCTGCCCATGCCTTTCATGCGCACGGTGGATTGCTTGTCCTTACGCTTTTTCAAAAGGATCAAATCGAACAAATCCACGCTTGCCACCAAGGAATCAAGCATATGAAAACCGCCTTCTATGCCCTTGATTTCAAGCGTTAAATTTATTTTTGCATACGATTTGATCTTGACTGATTTCATACATTCCTCGAAAACGGCGGCGAAAAAATATTTTCGCCGCGTGAATTTTCGATTGTATTGTACCATATTTTTCACAAAATTTCAATATTTTATAACGCTTTCACGCGGAAATCTTTGTGAAAATTACTCAATTTGGCGGTAAACGTATATTTTTTTGCCTTTTTCAACGGGAAATTTTAAATCGGGATTGCTTTTTTGTAAGGTTTCTACGTCGCAGGAGAGCCGCTTGGCTACCTGCCATAAATCTTCTCCCTCCACAGGCAAAAAGACGGAAAACGCACAGTCGTTCGGCTTGATTTCTTCCCCAGCCTCTACCGCGGAAATATACTCCCAAGCGCAAGATGCGTAATTGCGCACAAGCATTTTTAACACCGCTTCCACTTCCGTTTCTCCATTCCGCTTACGACGGACGTTCAAACCGCAAACAATGCAGTCCGCTTCCGTGATTTCCCCTTCCCCGTCTATGGGAAACACGAAAGGCAAAGAAAGCTCTACGTTTTTATGTCCCCCGTCCGCGCCTACAAGCAATAAATCCGCAAAGACCGCCCCTTCAGCTTCCCTGCCGCGCTCCCCTTGCTTGACCGTCAATTCCGCGCGCGGCAACACCGCCGCCTGCAAAGAATATTCCCCGTCAATCTCGGGAGAAACCACCGCCGTTCCGCTGATCCGTTCGGTGTATTTGGATTGACTCATCAAATACCTGCCCCCGTCCTTCTCCTTTTTTACACAAGTTTCTACACTCGTGGAAAAGGCGTCAAGCGCCGCCAAGATTTCTTCTTTTACGTACAAGAAACAATCGGCGGTCAGCGTATAAGTAAACAGTATTTTACTCACCCCTTTTTCTTCGTCCGTTCCCGCCGTTAAATGGGAAGACTTCACCGATACCCGCGCGCCTGCCGTGATATGCCCAAACGCTTCGTCGCAGGGGATTTGCATACGGAAAGGCAGGATCCTTTCATACGAACAAACGCTTTCGTCGCTTTTTAACACGCAAATGTTCAAGGAAATTTCCCCATCCACTTCGATTTGCCCCGCGCCAATGGATACGTGGTGCACAAGCGCGTTTTCTCCGTGTAAGAGAATATCTCCTACGCAATCGGAAACGAACTCGTCTTCTCCTTCCGTTTCCCCCGTAACGCAAATTTTTTTCACAAGCGTCAACGGTTCTTTTTTGACGATCAAATCTTCCCCGCCGATCAAATATTCCAACTGTTTATTCCCATATACGGTAACGTCCGCGCCCACGACGACGGATACGTAGATGCCCGAACCTTCCCTACGGTAATTGACCGTTTCCGCTTTTAGAGCGCATTTTGCCAAGCAAGCGGGTACAATCGCGGGATTTTCCGCTTTATGGAAAAACTCCGCGCCGCGTTCAATACGGCAAATTTTCCGATCCGCGTCCTCGTATACGACCGTTAAAAATAACTTGCCGCTGTATTGTGCTTCTCCGTCGCCGCAAGTACATTCCGTCGGCACAGCTTTCGCATGCACCGCCAAAACCGAGCTAATTTCTCCCCCCGGTAGCCGACATTCGACAATGGATTGACTGTGCGCAAAGCAGCGCTCCCCCACGTAACGATAGCTTTCAAATTGCGGTTTCATAGCTGATTCTCCTTTCCGATTAGATTGCATCTTTATCTTATGCCGCCGCTAAAAAAAATAGACCGATTTTGGGAAATTTTTACAAAATGGGGATAAAAGCTTTTTCTTTCGGGCATACTATTTCTATGATTAAACCCACCAAAAATATTAAAGACGTCAAACAAATGGTAAGGGACTGCTCGACACAGCGCGTTGCAGTCAAAATCAATCTCGGCAGGAATAAGAGCGTGAGTTATTCGGGCATTTTATCCGGCATCTATCCCGCTCTGTTTACCGTCAAGCCCGACGACGCGGATTTTTTGGGGAAAACCTCCTATTCCTATTCCGACGTGCTGTGCGGGAACGTGAAAATCAAAAAACTGTAAAAGAAGAGCCTGCTTTTCGCAAGGCTCTTCTTTTTCTTATCCGTTTTGTAATACTTTGCTTAAAAATTTCCCCGTATAGCTTCGTTCGACCTTGGCAACTTCTTCGGGCGTTCCCTCGCAAACGATCTCGCCGCCGCCGCTTCCGCCTTCTGGCCCTAAATCCACAATATAATCCGCCGTCTTGATGACGTCTAAATTATGCTCGATAATCAATACCGTGTTACCGCTTTCTCGAAGCTGTACCAAAATTTTAATGAGTTTATCCACGTCATAGCTATGCAAGCCCGTTGTCGGCTCGTCTAAAATATACAGCGTTTTCCCCGTAGAGCGTTTGGAAAGCTCGGTCGCGAGCTTGACGCGTTGCGCTTCACCGCCCGAAAGTGTCGTGGAGCTTTGTCCAAGCTTGATATATCCAAGCCCCACGTCGTTGAGCGTTTTAATCTTATTATAGATCGTGGGTACGGGCGCGAAAAATTCGCACGCTTCTTCCACCGTCATATCCAGCACGTCGGCAATACTCTTGCCCTTATATTTCACTTCCAAGGTTTCCCGATTATAACGTTTTCCGCCGCAAATTTCACACGGTACGAAAATGTCGGGCAAGAAATGCATTTCAATCTTGATGATTCCGTCCCCGAAGCAATGCTCGCACCTGCCCCCGGAAATGTTAAAGGAGAATCTGCCTGCCTTATAGCCGCGCTCTTTCGCGTCGGGCGTCATGGAGAATAAATCGCGAATCGCGTTGAATACGCCCGTGTAGGTCGCAGGATTGCTGCGCGGCGTTCTGCCGATCGGAGATTGATCGATCGCGATAACTTTATCAAAATATTCTACGCCGTCTGCCCTTTCAAAAGTGCCGAGCTTGTGTTTCGCTCCGTTATGCGTGTTGGCAAGCAACGGATAAACGATTTCGTTGACAAAGCTCGATTTTCCGCTTCCAGAAACCCCCGTTACCGCAGTAATCAAGCCCACGGGAATCTTTACGTCGATATTTTTTAAGTTGTTTTGTTTACAACCGCTTATTTTCAACCATTTATCGGTGGGAGTAGCCCGCACGAGCGGCGTTTCGATTTTGCGCCGTCCTGCAAGATAGTCGCCCGTAATAGAACGGGGTTCGTTCATGATGTCTTTTTGCGTGCCGCAAGCCACCACTTCGCCGCCGTGAATCCCTGCTTTTGGACCGATATCCACGATATAATCCGCCGCACGCATGGTGTCTTCGTCGTGTTCGACGACGATCAAGGTGTTCCCTAAATCTCGTAAGCCTTTTAAGGAATTGAGCAATTTTTCATTATCACGCTGATGCAAGCCGATACTCGGTTCGTCCAAAATATACAGCACACCCGTCAAGGCGCTGCCGATTTGGGTTGCGAGCCGAATACGCTGACTTTCGCCCCCCGAAAGGGTTACCGCCGTCCGCGTGAGCGTTAAATAATTAAGCCCAACGTTCCGCAAAAAGCCTAAACGGTTGTTGATTTCTTTGATGATTGCATCCGCGATCAAATGCTCCGTCGGGGTAAGCGTTTCTTTCAGATTGTCCATAAAATCACAAAGATTATCTACCGAAAGCTCGCATACTTCCCAAATATTTTTTCCACCAACGCGCACCGAAAGGGATTCTTTTTTTAAGCGTTTTCCGTTACAGCTATCACAGGGCGCATTACGCATCAAACGCTCGATTTCCCCCTTTACTCCGTCCGAGGTGGACGTGCCGTATCTACGCTGTAAGTTATTGACGTAACCCTCCCACGTCTTTTTAAAGTTCCCCGAAAAAGAACGGGTTTGATAGGCCATATCCACCTTTTGATCGCTGCCGTACATCAAAATATCGTATATTCCGTCAGGCAGATCCTTTACGGGTACGTCCAACGAAAAACCGTATACTTTGGCAAGCGCCGACAGCTCCATCAACGCCATGGAATTCGAGCCTAAGCTCCACCCGGTTACCTTCATCGCGCCTTCTCGAAGGGTTTTCGTCTTATCCGGGCAAATCAAATCGGGGTCGACAAACTGTTTAAAACCAAGCCCCGAACAAGTCGGACAAGCCCCGTAAACGGTGTTAAAGGAAAACATTCTCGGCTCGATTTCTTCCAACGAAACACCGCAGTCGGGGCAGGCATAATTGACGGAAAAAAGTTCTTCCTTGCCCTCGCAATCGATTACCACCAACCCGTCGGCAAGCTTCAACGCCGTTTCCAAGCTATCCGTCAAACGCTTTTGCACCGTCGGCTTGATCACAAGCCTGTCCACCACCACCGAAATGTTGTGTTTGATATTCTTTTCCAGCTTGATTTCTTCCTGCAAATCGTATACGATTCCGTCGATTTTTACCCTGCCGTAGCCGCTCTTTTTAAAGCCTGCAAGCTCTTTGACGTACTCCCCTTTTCTACCGCGAACGACGGGGGCGTTGACAAGGATTTTGCTCCCCTCCGGCATTCCCATGATTTTATCGCAAATCTCGTCCACCGTTTGACGTCGGATTTCCCTGCCACATTTGGGACAGTGGGGAACGCCGATACGCGCAAACAGCAAACGGAAATAATCGTAAATTTCCGTAACCGTTCCAACCGTGGATCTTGGATTGCGCGAAGTCGTTTTTTGATCGATCGAAATCGCAGGGGAAAGTCCGTCGATACTTTCAACGTCGGGCTTTTCCATTTGCCCTAAAAATTGACGGGCGTAGGAAGATAAGCTTTCCACATATCTGCGTTGCCCTTCCGCAAAGATCGTATCAAACGCAAGCGTAGATTTTCCGCTCCCTGAAAGCCCTGTAAATACGGTGAGCTTGTTTCTAGGGATCGTCAGATCCACGTTTTTCAAATTATTCTCTTTCGCGCCTTTTATCACAATGTTTTCTTGCATAATTCCACCTTTTCAACTCGTACATGGGTACGCCGTTTTCTATTTTTGCGCCTTACGAAGCTTCATCTTTAATTCGGCGATCTTCTCTCGAATTTCTATGGCGCGCTCGAAATCAAGCTGCCCGCTTGCCACCTTCATCAATGCTTTCAATTTTTCAATCTCGTCGGGAATATCCTGCATCTTAATATCGTCCGAGGTCTTTTTCTTGGTAATGTTCAAGGTCGATTTGACTTCTTTGATAATCGTTTTCGGAATAATACCGTGCGCCGCGTTATATTCCGACTGAATTTTGCGGCGGCGTTCCGTTTCCCCGATTGCACGCTTCATACTGTCCGTAATCACGTCCGCGTACATAATGACTTTTCCTTCGCTGTTTCGCGCCGCGCGCCCGATCGTTTGAATCAAAGAGGTGTCGCTGCGCAAAAAGCCTTCTTTATCCGCGTCCAAAATCGCTACGAGCTTGACTTCGGGTAAGTCCAGCCCTTCTCTTAGCAGGTTAATACCGCAAAGCACGTCGAATTCTCCCAAACGGAGTCCGTTGACAATATCGATACGCTCCAACGTATCAATATCGCTGTGCATATATTTTACCTTGACGGAATGTTCCTTTAAATAATCGGTCAGTTCCTCTGCCATTTTCTTTGTCAAAGTCGTGATCAAAACCCTGCCCCCGTCGTTTACCGTCATGCGGATTTGAGAAAGCAAGTCGTCTATCTGCCCTTTCGTCGGCTTTACCGTGATTTCGGGATCGATCAATCCCGTAGGTCGAATGAGCTGTTCCACCTTTTGTCCCGCTTGCTCCAACTCGTACGGGGCGGGAGTAGCGGAAACGCAGACCATTTGCGGTACGCGCGCGTCGAATTCGTCGAACGTAAGCGGTCGATTGTCAAACGCCGCCTGCATACGGAAACCGTATTCCACCAAATTCTTTTTTCTGGAAAAATCCCCGTGATACATAGCGCGAATTTGCGGAATCGTCATGTGGCTTTCGTCAATAAAGACGATAAATTCCCCCGAAGGGAAATAATCAAGCAGCGTAAAAGACGGCTCGCCCGGGCTTCTCCCGTCGAAATAGCGGCTGTAATTTTCTATGCCGCTGCAATACCCAATCTCCCGCATCATTTCCAAATCATGCTCGGTACGCTGTTTTAATCGTTGCGCTTCCAAAATTTTTCCTTGTTGTTCAAAAACCTGCACTTCGCCGCGCAAATCTTCTTCGATCATTGCAAGCGCACCGTGTAATTTTTCCGTGCCGACCGCGTACTGGCTCGCAGGGAAAATCGCCACGTGCGACAGCTCGTTCAATTTATTCCCCGTCAGCGCTTCCACTTCGTAAATCTTCTCGATCTCGTCCCCGAAAAATTCAAGACGGATCGCCACTTCCGAATTCGACGCAGGAAAAATCTCCAACGAATCCCCTCGAACGCGGAAAGTCGCGCGCTTAAAATCCACGTCGTTGCGCGCATACTGCAACTCGATCAATTTACGCATTAACGCGTTTCGCTCCCACTCCATACCGGGGCGCAAAGACAGGGAAAGCCGAAAATATTCTTCGGGCGCGCCAAGCCCATAGATACAGGAAACCGACGCCACCACCAAAACGTCCCGTCGTTCCATCAAAGAACCTGTCGCGCTGTTGCGGAGCTTGTCGATTTCGTCGTTCATGCTTAAATCTTTTTCAATATAAGTATCGGTGGACGGAATGTAGCTTTCGGGCTGATAATAATCGTAATAGGAAACGAAATATTCCACGCGGTTTTCAGGAAAAAATTCCCGAAATTCATTACAAAGCTGCGCCGCGAGCGTTTTATTGTGCGCAATTACGAGCGTCGGACGGTTTACCCGTTCAATCACGTTTGCCATCGTGAACGTTTTCCCACTGCCCGTTACTCCCACGAGAACTTGCGTGCGGATTCCGTCTAAAATCCCTTCCGTCAATTTTTCAATCGCTTGCGGTTGATCCCCCGTCGGCGCGTACGGCGCGTGTAATTTAAAATCCACAGCTTTCTCCTTTGATAATCCGTTAAACATTTGTTTGCTTTTTACCGTTTTATTATAGCACAACCGCGCGGAAAAGTAAACAGATTGCAAGAAGATTTTTTTAAAAAATGCGTTTCAAAATCACGCCTACCAAAAATGCAATCGTTGCAGACGCGACCGCCCATAATATTTTGTATAGAATCGCGCGTTTCGCCTGTATAAAATTCCGCTTGAACGCGTAGCCGTTGGTGCGTAAGGAAATGACGTACATTTTCTCCCCTTTTCGTTCGGACGATAAAAGCTCGAAATAATCGTCCATCGCAAGCTCGTTTAAAACGGTCTCCAAATATTCTTCCGTGTACCGCTTTTTGGGCGGTAAAGCCGCCAAAAGCTCGGTCGGAGAAAGCAAGCAAACGCCCTTGCCGCAGCAAAGAGAATAGACCGTATTCATGATTTCCGTTTCCGCCCTGTTTAACACGCCTTTCCTCCGTTCAACGCATACCTGCCCTATGCATTTTAAGATTCTTCTTAAAAATCTGTTGTTAGTATTTGCAAAAATCCGTCAATCATTCCAAACAAAAAGAACGGCGTTTGCCGTTCTTCGATTCGTTATAACGTTGCAATCACTTCCACTTCTACAAGTACGTTTTTGGGCAAGGTTTTTACCGCAACGCAGCTTCTTGCAGGTTTGGTGGTAAAATAATTCGCATATACCCCGTTGAACGCCGCGAAATCGTCCATGTTTGCAAGAAAACAAGTCGTTTTTACCGCTTTTTCAAAGCCGCTGCCTGCCGTTTTTAATACTTCGCCAAGATTTTTCATCACTTGTTCGGCTTGCGCTTCGATCGTCGTCGCTTCCACGTTACCGCTTATAGGGTTGATGGGGATTTGTCCCGAAGTAAACACCATATTTCCGCAAATGATCGCCTGCGAATACGGTCCGATTGCCGCAGGCGCAGTTGCCGTTGATACCTTTTTCAGTTCCATTGTTTCTCTCCTTATTCTATGATCTCAAACCCGAAATCGGTCAAAGCCCGACGGATTTCTTCAATATGTTCAAAATTTCTCGTTTCCAGCTCCACGCGAAGATGACACCCATTCACGTCCGTACCCCGTTCGTGGTGTACGGAAACGACGTTGCCGCCAAGATCCGCAATGATACGGGAAACGTTTTTCAACTGCCCCGGTTTATCCGCAAGCTGTATCATCATTTGATACGCCCTGCCCGACATTGCAAGCCCGCGTTTGATCACGCGCGAAAGAATGGTTACGTCAATGTTCCCCCCCGACAGCAAACATACCGCTTTTTTGCCCTGTAAGTTGACTTTGTTGAACATTACCGCCGCCACGCCGACCGCGCCCGCGCCCTCCGTAACCAACTTATGCTGTTCCATCAATGCAAGGATTGCCGCGGAAATCTCGTCGTCCGTTACCGTTACAATCTCGTCCACGTATTTAGAACAAAGCTCGTACGTCAAATCGCCCGGTTTTTTTACGGAAATTCCGTCCGCGATCGTGGAAACGGAAGAAAGTTCTTCTACGCCGCCCCTTTCTAACGAGGTTTTCATGGAAGGTGCGCCTGCCGCTTCCACGCCGTACACTTTTACGTGCGGATTTAGCGTTTTTATCGTATAAGCAATCCCTGAAATGAGTCCGCCGCCCCCTACCGGAACGAGAATCGCGTCCAAATCGGGGATTTGCTCGGTAAGCTCCAACGCAATCGTACCCTGCCCCGCAATCACGTCCTCGTCGTTAAAGGGGTGCACAAAGGTGTAGCCCTTTTCATCACGAAGCTGCAAGGCTTTTTGATACGCGTCGTCGTAAACGCCTTCTACAAGACAGACCTCCGCGCCATAGCTTTTGGTTGCTTCTACCTTGGAAATGGGCGCGCCGTCAGGCAAACAAATTACCGCTTTGATGTTGTTTTTTTGCGCCGCAAGCGCAACCCCCTGCGCATGATTCCCTGCTGAGCAGGCAATTACCCCGCGTTCCTTTTCTTCCTTGGTCAATTTCGTCATTTTATAATACGCGCCGCGTACCTTAAACGAGCCGGTAACCTGCAAATTTTCCGTTTTTAAATACAGATTCACCCCAGGTTTGAGCTTGGGCGCATAAATGACGTCCGTTTTCCGAATGACGCCTTTTAACGCATTATTCGCCCTGTAAACGTTATCGATTGTCAACATACTTATTCTTCCTTTTTTCTTTATATGATAATACTACAATAAACTGTTGATAAACTGTTCCGCACCGCGCGCCGAGCGACTGCCCTTCCGCAGTGCAAATTCTTCCGCGCGTAATTCAAGCTCTTTTTCGTCCATTGCAACACCCTTTCTTTTTGCAAGCTCGCGCACAATCGAAAGATACAGCTTCTTATCCGGCTTTGAGAAAAGCACCGTCAAGCCAAACCGTTCGGAAAGCGAGAGCGTTTCTTGCAGCGTGTCGTTGATATGCACGTCGTCTCCGTCGCGGTCTTTAAAGCTTTCCTTGACGATATGCCGACGGTTGCTCGTTGCGTAAATGACCGCATTATCCGCCATCGCGCTTGCCGAACCCTCCAACGCCGCCTTTAACATACTGAAATCGTCGTTGTTTTTATTGAATGCCAAATCGTCGATAAAAATGATAAATTTTAAGGGATTGCCGCTAATTTTCGCCATCACGAGCGGCAGAGAACGAAGCTGATCCTTACGGATTTCTATAAGCCGCACCCCTTCCTTGAAAAAGGCGTTTGCTACCGCTTTGACCGTAGAAGATTTCCCCGTGCCTGCGTCGCCGCACAAAAGCACGTTTGCCGCAGGTCTACCCTCTACAAAGGCTTGCGTATTATCAATCACTTTCCCACGCTCCGCTTCATAGCCGATAAATTGCCCTACGCCGATTTTGTCCGCGCTGACGATCGGTTCGATCTCTCCTTCGTCCGTCAAACGGAACATACAACGGGAAGAAAAAATACCGTAGCCGTGCTTGTGGATATTTTGCATTCTCTCCCTGTACATAGCACCCATGTCTGCGTTGAACGAGGTAAACGACGGAATTTCCGCAAGGGAAAGCCCCATATCTTCCGCGAAATCTTTTGCCGTCAACAAGGCAAATTCGGAGAAAATACCAAGCTCTCTTTGCGTCGAGTTTTCCACGTTTTTATCGGGCGGTTCGTTGGCCGCAATCCCTTTCACGTACCCGTTTTCATCTTCCGAAAGGATACGGAACACAAGCGCGGTCAAATCTCCGCCGTTTTCGTAAATTTCCGATACGAACGCCGCATACGCTTTCCGTTTTTCATAAGCCGTTCCCGCCAAGCAATACCTTTCAAACGCCTGAAAGAGGGGTTTTTGTACCGCTCGATAAAACACGCCCGTCAAACAAAGCTTTCCATAAATTTTGGATAACTTATTCTCCATATTTTACAACCTTTCGATAATTTTATCCGTCATTTCCACCGTAGAAAGCGCTACGCCGCCATGCGCCAAATCCGCCGTGCGGTAGCCTTCTTCCAACACTTTCTCTACCGCCGTTACGATATCGTTTGCCCCGTCCGCTTCGTCGAAAGCGTACAAAAGCATCATTGCCGCCGAAAGCACCGTTGCGATCGGGTTGGCTTTGTTTTGTCCTGCAATATCGGGCGCTGAACCGTGGATCGGCTCGTACAAGCCGCGCGTTCCGCCACACAAAGACGCCGACGGCAGCATACCGATCGAGCCTGTGATTTGCGACGCTTCGTCCGAGAGAATATCCCCGAACATATTGCTCGTTACAATGACGTCGAATTGCGACGGGTTTCGAACAAGCTGCATCGCCGCATTATCCACGAGCATATCGCAAACTTCTACGTCGGGATATTCCGCCGCGATTTCGTGCACAATCTTTCTCCACAGCCGAGAGGTTTCCAAGACGTTTGCTTTATCGATACTCGTCAGCTTTTTACGGCGTTTGCGCGCCGTTTCAAACGCCACGCGAACGATACGCTCGATCTCCATCCGGCTGTAACTTTCCGTGTCGAACGCTTCCTCCCCGTATTTGCCTTCGCGATAGCCGCGCTCCCCAAAATAAATACCGCCCGTCAGTTCCCGTACAATCATAATATCAAATCCGTTCGCGACAATGTCTTCACGCAAAGGACATTCTCCTTTGAGCGCAGGATAAAGCTTCGCAGGGCGCAAATTTGTAAACAGCCCCATAGCCGCGCGAATACCGAGTAACGCCTTTTCAGGACGAATATTTCCAGGGAGCGTATCCCATTTCGGACCGCCGACTGCCCCTAAAAGCACCGAGTCGGACGCAAGACAGCCTTCTACCGTTTCTTCGGGCAGGGGCTTTCCGCAAGCGTCGATTGCCGCGCCGCCGATCAAATAGGGGGTAAAGGTAAAAGACATATTTCTTTTCTTACCTACTTCTTCCAAAACGCGTACTGCGCTGTCTACAATTTCAGGGCCGATTCCGTCCCCTTTCAATAAGCCGATTTTGTAATTTTTCATATTCACCTCGTACATGGTATAGCCGTTTAACGGATTTCCCCTGCTTGAATGGATTGCACCAAGCCGCCGTTTTGAATAATTTTTTGAATAAATTCGGGGAAGGGCTGCGTTTTAAAGCTTTTACCCGTCGTGCGGTTGTAAATGATACCATTATCCAAATCCGCTTCTACTCGATCGCCGTTTTCAATGCCGTCCACCGCTTCGTCGCATTCCAAAATCGCAAGCCCGATATTGATAGAATTGCGGTAAAAAATACGTGCAAAGCTTCTTGCAATCACAAGCGATATTCCGCTTTCCTTGATCGCAATCGGGGCGTGCTCTCGGGAAGATCCGCAACCGAAATTATAGCCGCCGACCATAATATCTCCCGGTTGTACTTTATGTACGAACTCCTTATCAATGTCTTCCATACAATGGGAAGCCAGTTCCTTTTTATCAATCGTGTTTAAATAGCGTGCAGGGATAATAACGTCCGTATCTACGTTATCCCCGTATTTGATCGCATTTCCGTTAAAAATCATCTCATCACCTCCAAAGGATCGGCAATTTTGCCCATTACCGCACTCGCCGCGGCTACCGTCGGAGAAGCAAGATACACTTCGGAATCCACGTGCCCCATTCTGCCGACAAAGTTACGATTCGTCGTAGCGACCGCCCGTTCGCCTGCCGCGAGTATACCCATATACCCGCCCAAGCAAGGGCCGCAGGTAGGCGTAGAAACGACGCAGCCTGCTTCAATGAAGATTTTCAACAGCCCGTTTTCCATGGCTTTTAAGTAAATATCCTGCGTTGCGGGAATGATGATTGCGCGAACGTTTTTCGCAACCTTTCTGCCTTTGAAAATTTCCGCCGCTTCCGCAAGATCCTTATAATGCCCGTTGGTGCAAGACCCGATTACGACTTGATCGATCTTGATTTCTCCGATCTCGTCAAACGTCTTGGTGTTTTCGGGCAAGTGCGGAAACGCCACGGTGGATTTGATTGTCGATAAATCGATTTCGTACGTTTCGTCATACGTCGCGTCTTCGTCCGCTTTGTACGATTTATATGCGCGGGTGGAACGTTCTTTTACGTAGCGTTCCGTTTCTTCGTCCACCTCGAAAATGCCGTTCTTCGCACCTGCTTCAATCGCCATATTCGCAATCGTCAAACGATCGTAAATCGTCAACGATTTTACTCCTTCACCCGTGAACTCCATGGATTTATATAACCCCCCGTCCACCCCGATCTTGCCGATAATGTGCAGGATAACGTCCTTCCCCGAAACGTAGGGATTGAGCTTTCCTTTCAAGATAAAGCGAATCGCCGACGGTACTTTAAACCAAGCCTTTCCCGTAGCCATACCGCACGCCATATCCGTCGAGCCAACCCCTGTCGAAAACGCGCCGAGCGCGCCGTACGTGCACGTATGCGAGTCCGCTCCGATCACAACGTCCCCGGGCAAGACAAGCCCTTTTTCGGGTAAGAGCGCATGCTCGATCCCCATTCTTCCTACGTCGTAAAAATGGGTTACTTCGTGCTTGTCGCAAAAATCGCGGCACATTTTGCATTGCGCCGCCGCCTTGATGTCCTTGTTGGGCGCGAAATGGTCCATAACCATCGTTACTTTGTCCTTGTCGTACACTTCTTTCGCACCGATTTTCTCGAATTCGCGAATCGCCACGGGGGAGGTAATATCGTTGCCGAGCACTCGATCCAAATCGACCAAAATCAACTGCCCCGCTTCTACCTGTTCCAAACCCGCGTGCGCCGCGAGAATTTTTTGCGTCATGGTCATTGACATAATTTTTATCCTCTATTTTTCTGATTTACTTGATTTTTCTTCCGTTTATATCCGATTGATGATTGCGCCCTTGTCCGCAGAGCTTACCTGCGCGGCATAGCGTTTCAAATACCCTGTAACTTCCTTCTTCCTTATGGGTATTTCTAATTTACGTTTTGCAAGCTCTTCCTCTGAAACCTGCAATTCAATAGAATAGTTGGGGATATCAATAGAAATGATATCGCCGTTTTTGACGTATGCGATGACACCGCCGTTTGCCGCTTCGGGAGAAACGTGCCCGATCGACGCGCCGCGCGTTGCGCCTGAAAAACGTCCGTCCGTAATCAACGCAACGTCTTTATCCAAGCCCATGCCCGCGATTGCGGAAGTGGGAGAGAGCATTTCGCGCATTCCCGGTCCGCCCGCAGGTCCTTCGTAACGAATGACGACTACGTCCCCTTTGACGATTTTGCCGCCGTAGATCGCCGCAATACATTCTTCTTCACTTTCAAATACTTTCGCAGGGCCTTGGTGCACGAGCATTTCGCTTGCTACGGCTGCACGTTTTACTACGCAACCGTCGGGGGCAAGATTCCCTTTCAAGACCGCGATACCGCCCGTTTTTCCGAATGCGTTTTCGGGCTTGCGGATTACTTCTTCGTCTAAATTGACAACGCCGACCAAATTCTCTTTCATGGTCTTGCCTGTACAAGTCATCACCGAAGTATCCAAAAGCTGTAATTCATCCAGCTCTTTTAACACCGCTTGCACGCCGCCCGCTTCGTTCAAATCTTCCATATACGTGGGGCCTGCCGGCGCAAGATGGCAAAGGTTGGGGGTGCGTTCGCTGATCCTGTTGACTTCGTCCAAGTCAAAAGGCACACCGCATTCGTTTGCGATTGCAGGCAAGTGCAGCATACTGTTCGTGGAACAGCCAAGCGCCATATCCGCTGTGATTGCGTTTTTGATTGCCGCCGCCGTCATAATATCGCGGGGACGGATATTCTTTTTGACAAGCTCCATGATTTGCATACCTGCATGTTTCGCAAGCTCGATACGCGCGGAATACACCGCAGGGATCGTGCCGTTGCCCGATAAACCCATGCCGAGCACTTCCGTCAAGCAGTTCATTGAATTTGCCGTGTACATACCCGAGCACGAACCGCAGGTAGGACAAACTTTCCGCTCAAATTCGGTGAGTTGTTCTTCGGTGATTTTCCCTGCCGAATACGCGCCGACCGCTTCGAACATGCTTGAAAGAGAGCGTTTTTTGCCGTTTACGCGCCCTGCGAGCATCGGTCCACCGCTGACGAAGATGGTGGGGATATTTAATCGTGCCGCCGCCATCAATAAACCGGGTACGTTTTTGTCGCAGTTGGGGATCATCACGAGTCCGTCGAAGCCGTGCGCCATTACCATCGCTTCGGTGGAATCGGCAATAAGATCTCGGGTAACGAGGGAATATTTCATGCCCGTATGCCCCATAGCGATTCCGTCGCAAACGGTGATTGCAGGGAACATGATAGGCGTGCCGCCTGCCATGGCAACGCCGAGCTTGACCGCCTGCGCGATTTTGTCAAGGTTGATATGCCCAGGCACGATTTCGTTATAGGAGCATACTACGCCGATCAGCGGACGGGCTTGTTCCTCGTCCGTTAAGCCCAACGCATGGTATAACGACCTATGCGGAGCGTTTGAAAATCCGTCTACTATTGTTTCTTTTATCATAATCTTTACCCCCAACGTTCCGCCAACGTTCCGTTGGATCTTGTTTTTTCTATCTTTCTTGATTGCTCGCTAACAGCTAAGCTCTACCCGAGCTAAAAATGGTGTAGATACGAGCAGTTCAAGGCGCGTTGAGTACCCCGCAGGGCGCGTACGTCTGTACGTAACCAAGGGGCACGGAAACGCAACGCTGAAATGCGAAGTATATACGCCATTTTTTTAGTTGTTAATGAACTTCTCCTCGTCAGCCCAACTGTACAATTTTCTAATATCCTTGCCCACTTTTTCGGACGGGTGTTCGGATGCAAGCTTTCTCATTGCATTGAAATGCACTTGACTGCCTGCTTCGGACATATCCAAAAGGAATTCCTTGGCAAACGTACCGTCTTGAATATCTTTCAAAATCTTCTTCATGGACTTTTTCGTTTCTTCGGTAATGATCTTCGGACCAGTTACGTAATCGCCGTATTCTGCCGTGTTGGAAATGGAATAACGCATTCCCTCGAATCCGCTTTGATAAATCAAATCAACGATCAATTTCATTTCATGGATACATTCAAAGTACGCGTTTCTGGGATCGTAACCCGCTTCCACAAGCGTTTCAAATCCAGCTTGCATCAATGCGCATACACCGCCGCAAAGTACCGCTTGTTCCCCGAATAAGTCAGTTTCCGTTTCCGTGCGGAAGTTGGTTTCTAAAACCCCCGCTCTTGCGCCGCCGATCCCTGCCGCATAAGCAAGACCGATTTCTAACGCGTCCCCCGTTGCGTCCTGTTCCACCGCAATCAAACAAGGTACGCCTTTGCCTACCTGATATTCGCTGCGAACGGTATGTCCAGGGCCTTTGGGTGCGATCATGATTACGTTTACGTTCTTCGGGGGCTTGATACAGCCAAAATGAATGTTGAACCCGTGCGCAAACGCAAGCGTCTTGCCTTCCGTTAAGTTAGGTTCAATACTCTCTTTATAGAGCTTTGCTTGCTTTTCGTCGTTAATCAAAATCATGATAAGATCGGCAACCGCCGCCGCTTCCGCCGCCGTCATTACTTTAACGCCCTGCTTTTCCGCCTTTTCCCAGCTCTTGCTGCCCTTATATAACCCGACGACAACGTTTACGCCCGAATCCTTTAAATTCAACGCGTGCGCGTGCCCCTGCGAACCGTAACCGATAATCGCAACCGTTTTGCCGTTCAATTTGTTTAAATCACAATCCTGTTGATAAAAAATTCTGTTTGCCATACTCTATTCCCTATTCCTTTATAAATTATTTGTTAAAGAGTGTTACCGTACCGCGGTCGAGCGCAACCACCCCCGTGCGGCACATTTCCAAAATCCCAAACGGTTCCATAAGCTTGATAAACGCGTCTATTTTCGACGGGTTTCCCGTTACTTCAATACACATACCCTCGGGGGAGTAATCGATAACGCTCGCACGGAATACGTCCACCGCCGTCATAACGTCGTTGCGGGTATCCGACGAGTTCTTGACCTTGATCAGCATCAGTTCACGCTTGATGGGATCGTCGTATAGTTCTTCTACTTTCTTGACGACGTACAGCTTTTTAAGCTGTTCTACAATTTGCATTTTTAAGTGCTCGTCGCCGCGCATTGTAATGGTGATTCTGGAATATTCCTTTTGTTCCGTTTCCCCTACCGTCAGGGTGTCAATATTGAATTTTCGGCGGGTAAACATTGCCGTAACGCGCGTGAGCACCCCCGCTTGGTTGTCTACGCATACCGCTATCACGAATTTATTGTCCATTGTCTTTCTCCTTTCCCGTTCAAATCTTCGTGATGATGTCGCTAATTGCACCCCCGGGGGGTAACATTGGCAGCACCAGCTCGTCCTTGTCGATCCGCACGTCGATTAGTGCAGTCTTCCCCGATTTCAACGCCGACGAGAACGCTTTTTTAAATTCTACGGGCGTTTGCGCAAGGTATCCATCCGCCCCGAACGCTTCCGCAAGCTTTACAAAATCCGTTTTACGGGAAAGTACGGTGTTGGAATATCTCTTTCCGAAAAACAGCGTTTGCCACTGTCTTACCATACCAAGTACGCCATTGTTCATCAAAACGATTATCACGGGGATTTTATAGGTAACGGCGGTAGCCAGCTCGTTCAAATTCATTCCGAAGCTCCCGTCCCCCGTGATCAGCACCACGGGATCTTTCGTTGCCGTATACGCGCCGATTGCCGCGCCCAAGCCAAAGCCCATCGTGCCAAGCCCGCCGCTGGAAACGATTCTTCGCGGCATATCAAAGGTAGAATATTGCGCCGCCCACATTTGATGCTGTCCAACGTCCGTCGCCGTGATTGTGCGCGGGGGCTTTAATTCGTTAATAACGTCAAACACTTGCTTGGGCGTAAGCGGCGCTTTTGCCGCCGCCGCAATCTCGTCTTCGAAGCCTTTTTCTTCCTTTTTCAGTTCCATTACCCGCGAATACCATGCGGAATGGTCTTGCTTTTCGCATTTTTCCGCGATTCTTCTAAACGAATCCTGCACGTCGCCCACAAGCCCAACGTCCACCTTAACGTTTTTGTTGATTTCGGAAATATCTGGATCAAGCTGAATGATTTTGCTGTTTTTCGCAAATTTAGCAACGTTTCCCGTCGCTCTATCCGAAAAACGCACGCCGACCGCCAAAATCAAATCCGCTTCGTCCTGCGCCATCGACGAGGCATAATGCCCGTGCATACCTTGCATACCCAAGAACCATTCGTTTTCCTGCGGTACGGACGAAAGCCCCATAAACGAGCACCCGATCGCCGCGTCTATCTTTTCCGCCAAAGCCACGATCTCGTCGCCAAGCCCCAGCCCCGCCGCGCCGCCGCCTACGTAAATGTACGGCTTTTTCGCGTTCGCAATCAGCTCGACTGCTTTTTCTATCAGGCTTTCTTTTACTTTCGGCAAAGGAATTTTCTCCGCAATCGGTTGTGCCGTATATTCGCACGTTCCCACCTGCACGTCCTTGGGAATATCGACGAGCACCGGCCCCGGTCTACCCGATTTCGCGATGGAAAAAGCTTTCCGCAGCGTATCCGCTAAATCTTCGATTTTGTCCACGAAGAAATTGTGCTTGGTAATGGGCATTGTTACCCCGACGATATCGACTTCTTGAAAGCTGTCTTTCCCGATCAAGGAACAGGGTACGTTGCCCGTGATCGCGACCATGGGTATGGAATCGAGCATTGCCGTAGCGATCCCCGTAACGAGATTCGTTGCCCCCGGTCCGCTGGTAGCGATACAAACGCCCACCTTTCCCGTCGCGCGGGAATACCCGTCCGCCGCATGCGCCGCGCCCTGTTCGTGCGCCGTTAAAATATGATTGATTTTATCTTTGTATTCATAAAGCGCGTCGTAAATATTGATAACTTGTCCGCCCGGATACCCGAATACGTCCGTTACCCCTTGTTCTATCAAGGTTTGCACCAAAATTTGCGCACCGTTTAATTTCATAATCTTTCTCTCCTACTCTTATAACATGCGGTTGACCGCCGACACAAGCGCGTACACCGACGAAGTCATAATATCGGTGTGAATCCCCGTGCCCCAGTACGTCTTGCCGTTCTCCACAACACTGACGTAAGACGCCGCTTTCGCCGTCGATTTTTCTTCCAAAGCATGCTGTACGTAGCTTTCCAAAACGTACGCTTTGCCCGTAACCGCTTTGATCGCTTCGCTGACGCAGTCAAGCCGCCCGTTCCCCTCTACCATTACCGTTTGTACTTTACCTAAATACTTGATAGAGATGATCCCTTTTACGTGCTCTGTGCCAAGCTCTTCGTAATCAGACTTCATTACCTTTAATTTCTCGGTAACGTTGACGAAATCCCGCGAGAAAATGTCGTGTACTTCCTGCGGCGGCAATTCTCGATGCTCGTGGTCGGAAATACTCTTGACGTGATAGCCGAATACTTCCCGCATTTTCGGGGGCAATAGCAATTTGAACTGCGTTTCGAGAATATACCCGATCCCACCTTTTCCCGATTGAGAATTGATACGGATAACGTCCGCTTCGTACATTCTGCCCACGTCGGCGGGATCGATGGGAAGATAGGGCACCGTCCAAGTTTGCATATCCCGTTCAACGCGGTATTTCATGCCCTTTGCAATCGCGTCTTGGTGAGAACCTGAAAACGCCGCGAATACGAGCTGTCCGCTGTACGGCTGCCGTTCGCCTACCTTCATTCTTGTTACCCGTTCGTAGACTTTGGTAATTTCGGGTAAGTTAGAAAAATCGAGTTTTGGCTCTATCCCCTGCGAATACATATTCAGCGCGAGCGTGATAATATCCACGTTCCCCGTTCTTTCGCCGTTCCCAAACAGCGTGCCCTCGATACGGTCGCCGCCTGCAAGCAAGCCCATTTCGCTATCCGCCACCGCACAGCCGCGATCGTTGTGGGGGTGCAAGGAAATAATGACGTTTTCACGCCCTTTCAAGTGCTTGCTCATATATTCCACTTGGCTTGCGTACACGTGCGGCATCGCGTTTTCTACCGTTGCAGGCAGGTTGATGATCGCCTTATCGTTTTCGCTCGGCTGCCAAATATCGAGCACCGCGTTACAAATTTCCAG
>JBGVQS010000003.1:0-15395 GCA_045127595.1 Candidatus Scatosoma sp. | reverse complement strand
AAGAAAGATAAAACGAAAAAGTAATTAAAAGGCTTGCTTGTATGCGGTAGGCAAGTTAGTGTGGCGCTGGGGCGCCTCGCCAGTATTCACGCACTTTAGTGCGCAAACTAAAGCCCCCACTTCTAGTGGGGGATATTTACTTTAATTCGCACATGGTTAGGTGAAAATCAGTTTCCTTTTGCGTCTACTGCCGCGTCAAAATCTTCTTGCGTGATACGTTCGTCGTCTAAAAGCGCTTTCGCGTACGTTTTTTCGTTCGCTTCCCCTAAATAATATTTTCCCTCTAAACGAATCTTTTTCAAAAGCCAAACAAAGAAAAGCTTTACGTCTTTAAACAAACTTACCCTTTGTGCATAGCTACATTCCGTTTCAACAATTTCATCAAAATCCGTTTCAGCCGAGCCGCTTTCCACCAAAGGATGGATAAGCCCAGGGCGCACATGCAGGCGCGCTTGTTCTTCTTCGTCTAAAAACGCCGTATCTACGCCGCTAAAAGAAAGCGGACCGATAAAGCTCAATTTTCCTAAAAATACGTCGAGAAGGAAAGGGAGCTTATACAATCCCACCTTTTTCAAAACCGCACCGTAAGCGGTTTCTTCGCTTTGTTCATTCGTCGTGCGATAGGTGTGCAAGCAAATCGCTTTTCCCTTTTTGCCGATTTTTGTTTCCTTTTGCAAAATAGCAGGGATCACGCCGCGTTTTTTATAAATAACCGCCCGAACGTGCAAAACAAGAAATACGGGGGATAAAGCAATGATGAGAACAGCTGAAACGAGAATATCCAAAGCTCGTTTAAAAAACCATTTATAGGTCAAGGAGATAGCGGCAATCAGCGCAACAACGTCAAAAAGAACAAATGCGAGTATTCCGTACCATTTCGTTAAAAACCACATAACAACTCCGTTTAAAATGTAAATTTACGCATTCAACGCGTACCTGCCCCCGTCGTTTTACGTTTCTGACTGTTCGATGGGCGCTTCTTCCGTTTCTTCTGCGTCCTTGATAAGCAACGCCGCGTCGATAACGGAGCGGATCTTTTTTAATACCTCGTCTTTGCCAAAACCCGTTTCCGAGCTTGTAGGAATAAGATTTTGCTCCCCTAAATACAAGTCGGCGGCAATCGCGCGAACGTGCTCCTTGATTTTCATGCGGGAAAGCTTATCTGCTTTCGTTAAAACTACGGTGAAAGGCAAAATATGGAAATTTAAATATTCCAGCATTTGTACGTCGTCTTCCGTGGGATCGTGCCGAGAATCCGCCAGCATAAACACATGGGAGATTTTTTCTTTGTCTTGAAAGAAAGAATCGAGCGTTTTTGCCCACTTTTCCTTTTCTCCCTTGGAAACGCGAGCAAAGCCGTAGCCGGGGAGATCGGCAAGGATAAATTCTCCGAAATCGAAGTAATTTACCAAACGGGTACGGCCGGGTTCACTGCTCGTTTTCGCTAATTTTTTACGGTTTGCGAGCATATTGATGAACGAGCTTTTTCCTACGTTCGATTTCCCGCAAACGGCGATCATCGGTTTGTCGGGCGTAATGAATTGATCGGCGCGCGCTGCGGACGTGATAAATTCAGCGTTTTTAATGAGCACCGCAGGGGGCGCGCTTTCTTTTTTTTCCTTTTGCGCGTATAAATAAGGACGCGTTCCGTCTTTCTTTTTCATAAGCATACCTTTTGTTGATTATTAGCAACGAACGCCGTTTCTATGATTATCCACTTCGGGAATGGCGGGTAACGGAGCGGCTTTTTTCGTGCGCGGACGCTTTGTCGGCTTGTCCGACGGTAAGGAATCAAGGCTCTTTTCCAACACCAAAGCGAATACTTCGTCCACCGTTTTCACGGGAACAAATTTCACGTCCTTCTTCAAAACCTTGGGAAGATCGGCAAGCTCTCGCTCGTTCCCCGCAGGGAAAAGCACCGTTTTAATCCCCATACGCCGCGCCGCAAGCGATTTTTCCTTTAATCCGCCGATGGGAAGCACTTTTCCGCGGAGCGTGATTTCTCCCGTCATAGCAACGTCGCCGCGTACCTGTCTGCCCGTAAATGCGGAAAGGATCGCAGTGGCAATCGTGATACCTGCGCTTGGTCCGTCTTTGGGGGTTGCGCCTTCGGGAACGTGTACATGTAAATCTAGGCAAGTGAATTTTTCCTTTTCAATGCCGTATTTTTCCGCGTGTGCGCGAAGAAACGACAACGCCGCAAGAGCGGATTCCTTCATGACGTCGCCAAGGCTGCCCGTTAATTTAAGCTCGCCCTTTCCGGGCATGGTCGTTGCTTCTACCGTCAAAGTCGTACCGCCGACGGACGTCCAAGCAAGACCGTTGACCGCGCCGACTTCGCACGCCGCTTTGTCTTCGTCAATAACAAATTTAGGTGTTCCGAGTAAATTGAGTACCTTTTTCGAGTCGATCGTAACGAGTGGAAGTCGCTTGTTAGAGGCATATTTTACGGCTACTTTTCTGCAAAGCGAACCGATTGTGCGCTCGAGCGTTCTCACCCCCGACTCCCTTGTATACCCTTCGATTGCGGTACGAATCCCGTCTTCGGTAAACGAGGCGTTGTTGTCGGTAAGACCGTTTGCAACGAGCTGCTTGGGTACGAGATACCGACGGGCAATTTCCGTTTTTTCTTCCATGGTATAGCTGGAAAGCTCAATGATTTCCATACGGTCGCGCAAGGGCGCGGGAATGGTGTCGAGCGTGTTCGCCGTCGTGATGAACATAACCTTTGATAAGTCGTAGGGGTATTCCAAATAACGGTCGCGGAAGGAAGAATTTTGTTCGGGATCGAGCACTTCCAACAACGCGCCTGCGGGATCGCCGTGCATATCCGACGTGATTTTGTCGATTTCGTCGAGCAGGAATACGGGATTGATCGAGCCTGCCTGTTTCATGCCGTATAAAATACGGCCGGGCATTGCGCCGATATAGGTTCGTCTATGGCCGCGGATTTCCGCTTCGTCCTTGACGCCGCCCAAGCTCATACGGACAAATTTTCTACCCAAAGCGCGGGCAATCGATTGCGCAATACTCGTTTTACCTACCCCCGGGGGGCCAACAAAACAAAGAATGGGCGCTTTCATAGCGTTTGTCAATTTCAATACCGCAAGATATTCCGTGATGCGTTCTTTGATTTTTTCAAGTCCGTAATGGTCGGCTTCCAACACCGCCGTGCAGTCGGATAATTTTTTGGTATCTTCCGTTTCTTGCGTCCACGGCAAGGATAAAACTTGGTCGAGATAACCGCTTAAAACGGTGTATTCCGGGGAAGACGGCTGCATTTTTTGCATGCGGTCGATTTCCTTTAAACACTTGGTTTCCAAAGCTTCGGGCAAACCCTTTGCAAGCACCTTTTCACGGTACTCGTCCTCTTCCTTGTTATCGTCGCCAAGCTCGGTATGAATGGCTTTTAACTGTTCGCGCAGGAAATAATCCCGCTGATTTTTATCGATACTTTGGCGGACGGACGTGGCAAGCTTCTTTTCCAAACGGGAAATTTCCAGCTCGTCGTTCAAGCAACGCTGAAAGAGCTTCAACCGCTCGATTAAATCGACTTGATTTAAAAGCTGTTGCTTGATTTCCAAGCGGATACGCATTGCGGAAGCCGCAACGTCGGCGTATTCGTCGGCGGATTTGCATTTATCAAGCCGCGCGGACGTTTCTTTGGGGATTTTCCCGTCGGTGGAAAGCACGTCTTTCATAAGCTCCTTTGCGGTGCGGAAATAGGCTTCTTCGCTGATAGGATCGCCTGTTTTCGTGGGAAGCTTTTCCGCTTCGGCAAAAAATGCTCCCTTTTCCAAGCGAACGGAGTGCGCCCGCGCACGGTATAAGCCCTCGCAAAGCACTCGCATTGCACCCCCTGTGAGTTGCGCTACCTGTTTGATTTTAGCAACACAGCCAATTTCGTAAAGGTCTTCGGGGGAAATGCTCGTTTTTTCCGTATCCTTTTGGGTGCAAATCAGTATTTCGCGATTGTACAAGGAGGACGCTTCAATGGCTTTGAGTGTGGTTTCTCTGCCAACTTCAAAGGAAACGTTGGCGTATGGAAACGCTACTTTGCCGCGCAAAGGCACGACGGGGAGCGTTTTGCTGTTTTCTAATAAAATTGTTTCTTGATTCGTATAATTTTCCATATATATATTATTACCCGCGAAACCGCGGTTTTAAACACAAAAAACAAAGGGCGGGAACATCCCACCCCTTATTTGTTTTTTCATAAAATTATTTGTTGCCGTTTGCAGGCGCGTCGTCTTCTTTTTCAGGCTCGGTTTCGTATTTGTAATAAGAATACTTATAGTTCTTATAATTGCTGAAATATCCGCCGTTCGTAAGCTTTTTATAGTCGTTTACGATAACGCCGAGCACGTTTGCTTTCGAGAAATTCAACGTGTTGAGCGCACGGGAAATATCGCTAAGATAAGAAACCTGATGACGGCAAACAAGCGCCGTTCCGTCCGTGATGGGCGCAAGCACCAACGCGTCGGAAAGAAGAAGTACGGGCGGAGTATCGATAATGACGTAATCGTATTTGGATTTCAATTCTTCCAAAAGATTCTTCATTTCTTCACTTTCCAACAATTCGTAAGGTCTGGGAGAGTGTGTTCCGCAGCTAATAAACGAAAGATTTTCGTTGACTTTTGATTTGTGGGTTACTTCTTCCAAAGAAACTTGTCCCGAAAGGTAATCGGAAAGTCCAGGAGCGGATTTGTGTCCAAAATATTTCGCGACTCTGCCTTTGCGGATATCCGCGTCCAAGAGAACGACTTTTGCGTTGGAAAGTGCGAACATCAAGGCAAGGTTGACCGTAACCGTCGTTTTGCCATCTTCGGGATATGCGGAAGTGAGCATAATGCTAACGCCGCCCTGCTTTTTGGGAACGGATACCGAAAGGGACGCTTTCAAATTACGGAATGCTTCCGTAACGTCAAACGGGGTATCTTCGTTCAAGAGATATTCCGATCTGTGGGAGACGTGTTTGTTTTTTTCGGAAGCGGCTTTTGCGCGTTTATCCTGTTTGAGGGATTGAAATTTAGAGAAAAGTTTCATTTTTTCGCCTCCGTATTAACTTCTTTTAATTTTGCTTTCTTTGAGATGATAGCGTCGGTATCAATCGTGGGAACTACACCGAGCACAGGAACGTTGAACGCTTTCGTGATAACTTCGTGATCGCGCAATCTTTTATCCGATCTATCGATAACGATAATGATAACGCATGCGATTACCGCCGCAGCCAAACCGAACAAAATACCCATCTTAATCGCTTGATTTCTCATGTAACCGGGGTTGGTCAAATGAATCGAAGAAGCGGTGGACGTGATTTGGCAATTCGTGCCGTCGTAGCCTGCAGGTACGGGCATATATTGTTCTACGTACATGGGAACTACTTTCTTAATACGTTCCAACAAAAGATTTGCAAATGCTTCGTTATCGAGAACGGAAATGCTTACGTAGATGAAGCTCTTTGCAAGCTGTTGTGCGTTTTCAATGTCGTTTTCCCCAAGATATTTATAGGAGATCGCGCCTTTGAAACTGCCGAGCGTGCTGCGATAGCTTGCCGTTTGTCGCCATGCGTTAAGCGCCGCGTTCTTTGCTTCAAGAGCGGTTTTGGACGCGTCCGTAGCTTGGAGTTTTGCTAATTCCATTATAGCTTCCGTGCCGTTCGTTTCATCATAAACGGTGTTGTAGAGTTCTATCAAAGTTTTTATGGCGTCAACATTGGAAAGAGAAGAAATAATAGTTTGATATTCAATCTCGTTAAACGCCGCATGTTTTACAACGCCGTTTACGTAGAGCGCCGTCCATTGATAGTTGAGCTTCGTCAACGCTTTTTCGTTGTTTTCCGTTGCAGCCAAACGTGCAGTCGTTGCTTCTGCAGAAGTTTTCAACGCAGCGTTTGCGGCGTCGATTTTTTCCTGTAATGCCGCTGCTTCCGTTTCGTTAGCAGTCCAGTCAGCCGCGGATGCGGGAAGCGTAGCCCCGTCCAACATAAGCTGTTCGGCAAAGCTGTCCGAACGGAGAAGTCTTACCATACCGTCCATGACGTGTACGCCGTATGCGCCGTAGAGCGCGTACTGACTTTCGCTGTCCGTGTCAGATTCTTCATTGTAGGGGTTTATGTAGAAATCTACGCTCGTGCCCCAATAGTTAATGTCCTTCGTTTGGCGAATCGCAAGCAAACCGCCCGCGATACCGCTGATGGCAACTACGAGAATCAGGATTTTGATTTTGCTTAAAAGAAGTCGAATAATGTCAAATAAGCTAAGCCCTTCTTCCGCTTGTACTTTCTGTTCCATCAAAAATCTCCTTTGTTTATTCTTCTATTTCCAGCGTTTACAAGAAAAACGCTGAACGTTGGACGTTTATAAATTTATTTATAAAAATCTCAACGCGTTCATTATATCATAAAAAAATGATAAAGTAAAGGGTTTTCGCAACAATTCCCAAGAAGAAAATATTGGGGGTGGGTTTCTTGCCTATTATTCCCTTACAAATCAATATAAAATCAATATAAATCAATATAAAAGCTGCGCTTTGTTCGGTAAATCGAGCACGTCGGCGTTATCTCCGCGAACGGTAAAGTATTCTTCTTTAAAAGTTCTATGCGGAACGAAATACACACGCTTGTCCTTCCAACGGTTTTTCGCTTCGTGGGAAAAGATGCCTTCGTTTAAAATTTTACGCATGATTCCTTCGTTAATCTCGACGATTGCCGCTTTAAATCCGTTCGCAAAACAGTCGAGAATTTTCGAGCGGATCTTCGTTAAAACGAAAATGTCGTTGTGCACGTGTCCGTTGGATTTGCAATAAGGACAGCCCTTTACCGTAAAGGAAAGCACGTCTAAGCCTACGCGCTTTCGCGTAAATTGCGTAAGGCAAAGCTCGCTCATGGGAAGAACGTTGCATTTTGCCTTGTCCAAAGCAAGACAAGCTTTTAATTCTTCCGTAACCGCAATCTTATGCTCTTCGTTTTGCATATCGATAAAATCCACGACGATAATGCCGCCGATATTACGAAGCCGCACTTGCGTGGCAATTTCTTTTGCCGCGGCAAGGTTGACTGCAAACACCGTTTCTTCTAAGCTGTTTTCCCCCACGAAGCTGCCCGTGTTCACGTCAATGACCGTCATGGCTTCCGTATGGTCGATAACGATATACGCGCCGTTATCCAAAGGAACGGTCGGCGAAGCCGCGTCGTATAAAAGCTTGGATAAGCCGTGTTCGGAAAACATGGAACGTTCTCCGTTGTGGAATATCAGTTTGCGTTCGGGAAAATCTCCGCGCAACCGCAAGAGCTTCAACATGCGCTTATATAAAGCTTCGTCGCCTACGTGGATTGCGGAAATATCTTCCCCAAAGCTGTCGCGGATCATGCGCACAGGTAAATCCTCATCCTCGTAAAGAAGTGTGCCCACGGGGGTGTTTTTTGCAGCTTGCATGGTTTCTTCGTACAGCTTTTTTAAGTACAGCGCTTCCGTTTTGATTTGTTTTGCGGTAGCAAACGGCGCTTGCGTACGAATAATGAAGCCTTCGTCTTCGCTCCTACGCAGTTTTTCCGCTAATTTTAAAAAGGTTTCGCGCGTTTCCTCGTCCGTTATTTTTCGGGAAATACCCAAAAACGCGGTGTTCGGCAAATAAATAATTCTTCTGCCGACAAAGGAAAGATGAGTGCTCACCTTTGCGCCCTTATTATCGCGGGGCGGTTTCGTAACCTGCACAATGATCTCGTCGCCCACCTGCAAAGGGGGGTCGGACGGATTCAACGCGGACATGGTACCGTCGTATTTACTGTAATCGGTGTACGATTCATCAAAGGACAAATAACAGTTTTTCGACAAACCGCAGTTGATAAACGCGGCGTTCATACCGGGGAGTACGTTGGTTACTTTGCCTTTGTAGATATTCCCCACAATATCCGTGCGGGGTTCTTCTTCTATGGCAAATTCCGTCAGTTTTCCGTTTTCGACAATTACGGCAAACTGACGTTTACAGTAACGGTCGAGAAATAATTCTTTTTTCGCTTCTTTTTTCATGCATTGCCTTCCCTTGTTTCGTTTGCGACGTAATAGGGACCGCGCCGCCAAAGAGATACTTTATGTATTATAGCATAAAAAGGAAATCCACGCAAGGGGTTTTTTAGGATACCCTTTTAAAATTATGCAATTTCTTCTTTTTTTTGCGAGTTTTTTCTTTTTTGCAGTCTGGAAATTTGTTCGTAAGGGCTCTTGGAGAGTAAAAGTAAGCCGTTCAGTTCGTTTTGCGTAAGCTCGAAAAGACGTTCTTCTTGCTTATTATACACTTCTAACACCAAATAACAACCGCGGGAAACGAATTGCAGTGCGTCCTTGATGGAACAGCTTTCCAAGACGGCAACGCGGCGGATTTCCACGCCGCGCGAAAGGGCGTCCGTAACGGAAACGTCGAGCTTTTCGTAATAGCTTTTCCGAGATTTTCCCCCGATTGCGCCAAAACATAAAAAGCCGCTGAAAAATAAAAGGGAAACGTTGAACCGTCCTTGCGATAAAAAAAGAAAAAACAAAAACAATGCCAAAAAGGCGAAAAGAAAGGAAAGGGCGCGGCAAACCCTTATTGCTCTTTGTTCCGCTTTCGTTAAATCGGGCATAGAGGAAGCGAAAAGCCGTGCGAGCGCGCAACGTAGAATTCTCCCCCCGTCCAGGGGGTAAGCAGGTAAAAAATTGATGAGTGCAATCGACAAAGAGGATTGACAGGCGGTATCGGTAAAGGCATAGGAAGTTGGATACAGCCACCAAAGCGCCACGAAAAACAGTGCGGTAAAAAGATTGCAAAGTGGTCCCCACAAAGCCACGGTGATTTCGTCGCGAAAGGAAATACCGCGTAAATCTCCGTCAATTACCGCGCCGAAGGGCATCAAAATGATCCGATTGAGCTTATACCCAAGTTTTGCCGCGGCAAACGCATGGGCACATTCGTGCTGCACGGCAACGAGCGCGCTTAAAAGAAAGAGAAAAAGCTCCCCTTTAAAGGCATACCATACGCCAACGGCAAGAAAGAGCGGATGCAAGCGAAGCAGCCTTTTTTTCTTCTTTGCAATAAAAGAGCGGCGGGGTTTTGCCCGCCGCTTGGTTTTTGGAGTGAAAAAATGCACTGAACGCACCCCCGTTATACTTCTTCCACCCATGCAAGGCAGTTTTCTTCCGTGATGCGCAGACAGCTTAACAGCTCCCCATCGGAATACATGGTAACTTGCACTTCGCTTTCCCCTTTGGAGAAGCCGACGGGCACGTTTGCGTAGATGTCGTCGCCCACTTCGTAATACACGTAATCTAAGCCGTCGATAACGCCCGTAAAGGTGTCCGAATGGGATATTTTGACTAAATACTTACCGTTTTCCGCGCGTATGATCTCGCTGACAGTACCGTCCGCCGCAGGATATACGCAGCATTCGTCTTGGAAGGTAAGCACGCCCGACGGAGAAAGCGTAAGCAACGTATCCGACAGCTCGCTGACGATCGGGGAAAGGGTAAAGTCGTTATAATCCCGCGCGTCCACTTCTTCTACCGTAGGGTTATTCATGGAACGGAAGAAGGTATTGATCGCGCTGTTGGGCATAAAGACGTTGGTTAAAAAGATTGCGCCGCATAACGCACAAGCGAGCGCGAATTCCGCATTTAAAGCGATTCGCGTGATTTTTTGCGCGTTCGTTTCGGTGGATGCTTCCGCGTTCAACTCGTACCTGCCCCTGTCGTTTTCCGAAAAGTCGGGGGTAATAGGCGCGTATTCGTCCGAAAAAGCGAAAGTGGTTTTTTTCTTTTTGGGATGGAAAAATCCGCGCTTGCGCTGGTTTGCGGGGTATAACCGCACGGTATCCACGCGGTCGGGAACGTCGAAATCCAGCCGCCCTTCTTCCGTGAATGCGCCGTCCGCTTGCAAAAGTGCGGCTTCATCGTTTAAAGGCTCGGTTAATTTGTCGTTTACTTGCGCGATAACGCTGTCTTTCAATTCCCGATCGTCGGAAAAATTTTCCGCTTCGTTTTGTTCGGGGGAAAGAATGGGCACTGTCGTGCGCGTCTTTTTACGGCGGCGAGGTTTTTTTACTACGTTTACGGTGGAAACGGGGATCTCCAACATTTCCGCATACTCTATTTCTTGATTCATACCGTTCTCCTTGCTGATTGCTTTCTGTTTTATTTTATGCGAACGGGGAATAGAATAGAACGGTTTGTACAAACTTTTTAAAAACAAAAACCGCCAAAAACGGCGGTCAAAAGTCAAGTATTTTGATGACAGTGTTCATAGTACCAGCAACGGTAGGGCTTTTCGCATTGTTCTCCGACGGAAATGCAGGGCATCGGCGCGTCTTTCTTTTTGAGTTTCCCTAGCTCGAACACCCGAAGCTGCGCCTGCCGCTCCATAATTTTAGCCGCGGCGGTAATGTCTACGATTTTGTAACGGATTCCGTCGCGTTCCATGCGCACGGTGGGGTAAACGTCCTCTTCTTCCCCCTCGTCGCGTAAAATTAACTGGGAAGAAAGAAGCGGAACGCCGCTTTTCCGTAAAATCAGGCGTTGAAAACCAAGGTCGGTAATGAATTCTTTTCGCGGCGCAGGTGCATTTTTCACTTCGTACAGCGCGTAGCCCTTTCCCTCTTTTTTCAAAATATCCGCCGCGCAGTAGTTCCCGTACCACGAAAAAGCGGCTTCGCAAATGACGTTTGTGCCAAGGAATAACAGCTCGTTGGTGCGCTGTAACATAGCGGCGTAATGTAGCCGTCCGTCCTCTCTGTATACCGTGGTTTCGATAAAATCCCCGAATAAACCCATGGCTTTATCCCCAAATTCGTTGCCAGCGTCCAGCTTTGCCTGCACCTCGGGGGGTATGATTTTTAGTTCGGGCGCGTGTGCGTCTAGCCAAAGCATTTTTTCGCATTGTAAGCCGCGCACAAAGTCGGTTTTGGAAACTGCCATAGAAAAACTCCTTGTTTTTCTTGATTATAGCCGATTTTTTGGAAAAAGTCAAGAAAGAAGGAGCGCTTCGCGCGCCCCTTTGATGATTTCCTTTAATATTCCGCCGTGGAAACAAGCGGGTCTATTTTATTTTGCAGAGAGTATAAATCGAACTCGCTGTCAATGTCGAATTCTTCCGTGGAGTCAAACGCCGCGAGCTTGGAAACGGACACTTCGTAAGCGGTCATGGTTCTCGTTTCCGTTTCCGAGAGCTTTTTCTGATATTCTCGGCTTTGGATTCTGCCTGAAATAGCGATTCTATCCCCGACGCAAAGATTCTTCACGAAACGTGCGTTTCTGCCCCACGCGATACAGGGGATATAATCGGATTTATTATAGGCGCGGTTGACGGCAATAAGAACGTCCGCAATTTCACGGTTAAAGGGCGTTGTGCGGTAAACGGGCGGTTTGCAAATGTAGCCGCTTAAAAGAATGCTGTTGGGGTTCTTGTCGGGTAGCTCGTCTAAAAGCTCTCGGACGAACACCGTAAGCATCAATCGGGATTTCCCATTCTCGATTTTGTTGTAGCTGCGAAACTGTCCAACGGCGCAAAGGTTTTTTCCTTTGCCGAGCATTCCCCCTTGGATTAAGCGTTCCGAAAGGGTAACGGGTAGAATATCCGCTTGCCCCGAAAGACGCATAACGCGGACGAAAAACTCGTAAAAGCCCTCGCCGTATACTTCGTGGGAAAAGGTGGCGTCGCTGACGATTTCTCCCGAAACGTATACCTTGTTGTTTTTTTCTGTAACGTAGTTCATATTTTTTAACCTCCGAGTGTTTGATTATCGAAAAAGTAAAATTTAACGGGCGGCGTTTTGGTGTTGCGCGCCGTTCACGTCGATATAGTAGTTGTTTTTATAGATGAGTTCTCCGATCGGCACAAAGGTAAAGCCTTTGTTTTTAAGGGTGGAAAAAATCATGGGCAGTGCTTCCGCGGTGTGTAAGCCGTTGTTATGACAAAGAATAATCGAGCCGTTTTTCGCGCCGTTGATGATGCGAAGCGCAATTTCTTGCGCGGAGAGATTTTTCCAGTCCAAGGAATCCACGTCCCATTGAATAGGATATAAGCCCATATCAAAAGAAACGTCGATTAAAAGATTGTTATAGTCCCCATACGGGGGGCGAAAAAGCGTCGGTTTTATCCCCGTTACTCTTTCGATTGCGGCGGACGAAGTCGTTAGCTCGTCGCGGATTTGTTCTTCGGTTAATTTGCTCATATACGAATGGGTGCGGCTGTGCGTGCCAAGCTCATGCCCCGCCGACACGATTTTTTCCGCGTATTCGGGGTATTTCTCCACCCAAAACTGTACGGCGAAAAAAGTGCATTTCACGTCGTTTTTTTCCATATAATCGAGCAGTTTATCCGTGTATTCCACTCCCCATGCGCAATCGAAGCTAATGGCAATCTTTTTTTCTTCCGTGGCGACGGAATAGATGGGTAACGAACGTGATGAACCCGTACCTGCCCCCGTCGTTTGCGCGTTTTGCACTTCTTTTTTAACGACGTGTACGTTGACGGCTATCACGGAAAAAATCACGGCGAATAAGAATGCGAAAAGGGAAAATCCACGAAAAAAGCGCTTGGCGCGGAAACAACAAATCATAGTAAATCAACCTCTTTTATCATAGCGGTTTTGCTCTGTCGAAATTGCACTAAAAAAGAGCGAAAATGTCTTGTTTTGGAAAAAACGGAAATCCGTTGATTGGTTTGGTAAAACAATATATTCTTTTATCTTGTCTAAATATGATAAAAATCAGACAAAGGAGTAAGAAACGTTTTACTTTTTTTAAAAAAATGTGTATAATACCCAAAATAGGAGTAAAAAATTATGAGAATTTGGGCAAAATTGATGACGGACGGGCACATTAAAAAACAATTTGTGTATGAAAACCCCGAAAAGCTGACGTATTCGCATTTTTTTGATTATTTGACGGAGATTTGTCAGGCACTTGATATCCCCACGCCCGTTTTGACGAAAACGCATATCTTTAATTTTGCAAAATTCAACCACGTGAAATTTATCGGTAGGGATTTTGTGGAATCTCTTGGCTACGATCACTTATTTTTGGAGAATATCTTTTAAAAAAGAATGGCTCGATTTTTGTCGAAAGCTTAAAAAAAGGCGTTTCTATGCGTAAAAAGGGTGAAATTCTTTTAAAAATATGCAAAAAACATTGACAAAAGCAATAAAATACAGTATAATATAGAAAATAAAAAACGCCGTGGATTTAGGGAAAAATTCACGGTTGTATTTTTGCGTTCCGTAGGCGGGCGGTTTTTTTTCGCGCAATCCGTTTTCAGGGTTCGGACGAAAACGAGTCGCGCTCCCCGCAAAAACAACGTACGGAACGGGAGGAGTTTATGGCAGAACAACAGTTTATTATGACCCAAAAAGGCTACGATGAAGCGGTGGAACGTTTGAAATATCTGCAAACGGTAAAACGCCAAGAAATCGTAGAACGTATCGCGGAAGCGAGAAGCCACGGCGACTTGTCCGAAAACGCCGAATACGACGCAGCCCGTAACGAACAGGCGGCGAACGAAGGCGAAATCGTTGATCTTGATTACAAAATCAAAAACGCGGTTATTCTCGAAAAAAACAACGATACGTCCTTTGTGCATATCGGCTCGAAGGTCAAGGTGTACGACGCGGATTTGGAAGAAGAAGACGTTTATGAAATTACGGGCACGACGGAAGCGAACGCAATGCTCAATAAAATTTCCAACGAATCCCCCGTCGGCGCGGCGCTTTTGAAACACAAAGTCGGCGACACCGTAAAAATCCTTGCACCCGACGGTGAATATAAGCTTGTCATCAAAGAAATTTTTTGATAAACGGAGAGTATCATGCAAGAAAACAAGACGATGAACGCCGAGGTTTTGGCTGCGGCTGAAGAAGAACAACTCATCGAGCAGGCGAGAATTCGCCGTGAAAAGCTCTCGAAGCTCGTTTCCGAAGGCAAAAATCCTTACGAACAGGTGAAATATCCCGTAGACGCGGATTCCGAAACGATTAAAAATAATTTTGAAGCGTATGAAGGGAAGACGGTTTGTCTTGCCGGTCGTATGATGTCCAGACGTATTATGGGTAAGGCGTCCTTTTCCCATATCGCGGACAAGAGCGGTTCGATTCAAATTTACGTAACCCGTCAGGATATTGGCGAAGAAAACTACATGTCCTATAAAAAGGATTATGATATCGGCGATATTTTCGGCTTTAAGGGGTTTGTATTCAAAACGCAAACGGGCGAAGTTTCCGTACACGTTACCGAGCTGACTTTGCTCACGAAATCCCTTCTTCCCCTGCCCGAAAAATACAACGGCTTGCAGGATAAGGATATGAAATACCGTTTGCGCCACTTGGATTTGATCATGAACAAGGACGTGCGCGACACCTTCCGTAAAAGATCGCAAATTTTGAAAGAAATCCGTGCGTACTTGGACGGCAGAGGGTATTTGGAAGTGGATACGCCCACCCTTTTGCCCTTGGAAATCGGTGCGGACGCAAGACCTTTCAAAACCCATCATAACGCGCTCGATCTCGATATGTATATGCGTATCGAAACGGAGCTTTTCTTGAAGCGTTTGATCGTCGGCGGCATGGATAGAGTGTACGAAGTCGGACGTATTTTCCGTAACGAAGGTATGGACGCGTACCATAATCCCGAATTTACCACCATTGAAATGTACGAAGCGTACAGCGATTATTTCGATATGATGGATTTAATCGAAGATATGTACAAAACCGTAACGTTGAAAGTTTGCGGCACGCTCGACATCACCTACCAGGGCGAAGTTATTCACATGGGTGAATGGACGAGAATGACGATGGCGGAAGCGGTGAAGAAATACGCAGGCGTGGACTATAACGACTGGGCTACGGACGAAGATGCAAGAGCGGCTGCAAAAGCGCTCGGCGTGGAACTCGAACACGAAAACGCAACGAAGGGCTGGGTGCTTATCGAACTCTTTGACGCATTCGTAGAAGATAATCTTATCCAACCTACCGTGATTTACGATTATCCCGTAGAAAACTCGCCTTTGGCAAAGCGTAAGCCTTCCAACCCTGCTTTTACCGAACGTTTTGAATATTTCATTTGCGGTCATGAATACGGCAACGCATTCTCGGAATTGAACGATCCCATCGACCAAAAACAACGTATGACCAAGCAAATCGAAGCAAAGCGCGCAAAGGGCAATAACGAAGCGCAAGTGGATGAAGATTTCATCAACGCATTGGAATACGGTTTGCCCCCCACAGGCGGTTTGGGTATGGGTCTTGATAGATTTGTTATGTTGTTGACGGACAGCGCCACCATTCGTGACGTTATTCTCTTCCCCACAATGAAACCCAAAAAATAATTAAGTATGCGTCGGTTTGCGTGGAAATTCTTTTGCGTAAATCGGCGCTT
>JBGVQS010000002.1:0-3177 GCA_045127595.1 Candidatus Scatosoma sp. | reverse complement strand
ACCATAATGTCGTTGCACTTTACGATTTCTGCCTTGGGATAGCTTGATTTCAAGCCTTCGTAAATAGGCAACGTACATTCTACGTAGCTGCCCAAACCGATTTTGATATTTTCACCCGTAACGCCGATTGCCTTGAATACGTCGTTGAAGGTCGAGGGGGTAAGCTCGGGATAGGAAGGATCTGCCGATTCTCTAAATTCCCTAAGCACGAACACCTTTTCGATTTTACCAAAGTCAGCGCCAAATACTTCTGATTCGGGGCCGACGAGAAGCGCCGCGTCACCGCTGGCTGAAATTGCTACGCCTGCCCTTTCAAACACAGGCCAAAAGCCCGAAAAGTATCTTGCGTTCGCGTAATCGCTTTCCGTGGACGCGACTACCATAACGTCCAAGCCTCTTTCTCTCAGCATTTTTGCTGCTCTTTGGATTCTTTCCTGATATTCGTAATCGGGAATACATACTCTTGCCATAATTTTTTCTCCTTAACTGAATGGTTGTTGCTTACAGTATAATACCAAAAATCCTGTTTGTCATTAGACAATCGTCAACAAAAATTACACTTTCGTAAAAATATTTACATTGTTTAATTTTAACTTGACAAACAGCGCGTGGCGTTTTATAATAAAACCATGGACTTTCAATTGAAAAAATTAGATACCGTAATCACCGTTTCAGAGATTGCAAACGTGCACTTTTTTGATTTTCCGAAAGGGTATAAAACGATTGACGATCAGCATCCGTTTTGTGAATTGATTTACGTTGGCACGGGCGCCATAGACGTTCATTCCGACGAATATAGCGGAAAACTGGAAAAGAACGAGCTGTTGATACACCCTGCAAATTGCAGGCACTCCTTTTCCTGTCCGCAAAAGGCGGAAACCACGCTGATTATCATCGGGTTTACCTGTCAATCGGACAAGCTGAGCTATTTTGCAGGCAAGCCTGTGCGTCTTGATGAAAGCCAAATCAAACAGCTTGCCGATATAGTGAAAGAGGGCAGAAACGTCTTTGCTCCGCCGTATAACGTGCCTGTATATGATATGGTAAAAAAGAAAAACTCTCTTTATGGAAGCGAGCAAATGCTGCGTAGCTTGATAGAGCTGTTTTTAATCGAGCTGATTCGCAAATACGAGTTTTTCAAAAAGAGCGACGAAATCAAAACCTCCGCCTTTACGATTAATGAAATCATCGAATATCTCAACAACACGTTCACCGAAAAAATTACTTTGGAGGAGCTTGCGTTCCTTTTTCGTACAAACCGTTCCACGCTTTGCAAAGAATTTCGGCGGGCGACGAATAAATCCTTGGGGGAATATCTTGCCGACAAAAAAACGGAAGAGGCAAAAAAGCTTCTTTTATATAAGGAAAAAAGCATTACGCAAATCGCGGACGAGTTAAATTTTGACAGCGTTCCGTACTTTTGCGAGTTTTTCAAAAAACAAACGGGGCTGACTCCGTCCGAATATCGGCAACGGGCAGGCGCCCCTGAAAGCGCTGCTATAGGAGAATAGCGTTTTATTCCGCGCGCGCTTTAATTTTAGTAATAAGAGAAAAGGAAATAAAAAACCGACGAGATAACTCGTCGGTTTGTTTTTACTTCGCTAAAATTATTCAGCTACAACTTCGGCTACGGGATAAACGCATGCCTGTTTCTTATCTCTGCCCAATCTTTCGTATCTGACGGTGCCGTCTACCAAAGCAAACAACGTGTCGTCTTTACCGATACCTACGCCCGTGCCGGGATGAATCTTCGTGCCTCTCTGGCGAACGAGAATGTTACCTGCAAGAACGAACTGACCGTCAGCACGCTTTACGCCAAGGCGTTTTGCTTCGCTGTCGCGTCCGTTTTGGGACGAACCGGTACCTTTCTTATGAGCGAATAAACGGATAAAAATCATTTTACTTACTCCTTTAATTCATTTTCTTGTCTTTGCGCTTTTCGCAAAGGGGTGCAGTTAAATCTAACGATTAGAGATTGATCTTTTCAATCTTAACTGCGGTGAAAGGCTGTCTGTGGCCCTGCTTTTTACGTTCGTTCTTCTTTGCTTTGTGCTTGAAGACAATGATCTTCTTTGCCTTAGCGTGTTCAACGACCGTAGCAGTCACCGTTGCGGATGCAACTTCAGCGCCCGTTTTGATACCGGACTCATCGGCGATCATAAGCACTTTGAAGGAAACGGTTTCCCCTTCTGCCGCCGAGAGCTTTTCAAGACGAATTACGTCGCCCTCTGCAACCTTGTACTGCTTATTGCCGTTATCGATGATTGCGTACATTCAGATTTTACCTCCTCTTTCCAGTCTCGAAGTACCCCCAAGGCGGATGCAAAATTGCATCACTTAAAAAGCCCGTGTCTATCGGCTCGACTATTACTATACCACATTCCCGTTTTTGCAGTCAAGCGTTTTTCACCTTTTTTTATAAAAAAACCGCATAATTTTCCCTAAAAAACACAAGCTGATAAAAAGCAAAAAAGGAGAAAAAACACATGGAAAACGAATGTAAGCGTAAAAAGTGCGAAGAAGTGCTTGCGGAAATTTATCGCAACGCCAACTATGCCATGCAATCCATCGACGATATTTTACCCGAAGTCGAACACCAAGGCTTGAAGGAAGAAATTCGTCTTCAACACGAAGGCTATGCCCAAATTTCCGCCAAGGCTGCGAAAATTGCCAAGGACAAAGGGATTGAGTTAAAGGAAACCAGCGGTATGCAAAAAGCGATGATGTGGAGCTCGATTAAAATGAGCACCATGTTCGATGGGAGCCGCAACCACATTGCGGAAATGATGGTGCGCGGCACCGTGATGGGGATTACCGCCCTTCGCACGTCGCAATCAGAATTGCCCATTGAGCCCGACAAGGAAATTGAAGCGCTTCTTTTAGAGCTTATCGAATTAGAAGAAGGCTACGAAAAGAAGTTAAAGGAATATTTATAAGCAAAGCTTATAACTTAAATAGGTTGCACGCAAAAAAATAATATAAGAATTTCTTATATAAACAACAAAAAAGAGCACACGCAAGGCGGAAACCTTATGTGTATGCTCTTTTTTTGTTAAGTGAAATTTTTGCTGGCGCAAAAGTGAAGTTGCTATGCAGTGAAGTTTGTGTTATGAACAAGTGAAGTTACGTTTGCCCATTATTTCGCTGTCAGGCGAAACTTCACTATCGGCAGGATAA
>JBGVQS010000001.1:0-65095 GCA_045127595.1 Candidatus Scatosoma sp. | reverse complement strand
TCGGAATACTCGAGACTTAAGATTTCATGAAACTGCGCATAAGGTCTTTGTGCTTGGTAAAAAGGCTTTGCTTATGATCGTCATCGGGTTCTTCGTTACTGCAAACGTGGAAGAAGTTATTGTTAATTGGACGGCATATTCCGCTTTAAAAATTTGTTACGACCTTTTTTGTATAATGTTATCCGTTTATCTTGGTATACTCGACGGAGATAAATTTGTCAGCGGAGAAATGTGCGATACGCTGCGAAGACGTATAAATTACCTGAATGGATTCATTGAAAAAAACAAAAAAGAGGAGTAAATCAAAAATTATCACTTAAAAGACTTTAAATTCTAAAAAAGAAAAATACCCGCTAAACCGAAATAAAATACAAGTTTGGCGGGTATTTTTTATTATACAAATTCTTATTCAAAAAAAGTAACAATTTTTAGTAACATTTTGCACAAAAGCACACACAAATACAAGCAAAAACGCCCGTATTTAAGCGTTAAAACCGCTAAAAACGGACGTTTTTTGATATTGGTGGAGATAAGCGGATTCGAACCGCTGGCCTCCTCGTTGCGAACGAGGCGCTCTACCAACTGAGCCATATCCCCAAAAGCTTTTTCATTATATATTATTTTTTTTTGTTTGTCAACAATTTTTTATTCCTTTTTTTAAAAAAAGAAAAAACTTGTGCTTTCAACTTGCATTTTTTTGCGTTTTCGTTTATAATGTCATAAAGCTTATCATATAGATAGGAAATAATCTCCGTGTTTTGCGGTAGGGGAAGAATTGTATTTATGAAAAATTTTCAAAAAATGTCTCGTAAGGATTTGACGTTTTTTTGCTTGATGTCCGTCCTTGCAGGTGTAATGATCGGTATGGCAGGTACGGCGTCGCTGATTTCGAACAATTTGCTCGGAAAATCAGGGCGTGCGATGGGAGCGATTCTCTTTTCGCTCGGTATTTTCGTAATCATTACGTACGGTATGCGTTTATTTACGGGAATGGTGTCCGAATTACCCAAGCTCGGCGTAAAAAATTACTGGCAGCTTGCCGTATGTTTTCTCTGTAACGCGATAGGCGTTTTGATTGTGGCGGTTTTGGTGTATCATACGCACTTGAAAGATATTGTCGTGCCCCAAGCCCAAGCGGTGATTGCGCCCAAGCTTGGCGCGGATAAATGGGCAATCAGTTCTTTTTGCTCGTCTATTCTTTGCGGAATTTTAATCACCGTTTCCGTTTGGTCGGCAAATCATGCGCCGAGAAAAGCGCTCAGCGCATCCGTCGGGGTTATCTTCCCGATTATCATGTTCGCCTTTTGCGGGTTCGACCATTCGGTTGCAAATATGCTGTATTTCTTCTATTTAAAGGAATTTTCTTGGCGCGTTATCGGATACGTACTCCTTAGTATCGTTGGAAATATTATCGGCGGCTTAGTATTGCCGCTTGTTATGCAAATCAAGGAAAACGATAATAAAAATCAGTAAATAAAGCAAAAAAATCTCCGTTCTTCGCGGAGATTTTTTATGTATACGCAAGGTATTATTCGAGAATATCGTCGAAAATGTTTTCCAAAAAGCGCTTGACGTCGTAGTTCTGTCTATAAATTAAATACGTAGTAACCTTTGGAGCGGTGAAATCGTTTAACTTCACTTCTTCCAAGAGCCCTTCGTTCAATTCCTTTTCCACGAGCTTGTAGGGCAGGAAAGAATACCCAAGCCCATTTTTTAAATAATAGAGAAGCTTGGAAGAATTATCCACGTCCAAACGGAAGATATGATTCTTAGGGAAAAGTGAACGAATAAATGCGCCCGTTTCGCTCAACGTGAAATCGCACATAAGATAGGGAATTTTCGACAGTTGCGTTTTCGTGATTCCGTTGGGGTATTCGTTCATATCTTTTTTACAAACGAGCGCAACGCGGTCCACGTCGTACACGTCGCAAGAAAATCCCGTACGTCTTAACGGAATAGCGGAGAACACGATATCGAGCATATTATCCTGTAACTGCTGAATCAAATCAAGCGAATGTCCCAACATTACCTTAATGGAAGTGATTCTATTATTTTGCAAGCATTTATCTACGAGCGGTTTAACGTAGGTTTCATACGTAGCGTTGATTGCCCCGATTGAGAATTTTCTGCTATGGCTGGAAAGTGCGTTCATTTCTTCTACGGACGTTTCCTGTAATTCAATAATACGTTCCGCATAACGCAAGAATATTTCGCCTGCTTCCGTCAATTTTACCGTTTTCGAGCAACGGGAAAAGAGCCGTTTCCCGACTTCCTTTTCAAGCTCGTTAATACGGTTGGTTACGGTTGATTGTGCAATAAAAAGCTGTTCTGCCGCAAGGGTAAAATTTTTTACCTTGGACAAGAATATAAATGTTTTGAGTTCTTCGGTATTCATTAAAAAAATTGATAACTCCTATCGATTTTATCTATTTTAATTATAATGTGTCTTTTCAAAAAAAGCAAGTAAATTTCAGCAAAAAAAGACAAAGTTTCATAAATTTTTTTTTGCAATAAAAAAGGATAGCTTTTCGCGATTGACAAATACAGGAAAAACGGGTATAATAAACGGGAGAAATATAGTGGAGCATGAAAAGATGGACAGCTATGCAAAAGAGATTTCCGCAAGGGTTGCAAAGATAAAAGCCTCGATAGCGCAAGGCAACTGCTTTGGCGAGCGGGTGTTGTTGGTGGCGGCGACGAAAACGCGCACGGCGGAAGAAATCAACGCGGCGATTTGTGCAGGCGTAGACGCGGTTGCGGAAAACAAACCGCAGGAATTTCGCGATAAATACGAAAACGTAATGCCGTGTCCTAGGCATTTTATCGGGCATTTGCAAACGAATAAAGTAAAATATTTGATCGGAAAAATAGATTTATACCATTCCTGCGACCGTGATGAAGTTGTTACGGAGATAGCAAAGCAATCGAAAAAATTAGGGACTGTTTCGGATATTTTAATACAAATCAATATCGGAGCAGAATTTACCAAAGGGGGCTATGCATACGAGAGTGCTAAGGAAACGTTTGCGAAGCTGTCGGCGGTAGACGGTGTGCGCGTTCGCGGTTTTATGGCAATGCTGCCCGATTCCGACGACGAAACGCTTTTGCGAACGCTCGCGAAAAAAATGCGTTGTTTGTACGATTGGGCAAAGGAACAATCGACGGATATAGCCTATCTTTCCATGGGGATGAGCGGAGATTATCCGCTTTGCATAGAAGAAGGCAGCAACGTAATACGCGTCGGCTCGACAATCTTCGGCGCGAGAGAATATCACTAATGGGGAGAAATATGACGGAAGCAGTAAAAAAATACGCTTTAATTACGGGCGCGACGGGGGGATTAGGAAAAGCGTTCGTGCAGGAGCTTGCCAAGGAAGGATACGCGCTTTTGCTCACAGGCAGGAGCGAAGAAAAGCTGCGTGCGTTACAGGTAGAGCTTGCCCAAAAATATCCGCAAACGGAAACGCGGATTTATGCGGCGGATTTATCAAACGAGGGTAGCAGGGTTGCGTTGACGGGGAAAATTGCGGCGGAAGGCTTGGCGCTTTCTTTGCTTGTAAACGTAGCGGGCGCGGACGTGCAAAAGGCGCTTTCGGCATATACGCAGGAAAAAATTTCTTTTCAATGCCGCGTCAATTTTGAAGCGGCGGTATCCCTTTGCAAATTTGCGATAGAGCATAAATCGGAGCGGCTGGAAATCATCAACGTTTCTTCCGTTTCAGGGATATACCCCATGCCGTATTTTGCGATATACAGTGCAACCAAGGGGGCGTTGACTTCCTTTTCGGCGGCGTTGCGTGAAGAAGTGAAAAAGCAAAACGTGGCAGTAACGGCAATTTTGCCTGGGGCAATGCCCACGCGCGACGATATTAAAGAGCAAATAAAAGGGCAGGGCGCATGGGGGAAGCTTGCGGCGAAATCCCCCGAAGCGGTTGCGCGTATTTCCTTAAAAGCCGTTCGCAAAAACAAACGCAAGGTCATCGTCGGCTTTTGGAATAAGGTTATGCGTGTTTCTACCTGTTGGCTGCCTACCAGTTGGCGGTTAAAATTTATCGCTAGGCGTTGGAGCAAAATAGAAAAAGACGCCTTTTAAATCCTTTTAAACTCTTTTAAATAAAAATGACGAAATCACTCGAAAATCTCTCGCAAATAGGTGGGAGATTTTTTCGTTTGGGAATTGACAAGTAAATATTTTCGTGTTATAATATCGAATAAGAAAAGTTATAGGCGTATTATATATTTTGTTTATAACGTAAAAATATCGAGGGGTACATATGGACTACAAAAAAAATTACCAAGAATGGATCAACAATCCTGCGCTTTGCGAAGAAGGAAAAGCTGAGCTTTTAAGCGTTGCCGACAATGCAAAGGATTTAGAATACCGTTTCGGCGGCGAGATGGAATTCGGTACGGCTGGTATGCGCGGCGTGATCGGCTACGGGATCAATATGATGAATATTTACACGGTAATGCGTGCTACGCAAGGTCTTGCGGAATGGATCAAGACACTTGGGAAAGAGGCGATGGAGCGCGGCGTTGTAATTTCCTACGATACGCGTAGAAAGTCGGAAGAATTTGCAAAAGCGACGGCGGGCGTTTTGGCGAAAAACGGTATCAAGGCATATCTTTTCGACGACGTACATCCCGTTCCTATGCTCTCGTATGCGGTACGGTATTTAAAGACGATTGCAGGCGTTATGATCACGGCAAGCCATAACCCCAAGGAATATAACGGTTACAAAGTATACGGGGAAGACGGCGCGCAAATGTCCCCTGAAGATACGGCAAAAGTCGTTTCCTATATCGAAGAAATCAAGGATTACTTGTCGGTAACGGCGGACGAAAACAGCCCGTTGATCCTGCCTGTTCCCAAGCAGCTTGACGAAGATTATATCAACGGTTTAACGGAATTGACTCTTTCCAAAGAAGCTGTGGAAAAATGCGGCGCGGATTTGAAGCTCGTTTATACCCCCGTACACGGTAGCGGTTACGTTCCCGTAACGGCAATTTTGAAAAAGCTGGGTATTAACGCTACCGTTGTAAAGGAACAAGCGGTAAAAGATACCGAATTCTCAACGGTTAAAGTGCCCAACCCCGAATTTAAAGAAACGCTTTCCATGGGGATTGCGCTTGCGAACGAGATTAACGCGGACGTCGTATTTGGTACGGATCCCGACGCGGACAGACTCGGTGTGGCTTTGAAAAACGAGCAAGGGGAATTCGTAGCGCTTTCCGGTAACCAAGTAGGTATTTTGCTGTTGGATTATATTTTAACCCGTCTTTCGGAAGATAACGCTATGCCGAGCAATGCGGCGGTTGTAAAATCGTTTGTTACGACGGGTATGGCGAAAGCGCTTTGCGACGATTACGGCGTAGCTTTATACGAAACGCCCGTTGGGTTCAAATTTATCGGCGAAAAGATCAAACAATGGGAACGGGACGGCAAGCACACGTATATTTTCGGGTTTGAAGAATCGTGCGGCTATCTTCGCGGTACGCACGCAAGGGATAAGGACGCAGTCGTAGCTTCCATGCTTTGCGCGGAAATGGTTTGCTATTATACCTATATCGGGAAATCGGTATACGGTAGATTGCAGGAAATTTACGCAAAATACGGCTACGTGCTTGATTTGAACGTATCCGTGCAATATTCGGGCTTGAACGCGATGAAAGAAATGAACGCGGTCGTCAACGGCTTAAAGACGTTGAAAGTAGAAGAATTTGCGGGCATTAAAGTAAACGCGGTACGCGATTACAGCGCGGCAAAACGCACGGCGGCGGACGGTACGGTTACACAAATGGATATTCCCAAATGCAACTGCGTGTATTATGAACTTGACGGCGGCTCGTTTATTTGCGTACGCCCGAGCGGTACCGAACCGAAATTGAAGATTTACTATTCACTCAAAGCAAAGGACGAAAAGACGGCAAACGAAAAGCTTGTACAGTTAAAAGCCGCGGTAAACGATTTGCTTGAAAAGGCGAAAAATTAACGACACGGAAAAAGCTCTGCTGCGGCGGAGCTTTTTTGCTACAAAAAAACAGTCTTCCTTTCAAAAAATTCCGCGAAAAATTTAGTGAAAGAATTCCAAAAAAAGAAGAAAGATTTTCTATTGCAAAATAAAAATTTTATTATATAATAAACCCAAAGAATATTTTGTCAGGAGAAAACGATTATGAAAATGCCTGTTTTGGATAAGAACTTTTATCCTATGATCAAAGCGTTGAACGATTTCGACGCGGAAGTAAAAAAGAGCGGTAATCCCGTAAAGGTAACGCTCGTTGCGGAAAGAAGCGGCGGTTATAATTACGTATATACGTACGACGCACTTGCGGACGGCGTGAACGATAAACTCAATTTCCGTATTGCGGAACGTATGGCAAAGACGATTTTGTGGGTAGTCGGCGGCTTTAAAATTTACGTTGCAGGCAGCAAATCTATCTATAATTATTTAAAGGAAGCATATACGTTGCAAGGTCTTCGTGCGTTCGACGTGGATTTCATGAGCGGCGTTTACGAAAAGCCTTTTGAAGTAGTTTGGTTGGAAGAAAACGAAGTTCCCGCGCAAAAGAACGCTTCCATGCGCGTAGGTGGATATTTGAACGGCTGCCGTATCGGTTTTGACGCAGGCGGTTCGGATAGAAAGGTCAGCGCGGTAATCGACGGCGAAGTCGTTTACAGTGAAGAAGTGGTTTGGAATCCGAAAGTTACGGAAGATCCCACCTATCACTACAATGAAATTTTGACGGCAATGAAGACGGCGGCTTCCAAAATGCCCACGGTAGACGCAATCGGCGTTTCTTCCGCAGGCGTTTACGTAGACAATAAAATTATGGTAGCTTCCCTCTTTATTAAGGTAGACAAAAAGCAGTACGGCGATTACGTAAAAAATATGTATATCAACGTAGCCCAAGAAATGAGCAAGGCATACGGCAAAGAAATTCCTTTGGAAGTAGCCAACGACGGCGACGTAACCGCGCTTGCAGGGGCGATTGATTTGGAAGATAACGGCGTGCTCGGTATCGCTATGGGTACGAGCGAAGCAGTCGGCTATATCAATACGCAGGGCGGTATCAACGGTTGGTTGTCCGAACTCGCGTTTGCGCCCGTAGATTTCAACGAAGGCGCTATGCAGGACGAATGGAGCGGAGATTTCGGCGTTGGCTGTAAGTATTTCTCGCAGGATGCGGTTATCAAGCTTGCGGAAGCTGGCGGCTACGTATTTGAAGCGGGGCTTACGCCTGCGCAAAAATTGAAGGTTGTACAAGCTATGATGGAAAAGGACGATCCGCTTGCTCGTCAAATTTACGAAGATATCGGCGTATATCTTGCGCATACCATTCCGTTCTATGCAAAATTCTACGACATCAAGCACATGTTGCTTCTCGGCAGAGTTATGGGCGGCAAAGGCGGCGATATGATTTTGGCTACCTGTAAGAGCGTTTTGGCGGAAGAATACCCCGAATTTGCAACGCTTGACATCGGTTTGCCTGATGAAAATAGCAGACGCGTTGGGCAGAGTATTGCCGCGGCGTCCTTGCCTGCAACCAAATAATTGTAAAGCTTGATTTACGAAGGAGAATTCGTTATGAAGTGTTTTAGAAAAGCCAAAGTTTACGTGGAAGGAAAGGGCATTAAAAAATGCTCGGTAATCTTTGACGAAAAGATCGTTAAAATCGTAAAAGGGGTTGGCGTTAGCAAATATACCGACGTGATCGAACTTCCCAAAGACGCGATTGTTTTGCCCGGGTTTATCGATCAGCATATCCACGGTGCGGGCGGTTCGGACGGTATGGACGGTACGGTAGAAGATATTGCGACGATTGCAAAGACGGTTGCCGCGGAAGGTACGACGTCCTTTCTTGTAACCACAATGACGCAAAGCCCCGAAAATATCACGAAAGCGATGGAAGCGGTCAAGGCGTATAAGGAACAAAACCCCAAAGAAGGTGCGCGCGTTGCGGGGATTCATTTAGAAGGTCCGTTCATTGCGGCGGCGCATAAGGGCGCACAACCGCTCGAATACGTAAAAGAACCGAATATCGAGGCGTTTGACAACTACAATCAAGCGAGCGGTAACTCGATCAAAGTCGTAACGCTTGCTCCCGAAGTGGAAGGCGCGGAAGCGTTTATCCGTCATTTGGCGAAAAAGGGGATTGTTCCCTCGATCGGACATACGGGCGCGAAATATCCCGATATTGAAAAGGCGGTTGCAGCAGGCGCAAAGAACGTAACGCATACGTACAACGCGCAAACGGGCTTGCATCACCGTGAAATCGGTACGGTTGGCAGCGCTATGCTGTTGGACGCACTCAACTGCGAATTGATTGCGGATACCATTCACGTATCCGTTCCCGCAATGCAGTTACTCGTTAAAAACAAACCGTTGGACAAACTGACCTTGATTACGGACGCTATGCGTGCGAAAGGGCTTCCTGATGGCGTTAGCGAGCTTGGCGGACAAACGGTTTACGTGAAAAACGGAGAAGCGCGTTTGGAAGACGGCGTTTTGGCTGGTAGCGTTTTGCAGATGAATAAAGCGATCAAGAATATGGTCGAAAAGGTAGGCGTGCCTTTGACGCAAGCGGTTGATTACGCGACGGCGAACCCTGCGAAGAACTTGAATATCTACAAGGAAACGGGCAGTATCAAGGTCGGCAAGAAAGCGGATTTCACCGTAATCAACGGAAACTTCGACGTTATTTTGACCGTTCGCGACGGCGAAATTATTTATCAGGCTTAAAAAAGATTATACTTATTTCCTCTTATCGAAAGGGCTTGGGCGGATTCCGCACGGGCTCTTTCTTTTTTTGCGTATACAACGGAAGAAACGGGCATATTTATAAGCAATCGGGGAATTGCAAAAAATTTTTCCGCAAAAGTGGAAGAAATACTTTCAAATTACCGAAAAATATGTTACAATAAAGGTGTATGAGCAAAAATGGAATTTCATTTGGAAGAATTTTCGAGCTTTGCGCATGAAGCGCCCTATTCGCTTGCTTTACACAGCTCTATCGGTTGCGGCGGCGTAGCGCGCGCTTGTTTTTATCCCAAGAGCGTAAACGAAGCGGTTTCTTTGTTACAAGCGTTTGAAAAAAGGGGAGTGCCCTATTACACGGTAGGGAATATGACGAATATTTTGCCTGCTGATGGGGGAACAAACAAAGCGTTAATTAGTACGAAATGTTTAACGGAGATCAAATTCGGGGAATATACGTACGTAGGCGCAGGCGTAACGAGCGGCGCGTTTTTGCGCGGCTGTAAAAAAGCGGAGCTTGGCGGCGGTGAATTTTTAGCGGGAATACCCTGTACGCTTGGGGGCGCGCTGTATATGAACGCAGGGGCGGCTGGCAGGTATATTGCGGAGCTTTTGGACAGCGTGCTTGTCTATACGCAAGGAGAATTAAAAACCTTGCCTGTGAAAGAGTGCGGCTACGCATATAAAACAAGCCGTTTTATGACGGACAAAAGCGTGATTCTCGGCGGCACGTTGCGCTTGCAGGAAACGAGCGTGGAAGAGATAGAAAAAAGCAAACGCGCCTATATGGAAAAGCGTGCGCATTTACCCAAGGGGAAAAGCATGGGTTGTGTTTTTAAAAATCCTAAGGACGTTTTTGCGGGTGCGCTGATCGAAGGGGCGGGCTTGAAAGGCTTGCGCAATGGCGGCGCACGGATTTCGGAAGAACACGCGAATTTTATCATCAATGAGGGCGGTTGCAGCGCGGCGGAGATAAAAGCATTGATCCAAACGATCAAAAACGCGGTATTTTCGCAGTACGGCGTAGCCTTGGAAGAAGAGATACAATATTTGGAATAAAGGGGCAAATACAGTGATTTTAACGGGAGATTACCATACGCATACACCCTTTTCGCACGGCAAGAACAGCGTTTTGGAAAACGCAACGCGCGCGAAAGAGTTGGGTTTGAAACAGATCGGCATATCCGATCACGGCTTTACGCACGTGGCGTTTGGCTTAAAGCGTAAAAAATTTGAAGAATATAAACGGGAATGCCGCGAAGCGTCGAAAACGCTTGGGATAGACGTTTTGGTAGGAATTGAAGCGAATATTCTTGGCTTGAACGGAAAATCGGACTTGACGGAACGCGATTACGAAGGCTTCGATATATATTTTTGCGGCAAGCACGTGTTCGTTTGGTATGCGAATTTGCTTGATTGTTTCCGCTATGGCGGCGCGAATTTCCACTGCGCAAAATTTGGGTATAAACCCTCGAAAACGCTGATAAAACGGAACACGCAAGCCTATATCAATGCGATAAAAAACAACCCGATCGACACGATAACGCATCTAAATTATCTGTGTCCGTCCGATTCGTTGGAAGTGGCGAAATGCGCAGCCGATTACGGCACGTATATCGAATTAAACTCTAAAAAAACACACTTGACGGACGAGGAATTGACGGAGATTGTGCAAAAGACTTCGGCGCGGTTTATTATCGATTCGGACGCACATTCCGCTTCGCGCGTAGGGGAAATCAAAATCGTAGAAGAACAGCTTTCCCGCTTAAATTTCCCGTTGGATAGGATTGACAATATCGACGGCAGATTGCCGAATTTCCGTTTTGCGGAACACAAGAAAAAACTGTAAAGGGATTATATGAATTTCACTTCAGACGTAAAAAAGGAGATCATAACGAAGGGCGCGTCGCACGGCAGGGCGGCGTTATCGGCGTTTGTGCGCACTTCGGGACAGCTTGGTTTTAACGACGGAAAGCCCTCCTTTTTTCTCGTGAGTGAAACGGAAAACGTCGCTGAATTTTTCATGCAGCTCTTTTCTCGGGAGTTCGGTTTCGATTTGATGATCACCCACGCAACGGTGAATAAAATGAGCGGTCGTGGCAAGCTTTTGTTAGAATGTCCCCACGCCCGCGCGGCGGAAGCCATTCGCGGTTTGAAATTATTCAAGCGTGGCGAAAAGGATTTTCGGGAAGGGATTTCCGCAACGCTGACAAGTAGCGACGAAGGGAAAATCGATTATATCAAAGGCGCGTTTTTAGGCGGCGGCAGTTGCAGCGTGCCCTCGGCGCAGGCAAAGACAGGGTATCATTTGGAAATTGCCTTTTCTCAGCAGCGTACCGCGGAAGATTTTTGCGGCATTTTGGAAGAATTTGAACTGCTCGCAAAGCTGACGGAAAGAAAGGACTTGTTCGTCGTATTTATCAAAAGCAAAGAAGCGATTTCCGACTTTTTATCGATTATCGGCGCGGAAAACGCTTTGAAAAAGTTCTCTGCACTCGTGGAAAAACGGGACAGCGCAAACCGAGAAAACCGCGTAAATAACTGCATGGCAGGCAACGCGGATAAAACGGCGATTGCGGCGGTCGGACAAGTCGTTGCAATACGCAAGTTGCACGAAAGGGGGGGGCTGGATAACGCAAGCGAGGAGCTGAAAGCGCTTGCGCGTGCGCGGCTGTTAAACCCCTCGAAATCCTTGCAGGAGCTTGCAAATCTTTTAAAGGTGAGCAAGAGCTGTTTAAACCACCGAATGCGCAAACTGATGAATATGGCAAAAAAGACGGAAGAAAAAGAATAACGGAAGAATTATGACGGATTTTGTACATTTACATTTACACACGGAATACAGTCTTTTGGACGGGGCGGCAAAGGTTGACGACCTCGTGGATTATCTTGTAAAAAATAATATCAACGCGTGCGCGGTTACCGACCACGGCAATATGTACGCGTCCTTGTATTTTGCGGAAGAATGTGTAAAAAAGGGGATAAAATATATTATCGGTTGCGAATTGTACGCAACGGACAACCATTTGGACAAGCGCCCCGGAACAAAGACGGAGCATATCCTTTTGCTTGCGAAAAATAAAACGGGGTATAAGAATATCGTAAAGCTCGATTCCCTGTCCTATATCGACGGCTTTTACGGAAAACCGCGTATCAGCTACGATATGATTAAGCAGCACAGCGAAGGGGTAATTTGCCTTTCTGCTTGCTTGGCTGGCAGAATTCCGCAGCTTTTGTTAAACGGCGATTACGACGGCGCGAAAGCGTGGGCGGCGGATATGAAAGCGACCTTCGGGGAAGATTTTTATATCGAAATTCAAGACCATGATATCCCCGAAGAAAAGCAGGTTTTGCCTGATTTGATCAAGCTCGCAAGAGAGCTGGATATTCAGCTTGTCGCAACGAACGACGTGCATTATATTGAAAAGGACGACTGGGAAGCGCACGACGTACTTCTTTGTATTCAAACGAAAAAGACGCTTGCCGATCCCAAGCGTATGAAATTCGACACGCACGAATTTTACATGAAATCGGGGGACGAAATGCTGGAGCTTTTCCATTACGTGCCCGAAGCGATCTCCAACACCCGCGTGATTGCGGATAAGATTGAAGAACCCGTGTTCGATATTACCCCTAAAGGTGATCCGATCCGCGACACTTCGCTGATCCCTTTGTATAAGCCCGACGACGGTTCTACTTCTCCCGATTATTTGACTCGTTTAACGTGGGAGGGCTTGCCCAAGCGTTATGCGGAAATTACCGATACCATCAAAGAACGTGCGGAATACGAGCTGGGCATCATTATCAAAATGGGCTTTGCCGATTACTTTTTAATCGTTTGGGATTATATCAACTGGTCGCGTTTGAACGGTATTCCCGTTGGACCGGGGCGCGGTTCGGGGGTAGGCAGTATCGTTGCGTACTCGATTGGGATTACGGACGTTGATCCGTTGAGATACGATTTGATTTTTGAGCGTTTCTTGAACCCTGACCGTGTATCCATGCCCGACTTCGACGTCGATTTTTGTACAAAACGTCGGCATGAAACGATCGAATACGTCCGTGAAAAATACCACCCCGAAAACGTAGCGCAAATCGTTACGTTCGGAACGCTCGCTTCCCGCGCCGTTATCAAGGACGTAGGGCGCGTTATGGGGATTCCCTATTCGGAAACGGACAAAGTGGCAAAACTCATGGACGGTAAATCGACCATCGGGGAATTGCTCGGCTTAAAGATTCCCAAGCTCGAAAAACAGCTTGAATCGGAAGAAAACGAAGAAAAACGCGGGGAAATCCTTAAAAAATTAAACGAGCAAAAACAAAAGAAAAATTCGGAATTTATCGACGTGTACGAGAGCAATGAAGAACTCCGCCGCGTTATCGATATGGGCTTAAAGCTGGAAGGTATGCCCAAAAACACGTCCGAACACGCGGCAGGCGTCGTTATTTGCAACAAAGTTCTTTCCGATAACGTTCCTTTGGCAAGAAACGGCGAAGACATTGTTACGCAGTTCGATATGAAAGAAGTCGAAGCGGTGGGCATGTTGAAGATGGACTTCCTTGCACTTACGACCTTGACCGACATTCAAAACACACTCGAATATATCAAGGAAGGCAAGGGGATTGACATTGATTTCGACAAAATCGGTTTGGACGTTCCCGAAGCGTATCAACTCATCTCGTCCGGGGATACGGACGCGGTGTTCCAACTCGAACAAGGCGGCATGAAAAAGTTCATGAAAGAACTGCAACCCAACTGTTTGGAAGATTTGATCGCAGGGATTTCTTTGTACCGTCCAGGCCCTATGGACTTTATTCCGAAATATATTCGCAATAAGCATAATCCCGACGAAGTCGTTTACGACACGCCCTATCTTGAACCGATTTTAAAGAACTCGTACGGGGTTATCGTATATCAGGAACAAGTTATGCAGATATTCCAACAGCTTGCAGGGTATTCGCTTGGACAAGCGGACCTTGTGCGCCGTGCCATGGCGAAAAAGAAGAAAAAAGAGCTGATGGAACAAAAGGACAAATTCATTTACGGTGCGCCCGCGGAAGGGATTTCCGGCTGTGCGTCGAAAGGGATTCCCGAAGAAGTTGCGGCGAAAATTTTCGCGGATATGGAAAGCTTTGCTTCCTACGCGTTCAACAAATCGCACGCGGCGGCGTATGCGGTAGTCGCTTATCGTACGGCATATTTGAAATATTTCTATCCCAAGGAATTTCTTGCAGGCATTTTAAACGACCGTATCGACAAGATCGAAGAAGTTTCCAAATATATCATGTATATGAAGGAAAAAAATATCGACGTCTTGCCCCCCGACATCAACAAATCTAAGGATATTTTCTGGGTAGAAGGCAACGGGCTTCGTATCGGTCTTGGCGCGCTTCGCGGCGTAGGACAGGACGCAATCGCGGCGGTTATCCGCGAACGGCAGGAAAACGGCTTATTTAAGGACTTTGCCGATTTCGTTTCCCGCTGTTCAAAATACGTCAATAAACGTATCGTGGAAAGCTTGATCTATGCAGGTGCGTTCGATTGCTTTGGCTATGCGCGTTCGCAGGTGGCGGCAGTCTACGAAGAAGTTATGACGCGCGTAAGCGCTCGTGAAAAGCAAAAGGCAGGGGATCAAATTTCGCTGTTTGGCAGCATTATTGAGGAGCAGGCGATCGATATTCGTTATCCGAATATTCCCGAATACGAAACGATGGAAAAGCTTTCAAAGGAAAAATCGGTGCTCGGCGTATACGTCAGCGGACATCCGTTTGAAAAGTTCCTGCCCTATTTTAAGGATAGAACGTTTAACTGCTCGATGCTGAACGCCTATTCGGAAAACGAAGAAACGGGCGAAAAGACGTACACGGAAATTACGGACGGACAGCAAATCACGATGGGCGGTATGATTTCGGCGTTTAAAAAGCTGAAAACGCGTAGCGGCTCGTTTATGGCGTTCGTAACCGTGGAAGACCTTTACGGTATGATAGAATGCGTTTGCTTCCCGAAAATTTACGAGCGTATCCGCGACTTTTTGAACGTGGACGCGGTAGTGGAGCTTTCGGGGAAAATCAGTATCGAAGAAGAAAAAGCGCCCGTGATTATCGTAGATAAAATGACGGAATTTACGTTGGAGGAGGATAAGCCGAAAACGTCCGCGCCCGTCTATACGGCGTCGTCGGTGTACGCTTCGGCAGAGCCTGCCGCGCCCAAAGCGGTCGAAAAACCGAAAAAGCTTTGGCTCAACGTTTCTAATTTAGACGAAGAAGATATTGAAGAGCTTTTGGATACGCTCACCTTCTATGAAGGTGATACGCCCGTGTGCTTTGTGCAGAACGGTAAGAAAATGCTTTGTTCGCAGAAAGTATCGCTTGGAAAGGCGCTTATGGCAGAGCTTTCGAGCTTTTTGCCTGAAAACTGTATAAAAATCGCATAAAAATTACAAAATATACTAAAAAAGAGTTGTGTTTTTTTTCAGTTTTGCTATAATAGTTATTGTATAAAAATGCTTTTAAAAACGAAGAGATTGACCGCAAACGCGCGGTTTGTTTGTGAAAGGATTTACGGAAAAGAGGTACGAAATGAAAAGAATCGGTTTATTGACAAGCGGCGGCGACGCGCCCGGCATGAACGCGGCTATCCGTGCGGTAGTACGTTCGGGGATTTATTTTGGAATGGAAGTGTTCGGGATCGAACGCGGCTATGCAGGCTTGATTGACGATAATATTATTCCTATGGAAATGCGTAGTGTTTCCAACATTGTACAATTCGGCGGTACGAAGCTCCGCACGGCAAGATGTTTGGAAATGATGACGCTCGAAGGACAGAAAAAGGCGCTCGATACCTTGGAAAAACACGGTATCGAAGGGCTTGTCGTTATCGGTGGCGACGGTTCGTTTAGGGGTGCGAAAGTGCTCAGCGAATACGGCGTTCCTACCATCGGTATTCCCGGCACGATCGACAACGACTTGGAATATACGGACTATACGCTCGGTTTTGATACGGCGGTTAATACCTGCTTAGACATCATCAATAAATTGCGTGATACTATGACTTCGCACGAACGTGTTTCGGTTGTAGAGGTTATGGGTAGACATTGCGGTGATATTGCTTTGTACAGCGGTATCGCGTCGGGCGCGGAAATTATTGTCGTTCCCGAAATCGCGTTTGATATGGAAAATATCGTTTCCCGTATCAATCATTCTCGTGCCAACGGAAAGCACTCTAATATTATCGTCGTAGCGGAAGGGGTTATGAGCGCGGACGACTTTGCAAAGGGCTTGCAAGCACGCACGGAATACTCCGTACGTCCTACCTGTATCGGGCACGTACAACGCGGCGGTTCTCCCACAATGGCGGATAGAATGTTGGCGGCGCAGTTCGGTAATAAAGCGGTGCGTTTGCTCAACGACGGTATCGGCAACCGCGTAGTAGGTATCCGCAACAATAAGATTATCGATATGGATATTATCGAAGCGGTTTCCATGAAAAAGACCTTCAATTACGAGCTTTACGAAACCCTGCAAATGATCTCCATGTAATCCACAAAACGCAAATATCGACAAAGACCGCTGCGGCGGTCTTTTTTCTTGTGAAAAACTTACTAAAAAACGGAAAAAATTTCAAATTAGCTCTTGAAATTCCTGCTTTTATGTAGTATAATATAACCGTTGGGGTTTTATAATACCCTTGGGGGAAGAAATGATAACAACCGTGTGTATGAGTCCTTGTACCGACGTAACGATCGAGCTGGATTCTTTGAATATCGGCAAAACAAACGTAGTCAAAAGCAAGACGCTCTCTTTGGGCGGCAAGGGATTAAACGTAGCGATAGGGATTGCCCGTTTGGGCGGCTCGCCTTACGCTACGGGAATGATGTATAACGAAAACGGTTACGTGTTTGAAAACGCGTTGGATAAGGAAGGCGTGCCGTTTACGTTCGTTTGGAACAAAGGCAGGGTTCGTGAAAATTATAAAATCATAGACAACCGCTCTATGCTGACGGAAATCAACGACGTTGGGGAAGAAGTCGGCAAGGAAAAGGCGGAAGAGCTTGTGGATATGGTGCGTATGCTTTCCGCAAAAAGCGAAGTAACCGTACTTTCAGGCGGACTTCCGCGCGGCTTATCGGAAAGCTATTACGGCGCGTTATCGGCGGCGGTGGACGCTCGTTCGTTAAAGGTAGTGGACGCAACGGGAAAGAAGCTCTTTTATGCCTTGGAAGCGGGCGCGGATCTCGTAAAGCCGAACTTGGACGAATTAGAGCATACGCTCGGTCGGCATATCACGGACAAAGCGGAAATGCTGGCTGCTTGTAACGAGCTGTTGAATCGCGGTGCAAAGCGCGTTTTACTCTCCTTAGGCAAGCAAGGCGCGGTAATCACGGACGGAATGCAAGCCTATTATTGCAAGAGTATCAACGTAGCGGTCAATTCCACGGTAGGCGCGGGAGACGGCATGGTTGCGGCGGCGGCAATGCAGTTAAAGGACGGCGCACCGCTGGCGGAAATTTTGCGCGCAGGGGTAGCGGCAGGCACGGCAACGGTAATGACCGCAGGCAGAGTATCTTTTGCAAAAGAAAAATATGACGAAGTGATAAAAAATTTACACGTAATTCGTTTATAAGGGGTACTAAAAAGGGGGAAATTTGCATATAATACAGTATTGAGCTTTTACGAAAGCGCATTCGGCGGGAAAACGTCAAGCGTTTTTGGAAACGTTGGAAAAGACGGTCAAAAAGCCTTGCAAAAGAGAAAACGGCTGCACTTTGCAACGACGCTGTTGCAAAGTCGCAAAACGTAGAATAAAAAATAAAGAAACCTTACGTGATACTTTTTCGGTATCACGTATTTTTTGTTATTTGTTGTAAAGAAAAGCAATTCTGTAATCTTTTTTTCGCATTTATCCTTGCGAGGAATGAAACGACGAAGCAATCTCATATAAAGATAATGCAAGAAATTAAAAAAATAAGCATATAATAAGGAGAAAGCGGTTATGACTTTAAAGGAACGGCCGCCGCGTATAAAACGCAGGGGGGAGGGTTCATGAAAAAAACGGAAAAAATCATCGCAGCGTTGCTTGCAACAGTGCTCGGCGTATTGCTCATTTTGCTCAAAGCAAAGGTGATTAGTATTGCGCTGACGGTCGCGGGGGTTTGTTTACTCGCTTTCGGGATTCTCTCTTTGGTGGAACACGCCGTTCCGCTTGCCATAATCAGGCTCGCGGTGGGAGTATTGCTGATTATATGCGCTTGGTCGGTTGTTCGCGCCGTGCTCTATACCCTTGCGGCAATCTTGCTCGTGGCAGGACTTTTGATTTTGTATTACAAGGTAAAAAAAGGGGTAATTTGCGACGGTTGGCTGAAACTCATCAACGAATACGCAACACCTGCATTTTTGTTGCTTGTCGGCGTTTTATTGCTCTTTAATCAAAATAATACGGTAGACTGGGTATTTATCATCAGTGGAGTGCTGACGGTTGCAGAGGGCGGTTTGCTGTTTGCTAACGCATTGATAAGCGATTAAAATGAAAAAAATAACGATCCCCGAGCGGAATGGCTCGGGGATTTTTGCTTACGATTGTCTTTTTGCAAGGAGCTTTCCTGTTTCGGCATTAAAAAGGAATGCATAAACGTTACCCTGCCGATTGATTACGCCCACGTAATAAAAGGGCGCGTCTTCAAAGAGTAAGCGCAGGTAAATTTCTCCCGCAAAGCCGTATTTGTCCGTCATGGAATCAAAGAGCTCTTTTTCTTCATGAACCAAATTTTGCAAAATTGCTTTGGGCTGCAAAGTCTTTTCCGTCAAAACGGACAACGCGGAAAAGGTTTGCTCTGATTCTCCCTGTTGCAGCTTACAGGAGATTTCCTTTAAAGAAGAAGTATCCAGAGAGCAGGAATAATAATATTCCGCTTTCACGTTATCGAACGAGAGTTCTCCGCCGTATTCCTTGCCGTTGACGACGAAGGTGAGTATGTAGTTTTTATCTCCCGACGGTGCGGTAAGGAAAAACTCCGTTCTGGGGGAGCAATCCCGTTTGATTCCGTCCGAATCGTAGGGGACTTCCTTGACGGAAGAAAATACGCGCAGGGAAAGCTCGTCGTTGGAATATAGGAAGATATTATTCCGTAGCTCAGATACGTAATCGTAATATTTTACCGATTTTTTACATGCGGTCAGGGGTAAAAAAAAGAGCAATAATAGGGTACAAAAACTTGCAAATAACATTTTCTTGAGTGAAATCATCTTTTTTTTGACTAAAATTGTTTTCATAGTTACATTATATTAAAAAAAGCTGCAAAAGATACCCAACAAATTTCGTTTATACAGTTGATTTTTTGTTTCCAATGTGGTAAAATAGGATAAATACAATGGGAGGAGAGTAGTATGGGCACGGACAAGATCATTCGAAAAGCTGTATTTAGTACGCTTGCGGCGATTGCGGTCTTGTTTGTTTTCATGGTCGCTATGCTTGTAACCTTCTATCCTTCCACAATGATGGGGCTTACGTACGACCTTGGTATGGATTCGGCGAGCGTCCATTTTGCTCGTCGCGCTTATAAAGGCAGCGGCGATATTTATTATATTGCGTACGCTACGGAAGTAGCCATCGGTATGGACGATAGCGACAAAATCGAAACGTGCGGAGAAAAATTTATTGCCGATTCCGAATTTGAGGAATATTGCGCACATAAAAACGAAGTGATTAGCGGGGAGATGCCCTACGAACAATATATCTACGGGAAAGTATGCGTAGCGAAATATGAACAGGGGAAAACGCAGGACGCAGTAGACTCCGCTTTTGAATGGAACGGGGGAGAATTTACGCGGAACAACGCGGCGGTTGCCGTATTGTATACGGCTATGCAATCGGGGGATTTTGAAACGGTAGCTTTGATCAAGACGGAGTTGCAAGCTTTGCAAGCAACGCCTTTAAACGCGTCCGAACTGACGTATTTGCAGTCGGTTTTGTCGTTTATCGATCAATACGCTAACAATTAACAGAATAAAAGTTTTATTATAAAAGGAGATATTTATATGGGCAGCAGAATCGTGAAAGAAGCTCTTACGTTTGACGACGTTCTTCTCATTCCGCAGGCATCCGAGGTTTTACCCGCAGACGTGGATTTGCGTACGAAGCTCACGGATACGGTAAAATTGAATCTTCCCCTTATCAGCGCGGCAATGGATACCGTTACCGAAAGCCGTATGGCGATTGCGATGGCTCGCGAAGGCGGTCTTGGAATCATTCACAAGAACATGTCTATCGAAGAACAAGCCGCGCACGTCGATCGTGTAAAACGCAGCGAACACGGCGTTATTACCGATCCGTTTTTCCTTGCGCCTGATAATCTTGTTCGCGACGCGATTGCGCTTATGGAAAAATACCGTATCAGCGGCGTACCTATTACGAAAGATGGGAAGCTTGTCGGTATTTTGACCAACCGCGATTTGCGTTTTGAAAGCAATTTCGATCAACCGATTTCCAACGTCATGACCAAGGACGGTTTGATTACCGCGCCTGTTGGAACTTCGCTTGCCGACGCGCAAAAAATTCTCGGTAAACACAGAATTGAAAAATTGCCTATCGTAGACGAAAAGGGCTACTTGAAAGGGCTTATTACGATTAAAGATATTGAAAAATCCATTCAGTATCCTAATTCCGCTCGTGATGAAAACGGCAGACTGCTCGTTGGCGCGGCGGTAGGAACTGCGGCAAATACCATGGAACGTATTGCGGCGCTTATCGAAGCGAAAGCGGATATTATTGCAATCGACACGGCGCATGGGCATTCCGCAGGCGTATTGAAAAAGGTAGAAGAAATTAAATCGAAATACCCGAACGTTCCGCTTATCGCAGGAAACGTGGCAACGGCGGCTGCAACGGAAGCGCTTATTAAATCGGGCGCGGACGTAGTAAAGGTAGGGATCGGCCCTGGTTCGATTTGTACGACTCGTATCGTTGCGGGTATCGGCGTTCCGCAGCTCACGGCGGTTATGGACTGCGCGGAAATGGCAGACAAATACGGCAAGCGTGTTATCGCGGACGGCGGCATCAAATACAGCGGCGATATTGTAAAAGCGCTCGCGGCGGGCGGTAGCGCGGTTATGGTTGGTTCGTTGCTTGCTGGTACGTTTGAAAGCCCTGGCGAAGTCGAGCTTTATCAAGGCAGAAGCTACAAGGTTTATCGCGGTATGGGTTCGCTTGGCGCGATGGCTGCGGGCAGCAACGACAGATATTTCCAAGAAGGTCAAAAGAAATACGTTCCCGAAGGGGTAGAAGGCAGAGTGCCTTACCGTGGGAGCGTTGCGGAAGTTATTTATCAAATGAAAGGCGGTTTGCGCGCTGGTATGGGATATTGCGGCAAAGCAAATATCGAAGCGCTTCGCACGGATTCGGAATTCGTGCGGATTACCAACGCAAGTCTTGTGGAAAGTCATCCTCACGACATTTCCATCAGCAAAGAAGCGCCGAACTATTCACAACACTAAAAAAGAAGAAAAACGCGGATACGGGAATATGTTTCGCGTTTTTCATTAACCCAAAATGCTAAAATTGTAGTTATTTTTACCAAAAAAGGAGAAAAAAATATGGAAAACAACGTACGTCCCGAATCGATGGCGCGTATCACTACAAAGGCGCTTGCAGACGCTTTTATTGACGAGCAAGTGCAAGAAATCCGTGCGCAAGTCGGCGGTAAAAAGGTATTGCTTGCGCTGTCGGGCGGCGTAGATTCGTCCGTGGTAGCAGCTTTGCTTGTGAAAGCAATCGGCAAACAGCTTGTTTGCGTACACGTCAATCACGGTTTGTTGAGAAAGGGCGAACCCGAGCAGGTAGTAAAGGTGTTCCGTGATGAAATGGACGCGAATCTCGTGTACGTAGATGCGGTGGATAGATTCCTTGGAAAGCTCGCAAACGTCGAAGAACCCGAAAAGAAACGCAAGATTATCGGCGCGGAATTTATTCGCGTGTTTGAAGAAGAAGCGAGAAAACAAGAGGGGATTGAATTCCTTGCGCAAGGCACGATCTATCCCGACATTATCGAAAGCGACGGCGTTAAGGCGCATCATAACGTTGGGGGGCTTCCCGAAGATATGCAATTTGAGCTGGTTGAACCCTTGAAGTTCCTTTATAAAGACGAAGTTCGTATGGTAGGCAGTGCGTTAGGGTTACCCGACGGCATGGTATACCGTCAACCTTTCCCCGGACCTGGGCTTGGCGTGCGCTGTTTGGGCGCAATCACGCGCGAACGTTTGGAAGCCGTGCGCGAATCGGACGCAATTTTGCGCGAAGAATTTGAAAACGCGGGCTTGGAAGGCAAGGTATGGCAGTATTTCACGGCTGTGCCCGATTTCCGTTCGGTAGGGGTAAAGGACGGCAAAAGAACGTACGCGTACCCCGTAATTATCCGTGCGGTAAACACCGTAGACGCAATGACGGCGACCATTGAAGAAATTCCTTACGAGTTATTGAAAAAGATCACGCAGCGTATCACGACGGAAGTGGAAAACGTAAACCGCGTGCTTTACGATCTCACGCCGAAGCCTTCAGGAACGATCGAATGGGAATAATGCCTAAAATTACGCAAAAAAGCTGAAAAATCGTGCATTTTGCGGCAGGCAGGTACGCGTTGAGTGTGATTCTCAACGGTAACGTATAATCGCAGGCTTAATGCTTGAGGCGTAACGCAATGCATTTTTTGATTTTTCGACTACGTAAAACAATTAAAAAGAAAAATATTATTTTTTATGCGCTTGACGGGTTTTGTCGAGCGTATTTTTTATGTAAAAATGCATTCAACGCGTACCTGCTGCCACTAAATAAAAAATTGCCGTGATTTTTGTTTAATAAAAAGAGCTTTTTATGAAATAAAAAAGAAATCGACAAATCCTTGACATAAAGAAAACACGGTGGTATAATAGAAAAGAACACATTTTATTATTTTATAATAAATTTTTGCATTAAGAGGAGTAAGACAAATGAAAAATACTTGGAAAAACATGTATCCAAAACTGTTGGTTGCGCTTGCGGACGTAATGATTGTGATTGTTGCGGCGCTTGCTTCCTTTTGGATAATGAGCTTTGCGAAGTATGAAGAAATTATCAATCCAAACAAATTCGTTTGGTTTTGGATTTTAGGCAACCTTGCGTTTACGCTTGCCGTATTTGCTTTTGCAAAATTGTATTCGCTCGTATATTCGACCATCGGTTTGTACGAAGGGATAAGAATTGTATTTTCCGTTGTAGTAATTTCCGTTTTAAACGTAGTATTCAGCGCTTTGATTAAACGGGAACACGGTCTTGGGTTCAGCGTTATGCTCATTTACAGCGTATTGCTCTTTTTTGGCGTTGTTTCTTTGCGCTACGTAAAGCGTTTTTATTTGGCGTTGAGAAACCGTCGGCTTTCTCGGAAAGAAAAGCTGCACCGCGTCATGATTGTCGGCGGTGGCGAAGCGGGGCTTGCGCTCATCAAAGAAATGCAATCAAGCCAAAGAATTCAATATCAACCCGTATGCGTTCTCGACGACAACGAAGCGATTTGGGGAAAAATGATTTCCGACGTGCGCGTTGTGCCTGGCGGTACGAAAAAGGTTATGGAAATCGCTAAAGAATTTGGCGTGGAAGAAATTTTTGTTGCGATGCCGTCCGTAGAACGTAAAAAGCTCAGCAAAATCATTCAGCGCTGTTCGGGTTGTGCTTGCCCTGTAAAGGTGCTTCCCGGGATTTATCAGCTTGCGAACGGACAGGTAACGGTATCAAAATTCCGCCACGTGGAAATCCAAGACCTTTTGGGTAGAGAGCAGGTAGAAGTCAACCTTGACGAAGTCATGGGCTACATTGAAAACAAGACGGTGCTCGTAACGGGCGGCGGCGGTTCTATCGGCAGCGAGCTTTGCCGTCAAATTGCTTCGCATAACCCCGAAGAACTGATTATTCTTGATATTTACGAAAATAATGCGTATGAAATCGAGCAGGAGCTCAAACGCAAATATCCTAATTTGAAGCTGTTGACGTTGATTGCAAGTATTCGCGATAGAAATAAAATCCGCGACGTATTTGACAAATTCCGCCCGCAAATCGTGTTCAATGCGGCGGCGCATAAACACGTACCGTTGATGGAAACGAGCCCGAACGAAGCGGTGAAAAATAACGTATTCGGTACGTTGAACGTAGCGCAAGCGGCGAACGATTTCGGCGTAGAAACCTTTGTGCAGATTTCGACGGATAAAGCGGTCAACCCCACGAATATTATGGGCGCGACGAAGCGTATTTGCGAAATGATCATTCAAACGATCGGCAAAAACAGCAAGACGACGAAGTTTGTTGCTGTGCGTTTTGGTAACGTGCTCGGTTCAAACGGTTCGGTTATCCCTCTTTTCAAAAAGCAAATTGCGGAAGGCGGTCCTATCACGGTAACCCACAAAGACATTATCCGTTATTTCATGACCATTCCCGAAGCGGTTTCGCTCGTTTTGCAAGCAGGCGCATACGCAAAGGGCGGGCAAATTTTCGTTCTCGATATGGGCGAGCCTGTTAGAATTTACGATTTGGCGTATAATCTTATCAAGCTTTCGGGGCTTGAACCGGGCGTGGATATTGAAATTAAGTGCACGGGGCTTCGTCCGGGCGAAAAGCTCTTTGAAGAACGTTTGATGGAAGAAGAAGGCTTGCAAAAGACGCCGAACGGCTTGATCAGTATTGCAAAGCCGATCCCGCTCGACGAAGAAAATCTGTTTGCTACGCTTGATAAGCTTTACGAAGCGGCTTACAGTGAAACGGATAGCATGAAAGAATGGGTAAAAGAGCTTGTTCCCACGTACACCATAGACAAGCGCGAATGTATCGCGGCGGAATTTATCCGCAAGGAACAGCAAGAAGAAGTTGCGCTGGAAAACGCGTAAAGGGAAAGTATGCTTACGGAAAACAACGCACGCAATTACATAAAAATTTTACAAGAAGAGCTTGTCCCTGCGATGGGCTGTACCGAGCCGATTTCAATTGCTTACGCTACGGCAAAGGCAAGACAAATTTTAATCGGAGATCCCATATCCGCGCTTGTGGAAGTCAGCGGTAATATCGTCAAAAACGCCAAGAGTGTAACCGTACCGCATACGGGCGGTATGCGCGGTATAAAATCGGCGTTTGCGGCAGGGCTTGTTGCTGGGAACGCGGAGAAACAACTCGAAGTTATTTCTCAGGTTTCCAAGGCGCAAATCGTGGAAATTTCCAAGGTAAAAGAAGAGTTTGACGTTGAGATTGTTACGCCTGAAAACGCGAGGATATTCGATATAGGGATTACCTTGCGCTCCAAGGAACACGTTTCTTACGTCCGCATTTGCGACGCGCATACCAACGTCGTATGCGTAAAGCTCGACGGGCAGGTGCTCTACGAAAACGCTTTGTGTGAGCAGGTGCAAACGGATAGATCCTGCTTAAACGTAGAAGACGTTATCACGTTTGCGGATCAAGTGGACGTAAACGAAGTGAAGGCTTGCTTGGATAGACAAATCGCATACAATATGGCGATTGCGGAAGAAGGGCTGAAAAACGATTACGGCGCGAATATCGGAAAGGTACTTTTGCGTAGTTATCAACCGGATATAAAAATTACGGCAAAGGCGTATGCGGCGGCGGCAAGCGACGCAAGAATGAACGGTTGCGAATTACCCGTTATCATCAATTCGGGTAGCGGCAACCAAGGTATTACCGCTTCCGTACCCGTAATCGTGTATGCAAGAGGCTTGCATATTTCCCAAGAAAAGCTTTATCGCGCGCTTTGCGTTTCCAACCTAATTACCGTGCATTTAAAGGACGGAATCGGCGCGTTATCCGCTTACTGCGGCGTCGTTTCGGCGGGTGCGGGCGCGGCTTGCGGCGTAGCGTATTTGCTCGGCGGCGGAAAAGCGGAAATCAACCATACGCTCGTCAATGCGTTGGCAATCGATTCGGGTATTATTTGCGACGGCGCGAAAGCGAGCTGCGCGGCAAAGATTGCTACGGCGGTAGAAAGCGGTTTGCTCGGCTTGAATATGTATTACAACGGCAACGAATTTTTTGCGGGAGACGGAATCGTGAAATCGGGCGTGGAGAACACGATCAAGAGCGTATCTCGGCTTGCGCAGGACGGTATGCGGGAAACGGATAAGGAAATTCTTCGTATCATGCTCGATACCGAATGATGCTTTGGAACAAAAAACGGAAAAAAAACGTAAAATAATTGTTGGAAATATTACATATGGGAGAGAAAAATGGAAAAAGTATATAATTTTTCAGCAGGACCGTCTATGTTGCCGTTAGAGGTGTTGGAAAGAGCGGCGGCGGAGCTTGTCAATTATAAGGGCAGCGGAATGTCGGTGCTCGAAATGAGCCATCGTTCTCCCATATACGAAGAAATCATTCATGCGGCGGAAGCTCTTTTGCGGCAGGTGCTGGAAATCCCCGACAATTACAAGGTGCTGTTTTTGCAAGGGGGCGCGTCCACGCAGTTTGCGGCTGTGCCTTTAAATCTTTTGCCCGAAGACGGAAAAGCCGATTATATTTTATCGGGGCAATTTTCGACAAAAGCCTATCAGGAAGCGCAAAAATACGGCGATATAAAAGCGGTTGCTTCGAGCAAGGACAGGAATTTTTCCTATGTTCCCAAAACGGAAAAAGGAGATTTTCGACAGGACGCGGCTTACGTGCATATTTGCTTTAACAATACGATATACGGCACGAAATTTCCGTATATTCCAAACGTGGGAGAAATTCCCTTGGTAGCGGATATGTCGTCTTGTATTTTAAGCGAGCCGATAGACGTATCTAAATTTGGCGTAATCTATGCAGGGGCACAAAAAAATATGTCGGCGGCAGGCTTGACGGTCGTCATTGTCCGCGAAGATTTATTAGGCAGGGCAAGGGCGCAAACGCCTACCATGCTTAATTGGAGCGTAATGTCGGAAAACGGATCTATGTACAATACGCCGCCCTGCTATTGCATTTATATTGCAAAGCTTGTTTGCGAATGGATTTTATCCCTCGGCGGTTTAAAGGAAATGCAAAAGCGGAACGAAAGAAAAGCCGCGCTGTTATACGGGTATTTAGACGGGCAAGATTATTACGTTGCGCCTGTGGAAAAAGAGAGCCGTTCCATGATGAACGTAACGTTTGTTACGGGAAATGCAGAGCTTGATAAAAAATTTGCCAAAGAAGCGGCGGAAAGCGGCTTGCATAATTTAAAAGGACACCGCTCGGTCGGCGGTATGCGCGCTTCGATCTATAACGCTATGCCTTACGAAGGGGTAGAAAAGCTCGTGGCGTTTATGCAAGAATTTGCAAAAAATAATCCAAAAAACGTATAAAAAGCGGCGCTTGCCTATTGACAGGCGAAAAATTTGTGGTACAATAGCTCCCGCAAAATGAGAGAGTGAATATGTTAAAAATAAAATTGATGAATAAAATAGCCAAAGTCGGTACGGACGTTTTAACGGCGGACCGTTTCGAGGTTAGCGAGGCGGTGGAAAACGCGGATGCGATTATGGTTCGCTCCGCGTCCTTACATGAAATCGAGCTTTGGGACGGACTTCGCGCCATTTCCCGTTGCGGCGCGGGGGTAAACAACATTCCCGTTGACAAGTGCACGGAAAAGGGAATCGTCGTATTCAATACGCCTGGGGCAAACGCAAACGCTGTAAAAGAGCTTGCAATCGCGGCGTTGGTGCTTGCTTCGCGCGACGTAATCGGCGGCGTGAAATGGGCAGAAAGCTTGGTAGGAGAAAGGGAGATCGCGAAAAAGGTCGAAGCGGGAAAGGCAGCCTTTGTCGGGCATGAGCTTGCAGGGAAAACGCTCGGGGTTATCGGGCTTGGCGCGATCGGCGGCATGGTCGCAAACGCGGCGATTTCGCTCGGTATGAAGGTGATGGGCTACGATCCGTACATTACGGCAAAAGCGGCGTGGAGTCTTGCGCCGTCCGTACAGCAGGCGGCAAGCTACGACGAAATTTTTAAAACCTGCGATTATATCACTTTGCACGTACCCGCTACGCCGCAAACGAAGGAAATGATTTGCGAAAAGAGCATTTCCTTGATGAAAGAGGGGGTACGGATACTCAATCTTGCAAGGGCGGAACTTGTCAACGTTGCGGATATAAAACGAGCGATAGAAAAAGGAAAGATTTCCGTTTACGTTACCGATTTTCCCACGGAAGAAACGGTGGGGGTAAAAGGGATTGTTGCAATTCCGCATCTTGGTGCGTCCACGGTGGAATCGGAAGATCACTGCGCGGTTATGGCTGCGCAAGAGTTAGAGGAGTTTTTGATTTGCGGTAACATCAAAAACAGCGTCAATTTCCCGACGGTGGGATTGCCGCAAACGGGGAAACCGCGCGTTTGTATTATGAATAAAAATATCCCGAATATGCTCTCGCAAATTACGTCGGCGTTTTCAAGGGAAAACGTAAATATTGAAAATCTTACAAATGGTTCAAAAGGAGAAATTGCCTACACCATGGTCGAAACGAATCTTCCTGCAAGCGGAGATATTTTGGAGAAGCTCGCTTCGATTAAAGGGGTGTTTGGGGTTCGCACCTTTCAATAAGAGCCATTAGAAAAAAAAGGAGTAAACTTATGACCGAAATGATTTTAAAGGAAGAAGAAAGAATTTCGATTCGGCTTCGGTCGCTTTATAAAAAATACGGATACTTGCCCTTTAAAATGAGCAAGTTCGAAGAATACGATTTATACGTAAAAAACAAGGAATTCTTGATCGGAGACGGCGTAATTACCTTCAACGATACGGACGGAAGATTGTTGGCGTTGAAGCCCGACGTTACTTTGTCGATTTTGAAAAACGGCGTAGGGGATGGGGACACGAAAAAGGTGTATTATACCGAACACGTATATAGAATTTCCGAAATGACCAAGCATTTTAAAGAAATTGCGCAGGCTGGCGTGGAATGCGTTGGAAATATCGGCTTGTACGAATTATATGAAACGGTGTATTTGGCGGCGGCAAGCCTTGCGATAATCAGCGAAAATTTCGTGTTGGATATTTCCGATTTGGGGATATTATCCGCGATTTTCGACGAGATGGGCGCGGAAGAAAATTTCCGCCGTGAAGCCATGAAGCTGATAGCGGAAAAGAACGCGCATGAGCTTCTTGCACTTTGTGAAAAGTATGCAATTTCCCCTTTGAGCGCGGACAAGCTGACGGCGGTAATCGGCGCGTACGGACCGTTATCAACAGCGCTTGACAAGCTTGCGCCCCTTTGCAAAACGGGTGCGGCATTAGCGGAATACAAACAGCTTGAAAAACTTTGCGCACTTTTGGAAAAGACGGAATTTGCCAACCGTATGCGTTTGGATTTTTCCGTTGTCAACGATATGGATTATTACAGCGGTATTGTCTTTAAAGGCTTTATCGACGGCGTGGGCGAAGGGGTGCTTTCGGGCGGAAGATACGATAAACTCCTTGTCAAAATGGGCAAAAATGCAGGCGGAATCGGCTTTGCAGTCAATCTCGATTTGTTGGACGGGTTTGGCTCGGTCAAAGAAACCGCGGACGTGGATACGCTCGTTTTATACGACGATAAAACGGACGGAGCGCTTTTACTGCAAACGGTCAACGCTTTGATTACGGACGGAAAAACCGTTCGCGTTCAAAAAACGGAAGGGAAACTTCGCTATACGTCTAAAATCGATCTTACGGAGGTGCAAAAATGATCAACGTTGCATTACCGAAAGGCAGACTTGGAGAAAAGGTATACCTTGCCTTTGAACAGGCTGGGTTTGAATGTCCGTCTATCAAGGAAAACAGCCGAAAACTGATTTTTGAAAACCCTGAACGTGGCGTGCGTTATTTTTGGGTAAAGCCGTCCGACGTGTCCATTTACGTAGAGCGCGGCGCGGCGGATATCGGCGTTTGCGGCAAGGATATTTTGGCGGAATATTCCCCTAACGTATATGAATTACTTGATTTAAAAACGGGTATATGCCGTATGGCGGTAGCCGCGAAAAAGGGCTTTTACGACGACGGAAAACACACGTTGAAGGTGGCGACGAAGTTTGAAAATATCGCGAAGAATTTTTACGCGTCCAAATGCCGCGATATCGATATTATCAAGCTGAACGGTTCGATTGAAATCGCGCCCATTTTAGGGCTTTCCGACGTCATCGTGGATATTGTGGAAACGGGGACGACTTTGAAAGAAAACGATTTGGAAGTGATTGAAACGATTTTGCCCATCAGCGCAAGATTGATTGCCAATAAAGCGAGCTTTAAATTCAAAACGGAAGAAATCGAACGCTTGACAGCTGAATTGAAGAAGATTATCGGCTAAACGAGCCGAGCAGGTGAGAATATGATCAAAATTTACAAGTGGGGGGAAGTAACCCCCGAAGAAATTTTCGCAAGAAATAACCCGATTGCAAGCGTTTCTCTCGCCGTGTCGGAGATTATTGCGGAAGTCGTTAAAAACAAGGATTCCGCGCTGTATGCCTTTGCGGAAAAATTCGATAAAGTAAAACTTACTTCTTTAGAAGTAACGAAAGAGGAAATTGAAAAAGCCTATAAAAACGCGGACGGGAACTTCGTTGCGATTTTGGAAGAAGCGGCGGAAAATATTCGTGCATTCCACACGAAGCAGGTTCGCGACGGGTTTGAAATTCAGCGTGCGGACGGCGTGATCGTCGGGCAAAGAATTACGCCGATTGAAAAGGTAGGTTTATACGTACCGGGCGGTACGGCGGCGTATCCGTCTACCGTATTGATGGACGCAATCCCCGCGAAAATTGCAGGCTGTAAGGAAATCGTTATGGTAACTCCCCCTGCAAAGGACGGCAGCGTGAATCCCGACATTTTGACGGCGGCAAGGGTGGCTGGTGTAGACCGTATCTTTAAAATGGGCGGAGCGCAGGCGGTTGCGGCGCTTGCATACGGTACGGAGAGCGTACCCAAAGTGGATAAAATCGTCGGACCTGGCAACGCATACGTTGCGGAAGCGAAAAAGCAGGTGTTCGGCAAAGTATCGATCGATATGATCGCTGGACCGAGCGAGATTTTAATTGTCGCGGAAGGGGGCTGTAATCCTGCCTACGTGGCAGCAGATTTACTTTCTCAAGCGGAACACGACAAGATGGCAAGCGCGGTGCTCGTTACTGACAGTATGGCGCTTGCACAGGCGGTTTCAAAAGAGCTTGAAAAACAGATTCCTATGCTTTCAAGAAAGGAAATCGCAAGGGTTTCTATCGACGATAACGGTAAAATTATCGTTGCGGACAATTTGTTCGACGCAATCGAGATTGCCAACGAAATTGCGCCCGAGCATTTAGAGCTTTGCGTGGAACAGCCGTTTGTCTACTTGGATAAGGTAAAGCACGCGGGCTCGGTATTCCTTGGAAAATACTGCCCCGAAGCGCTTGGGGATTATTTTGCTGGTCCGAATCATACGCTTCCTACAAGCGGTACTGCGAAATTTTCCTCTCCGCTTTCAGTGGACGATTTTGTGAAAAAGACGCAATATTGTTATTATACGGAAGCCGCGCTGGAAAAGGTAGCGGATAAGGTTGCGGCATTTGCGAACAAGGAAGGCTTGCAGGCGCACGCAAAAAGCGCGATGGTGCGCGTGGAAAAGGATTGAAATATGAGTAGATTTTTTAGCGAGAAATTTAGCGCGCTTTCCCCGTATACGCCTGGGGAACAGCCGCAAGATATGGAGTATATCAAGCTCAACACGAACGAATCTCCTTTTCCGCCCCCTGCGTCGGTTGCGGAAGCGGTAAAAAAGGAAGGGGAGCGGTTGCATTTATACTCCGATCCCGAAGTGAAGGTATTGCTTGAAAAAGCGGCGCAAACTTGGGGAGTGAAAAAGACGCAGCTGTTGTTCACGAACGGCTCGGACGAGATTTTAAATTTTGCGTTCATGGCGTTTTGCGACGAAACGCACCCGATCGTCTTTGCGGATATTACCTACGGGTTTTATCCCGTATTTGCAAAATTGAACGGAATTCCGTATGAAATTTTGCCTTTGAAAGAAGATTTTTCAATCGATTATCGGGAGTACGTGGGGATAGGCAAAAATATCGTGATTGCAAACCCCAACGCGCCGACGGGCATGGCGTTGACGAGAAAGGAAATAGAAGAAATCGTAGCGTCTAACCCCAACAACGTGGTAATTATCGACGAAGCCTACGTCGATTTTGGCGGCGAAAGCTGTGTTTCGTTGGTGGATAAATACGAAAACCTGCTTGTAACGCAAACTTTTTCTAAATCGAGAAGCTTGGCAGGCGGTAGATTAGGGCTTGGAATCGGCTCGGAAAAGCTGATTGCCGATTTGAATACGATCAAATATTCCACAAATCCCTATAACGTCAATCGCATGACGATGGCGGCGGGCTACGCGGCGCTTTGCGAAGAAAAATGGTTTCAAGACAACTGTGCGGAAATTTGTCGCGTTAGAGAATTTACGTCGGAAGCTTTGGAAAAGCTTGGGTTTGAAGTATTGCCGTCGAAGACGAATTTCCTGTTTGCAAAATCGGAAAAGATCGGCGGGCAGGCATTGTACGAACGTTTGAAAGCGCGCGGCGTACTCGTAAGACATTTTACGGGCGAACGGATTAAGGAATTTAACCGTATCACGATCGGTACGCAGGCGCAAATGGAAATTTTTCTTGCGAAAGTGCAGGAAATCTTAAAGGAGCAGGACGAATGAGAAGTGCGGAGATTATTAGAAAAACCGCGGAAACGGATATTGCGGTAAAACTTACTTTGGACGGAAAGGGAGCTTCGGACGTAAACAGCGGTTCGGGTTTTTTAGATCATATGCTCACTTTGTTTGCAAAGCATGCCGGGTATGATTTATTCGTGCGTTGCGTAGGCGACGTGCAGGTGGATTATCATCACACGACGGAAGATATCGGGATCGCGCTCGGGAAAGCTTTTTTGGCGGCGCTTGGGGAGAAGAAAGGCATTGTGCGCTACGGGGATATAATGCTCCCTATGGACGAAACGCTGATCGCGGCGGCGGTGGATATTTCGGGCAGGGATTATCTTGCTTGTCATTTGGAAATTGCCGCGGAAAAGGTGGGGGATTTCGATACCGAGCTTTGCGAGGAGTTCTTTGCGGCGTTTGTGCGCGAATCGAAAATCACCTTGCATATTCGTCAACTCGCAGGGAAAAACGCACACCACATTATTGAAGGAACGTTCAAGGCGGTTGCGCGCGCTTTGGCAAAAGCCACGGCAATCGACGAAAAGCGCAAGGACGAAGTGCCTTCGACGAAAGGGGTGCTTTGATGGTTGCGATTGTAGATTACGGCGTTGGGAACTTGTTTTCCGTGCTTTGTTCCTTAAAAAAGGTGGGCGCGGAAGCGGTAATCACGTCCGACGTAAAAGTGATAGAACAAGCGGATAGAATTTTGCTGCCGGGGGTAGGCGCGTTTGCGGACGCGGCGAAAAAGCTTCGGGAATCGGGCATGGATAAGGTCGTTTTGGCGGAAGTAGCCAAGGGAAAACCACTTTTGGGAATTTGTCTTGGTATGCAGCTTTTGTTCGAGCGCAGTCATGAATACGGCGTACACGAAGGCTTGGGGCTTTTAAAGGGAGAAGTCGTGCCGATGCGCGGCTATATCGACGACGAATTGCAGGTGCCGCATATGGGCTGGGATAGCTTGCATTTCCATAAGGAAAATCCGCTTTTTAAATATTGCAAGGAAGGGGATTTCGTGTATTTCGTACATTCCTATTTTGCAAGCGACTGCGACGAATCCTTAGTGGCTACCGTCGAATACGGAAAGCCTTTGACGGCGGCTGTATCAAGCGGAAACGTCTTTGGGTGTCAGTTCCACCCTGAAAAGAGCGGCGAAGCGGGCTTGAATATGCTCCGTGCCTTTTGCGAGCTGTAAGGGGGATAGGCTATGAGAATATTTCCCGCAATCGATTTATACGGACAAAAGGCGGTGCGGCTTTACAAGGGCGATTATGCGCAAATGACGGTATATAGCGAAGACCCCGTTGCTATCGCGCGCGATTTTAAGAATAAGGGCGCGGAATATATCCACGTGGTAGATTTAGAGGGCGCGAAGCTCGGTCGGCCTGCGCACTTGGAAATGGTAACGGCAATTGCCAAGGAAACGGGCTTATTTATCGAAATCGGCGGCGGAATCCGTAAAATGGAAACGGTGGAAGCCTATCTTTCGGCGGGTGCGTCTCGCGTGATTTTAGGGACTGCGGCGGTTACGGACGAGGAATTTTTAAAGACGGCTTTAAATACGTACGGCGATAAAATCGCGGTTGGCGCGGACGTTGCGGACGGACAAATCGCTATCAAAGGCTGGGTGGAAAAATCCGCTTATTCGTTGGACGGTTTTTTGGAAAAAATGCAAACGCTTGGCGTGAAAACGGTCATTTGTACGGATATTTCCAAGGACGGCGCAATGAAGGGTACAAACCGTGCGCTGTATAAAAAGCTCGGTGAAAAGTATGCGTTGGATATTGTTGCTTCGGGCGGTGTTTCTACGCTCGACGACGTGGAAGCGCTTGCGAAAATGGATTTGTACGGCGCAATTATCGGCAAGGCGTATTATATCGGTGCGATTGATTTAGAAGAAGCAATTAAGGTGGCAAAATGATAACGAAACGTATTATTCCCTGCTTAGACGTGCGCGACGGCAGGGTGGTAAAAGGGGTAAATTTTGAGGGCTTGAAAGAAGTCGATTCCCCTGTGAAATTAGCGCAATTTTATTCGGAAAACGGCGCGGACGAGTTGGTTTTTTACGACATTACGGCGTCGGCTGAAAACCGTAATTTATTTACCGATATTTTACGGGAAACGGCAAAAAACGTATTTATTCCGCTTACCGTGGGGGGCGGGATTCGCTCGACGGCGGATTTTGAAAGGGTGCTTGCCTGCGGTGCGGATAAGGTCAGCGTGAATTCGGGCGCAATAGAAAACCCTGCTTTTGTCCAAGAAGCTGCGAAAAAGTACGGCAATCAATGCGTCGTGCTTTCCGCGGACATCAAGCGCGTGAACGGGCGTTTCCACGTGTTTGCCAAGGGCGGCAGAGTGGATACGGGCTTGGAAGCGATTGAATGGATTAAACGGCTCGTGGATATGGGCGCGGGAGAAGTCGTGGTCAATTCCATGGATACGGACGGTGTGAAAAACGGGTTTGATTTAGAGCTTTTAAAAGCCGTTTGCGCAGTGGTAAACGTGCCCGTAATCGCCTCGGGCGGCGCAGGCAGTCAAGAAGATTTCGTGCGGCTTTTTAAGGAAATTCCTACTGTGTCGGCAGGGCTTGCCGCTTCGGTATTCCATTTCGGGGAGATTGCCATTCCCGCTTTAAAGAAAACGCTTGCCCAAGAGGGCATTTCTATGAGATTATGAAAGGAGAAAGAATATGATTGCTATTGAAGAATTGAAATTTGACAAGGACGGATTGATTCCTGCAATCGTGGTGGACGCTTTGACGAAAGACGTATTGACGGTTGCGTATATGAACAAGGAAAGCTTGGAAATCACGCTCAAAGAAAAGCGCACTTGCTTTTGGAGCAGAAGCCGTCAAGAGCTTTGGCGCAAAGGAGAAACGAGCGGTAATTATCAAACGGTCGTTTCCATTACGGCGGATTGCGATAAGGACGCGTTGCTGATAAAGGTGGATAAAGCGGGGCCCGCCTGTCATACGGGGGAAGAAAGCTGCTTTTTTAATACCCTTTTTATCAATGAAGAAACCTCGGAATTCAGTTTGCGCGGATTATATGGACTTTTGTTGCAAAGAAAAACGGAACTGCCCCAAGGCTCGTATACGACGTATTTGTTTGAAAAGGGCTTGGATAAGATTTTGAAAAAGGTTGGGGAAGAAAATACCGAGGTCATTATTGCGGCAAAAGCGGACGATAAAAAGGAAACGATTTACGAAATAGCCGATTTGACCTATCACGTAATGGTTTTGATGGCGCAAATGGGGATTACGGTAGACGACGTACAAAAGGAGCTTGCGTCCAGACACGTTATCGACCATAAAGTAAAACAGGAAAAAATGACCTAATTTTATGAGAGTATAAAAACGTTCTTTGCGGTTTTGCAAAGGGCGTTTTTTCTTTTTTATGCAAAATTCCCCGCCTTGAAAAACCGCTTTTCCTGTTTTTTATTATAATTATGTAGGAAAAGACAGTTGACAAATATATTTTTTTAGAGTAAAATGATAGGAATTTATGTTGGCGGCAAAATGCTCGGGGCTTTCCACAAAGACGAAGATATTCCGTCATTTGTTGCCCAACGTTATGCCGCAGCTTATCGTTTCTATGACGCTGGGGCTGGGTAGTATTATTTTGACGGAAGCAACGCTTGGGTATTTGGGCTTGGGCGCGCCTTTGGACGTTCCTACTTGGGGTTCAATGATCAACGACGCGGCAAAGTTCGAATTCTTGAACGCATACCCGAATTTCTGGCTGCCGCCCGGGATTTGTATTACGCTTGCCATTCTCGCGTTCAACTTTGTCGGCGACGGTTTGCGCGACGCGTTCGATCCCAAGATGAAGAGGTGATACCATGTCCGAGAAGAAGAAAAAATCTCATTATTTGTCGGGCAGAGAATCCCGTAAAATCGCGCGCAATAATCGAAAAGTAACGAAGAAATTTGAACAGGAAAAGAAAAGAAAGGACGTCGAAGCGGAATATCTCACGCAGATGAAAGATCCGAAAAATATTATCGAATTCGACGATTTACACACCTATTTCTTTACGGATACGGGTACGGTAAAGGCTGTAAACGGCGTTACCTTTTCCATTCCTGCCGGCTCTACGGTCGGCGTTGTCGGGGAGTCGGGCTGCGGTAAAAGCGTAACTTCGCTTTCCTTGATGCAGCTCGTACAAGGTCCGAGCGGTCAAATTGTCAGCGGTTCGATCCGTTTCCGCACAAATGCGTTCCGTCGGGACGAAAAGGGGAAGAAAATTCCTGCGTACGAAACGGAAACCGTAGACGGTCAAACGGTCGTTAAAAAGGATAAAAAGGGAAAACCTATCCAAAAGAAAAACGAACTCGGCGGCATCATGTACGAGATGGAAGAAAAGGTATACGATATTGCGAAAATGCCCGTCGAAGCAATGCGCTCTATTCGCGGTCGGGAAATTTCTATGATTTTCCAAGAACCGATGACTTCGCTTAATCCCGTTTTCACGATCGGGAATCAGCTCGACGAGGTTGCCTTTTTGCACATTGAGGGCATTTCAAAAAAGAACGCGAAAAAGCGTAGTGTGGAAATGCTGAAACTCGTTGGAATTGCCGATCCCGAAGGCGTGTATAAAAAATTCCCGCACGAGCTTTCGGGCGGTATGCGTCAGCGCGTTATGATCGCAATGGCGCTCCTTTGCAACCCGCGTTTGATTATCGCAGACGAGCCGACTACGGCGCTCGACGTAACCATTCAGGCGCAAATTCTTGATTTGCTCCGTGAAATTAAAAAGAAGATCAACGGTTCGATTATGCTCATCACGCATGACCTTGGCGTTGTGGCGGAGATGGCGGATTTCGTCGTGGTTATGTATGCGGGCAAAATTATTGAAATGGGCACGGCGGAAGATATTTTCGACAATCCTTTGCATCCGTACACCATCGGTTTGCAAAAGAGTAAGCCTACGGTGGACGGCGAAGTGGAATCGTTGTACTGCATTCCAGGCTTCGTTCCAAATCCCGTGGATATGCCGAATTATTGTTATTTCCGCGATAGATGTGAAAAATGCCGCAAGGAATGCGCGGGCGAATATCCCAAGCTGATCAAGGTTTCGGATACGCACAGCGTTTCCTGCTACTTATATGCGGAAAAGACAAACGAAGAAAAGGGGGACGGGGCAAATGAATGAGCAAACGAACGTAAAAACGCCTGACCTTTCTCCCGAAGAACAAATTTTTACAAGCTGCCCCAAATGCGGTAAAAAACTGATTTTGCATATTTGGAACAGACTGTATATTTGTCCGGCTTGCGACGCGCCGCTCTACGTGAAAAAGGACGTGGAAGAAACGCCGCAGGAAACAAGTCGGTTGGAAGAAAAGAAGCTTGAAGAACAGCCTACTCCCGTTTGCGAAAATACACAAGCGCAAGCTACGCCCGTCTGCACGGAAGAAACACCCAAAGAAATGGTAGAAGCGGTAGAAGAACCCGTGGAAGAAACTCTTTCGGTAACGGTGGATTCCACGCCGCAAACGGCGGAAGAAACTACGCTTGAAGAACCTGAAACGGCGGAAGCGGTGCTGTTGGAAGTAAAAAATCTAAAAAAATACTTCCCCGTAGAAAAGAACCTGTTCGGGAAAGTAAAGAAGAATTTGAAAGCGGTAGACAACGTTTCCTTTAAGATTGCAAAAGGGAAGACGCTTGGGATCGTAGGGGAATCGGGCTGTGGTAAAACGACGATGGGGCGCACGATTTTGCGCTTGTACGACGTAACCGGCGGCGAAATACTCTTTAAAGGCAAAGACGTTTCCAAGATTCCCGAAAAGGAATTTGATAAACTCCGCCCGAATATGCAGATGATTTTTCAAGACCCGTACGCGAGTCTTTCTCCCCGCTTAACGGTTGGCGCGATTATCGGCGAAGCGGCGCTTGCGCACGGCTTGGTGGATAAAAAGCATTATCGCGAATACGTGTTGAAAGTGATGAAGCAATGCGGGCTGCAGCCCCATTATTTCGACCGTTACCCGCACGAATTTTCAGGCGGTCAAAGACAGCGTATCTGTATTGCACGCGCGCTTGCGTTAAAGCCTGAGCTTGTGATTTGCGACGAGCCTGTTTCCGCGCTCGACGTGTCGATTCAGGCGCAAATTATCAATATGCTCAAAGAACTGCAAAGGGAGCTTGGTTTGACGTACGTATTCATTTCGCACGACTTGTCCGTCGTAAAGCATATTTCCGACGAAGTGGGCGTTATGTATTTGGGGAGCATGGTCGAATACGGTACAAAGGAACGTATTTTTAACAATACGTTGCATCCGTATACTAAGGCGTTGTTCTCGGCTGTGCCTGTACCGAATCCGCACGTGAAGATGAACCGCGTGATTTTGAAAGGGGATATTCCTTCTCCAGTAAATCCGCCCAAGGGGTGTAAATTCCATACCCGTTGTGAACAATGCATGGATATTTGTAAAAAAGTCGTTCCTGCGTATAGAGAGGTGGAAGAAGGGCATTTCTGCGCCTGCCATCTTTACGATCCTGAATTGCAGGGGAATACGCAGACGGATCAATAAGGCGTCGGCATGAAAAAGAAAGAAAAGAAAGTCAAAAAGAAAGATACGCTCGATATGGAAACGACGGTTGCGGATATGAACGTCGAGGGCTTTAAATGGTACGATCCCGCAAGGAAAAAAGGGATAAAAAAACGCCCGATCGAGAAAGTTACCAAAAAGGAATACCGCGCGATGGTTCGCGGTGCGTATGCGGCGTTTTTGCCCGTAATCGTTTGCGTTACCATCAGTTTTGCGCTCATGGTACTCCTTGCGTATTTTTGGCTGAAATAACGTTATAAGTTGCGTTTCGATTACAAATCGTAGCGCAATTTTTTTACTTTTTTCGACAAAACGCGAAAAAGATAAAAATTTATCGATTTAGCGAATAAAACTTTCAAAAAAAAGCGTCAAGCATTTGTGATTCCGCGGATTTTATGGTATAATAGTGCCGTAGGAGTTAAGATAAGAGGAAACTCTAGGACAAAGAAGCCGTCTTGAAAGGACGGGAAGGAAAAAAATTAAAACGGAGAATAAAGTATGAACAACAAAGTAACTATCATTGGTGCAGGCTCGGTTGGGGCTACGGTTGCGTACACGTTGGTTGCGACCGGCTCTGTTGCGGAAATCGTATTGATCGACGTGAACGAAGCGAAAGCGAAAGGCGAAGCGTTGGATATTCGTCAAGCTACGCCCTATCTCTCGCCGGCAAAGATCTATTTCGGCACGTACGAAGACGCAGCTGGTTCGGATATCGTAATCGTTACGTCGGGCGTAGGTAGAAAGCCCGGTCAATCGCGTATCGATCTTACGCAGACGAACGTAAACATTTTAAAGGGAATCGCTCCTTTGATTGTGAAAGCTTGTCCTGATGCGCTTTACTTGTTCGTAGCAAATCCCGTTGACATTTTGACGTACGTCTTCTGCAAGATCACGGGCGTGCCTAGAAACCGCGTTATCGGTACTGGTACGACGTTGGATAGCATTCGTTTGCGTACTCGTTTATCCGAGCTTTATTCGGTAAACCAAAAGCAAGTACACGCATATGTGCTCGGCGAACACGGCGACAGCTCTTTCGTAGCGTGGTCCACGGCGGATATTTCGGGGATTCCTTTGAAGGAATATGAAAGCACGTTGACGGACAGCAGTGTTTTGACGGTTACCCCTTATACGCACGAAGAAGTAGAAGAATACGTGAAGAAATCGGGCGGTCAAATTATCGCAGGCAAGGGCGCGACCTTCTACGGTATCGCGGCTTGCGTAACGCAAATTGTCAACTCGATCTATTCCAGCGCGTATACCATTTTGCCCGTATCGACGGTGCTTGAAGGGGAATACGGCATTTCCGACGTTGCGCTTTCTACTCTTTGCGCAATCGGAAACGACGGAATTGTAACGACGCTTACGCCCAAGCTTTCCGACGAAGAACTCGAAAAGATGAAGCACAGCGCGGAAGTATTGAAAGGCGTTATCGCACAAATCGAAATTTAAAACGGAGAAAGAATCCATGGAATACCGTATTGAAAAAGACACAATGGGGGAAATGCAAGTTCCTGCCGACAGATATTGGGCGGCGCAAACCCAAAGAAGTTATCAAAATTTCCAAATCGGCAACGAAGTAATGCCCCGTGAAATTACCCACGCGTTTGGGATTTTAAAGAAAGCGGCTGCGCTTGCGAACTGCAAGCTTGGGAAACTCCCCGAAGAAAAGAAAGACGCGATCTGCGCGGCTTGCGACGAAGTTATTTCAGGGGAACTTAACGGACATTTCCCGCTCGTTGTTTGGCAAACGGGTAGCGGCACGCAGTCGAACATGAACGCAAACGAAGTTATCGCAAACCGCGGCAACGAAATTGCGGGCAAGAAACTGCTCCATCCCAACGACGATATTAACAAGAGCCAAAGCTCCAACGATACCTTCCCTACGGCAATGCATATTGCGGCGGTAATTGCAATCGAAGATAAGCTTTTCCCTGCAATCGATCGCTTGATTGCAACCTTCAAGCGTTTGGAAAAGGAAAACGAAGGAATCGTTAAGAGCGGCAGAACCCACTTGCAGGACGCAGTTCCCATCGCATTCTCGCAGGAAATCAGCGGTTGGACGAATATGCTCGAAAAGACGAAAGGGCAGCTTGAGCTTGCCTTGCCCGGCTTGAAGGAACTCGCGCTTGGCGGTACGGCGGTCGGAACGGGCTTGAATGCACCCAAGGGCTTTGCGGAAGAAGTTGCGGCGCAGGTAAGCGCGTTGACGGGTAAGACGTTCATAACGGCGGCGAATAAATATCACGCATTGACGGCGAAAGACGAGCTTGTATTTGCGCACGGCGCGTTAAAAGCGCTCGCTTGTAACTTGATGAAGATTGCAAACGACGTACGTTGGCTTGCAAGCGGTCCTCGCGATGGGCTTGGCGAAATTTTCATTCCCGAAAACGAACCCGGTTCTTCAATTATGCCCGGAAAAGTCAACCCGACGCAATGCGAATCAATGACAATGGTAGCGGTACAAGTTATGGGCAACGACGTTGCGGTAGGCGTAGGCGCTTCGCAGGGGAACTTTGAACTGAACGTGTTCATGCCCGTCATCATCTACAATTTCTTACAATCGGCAAGATTGCTCGCAGACGGTATCGTATCGTTTGAAAAGAACTGCGTAACCGGTATCAAAGCGAACAAAGAAAAAATGCATCATAACCTTTACAACTCTTTGATGCTGGTAACGGCGCTCAATCCCTATATCGGGTATGAAAATGCGGCTAAGACGGCAAAGAAAGCGTATAAGGAAAATATTTCGCTGAAAGAAGCGTGCGTTGCGCTTGGGTTCTTGACTGCGGAAAAATTCGACGAAGTTTTCCGTCCCGAAGAAATGGCGTATCCGCAAAAGTAAGCGAAAAATTATAAAAAGGTAGCGTATAAAAATGAAAATCAGTTATTATCCCGGCTGTACGCTCAGGACGAAAGCCAAAGAATTGGACGTAACCGCCCGTCTTTGCGCAAAAGCGCTTGGCGTAGAAATGGAAGAAATCGAAAATTGGCAATGTTGCGGCGCTGTGTACCCTATGGGCACGGACGAGATTGCAACCAAGCTTTCAGCGGTACGCGCACTTGATTACGCGAAACACAATGGGGGGAAATTGCTCACGCTTTGCTCCGCTTGTCATAACGTTATCAAGCGCACCAACGAAGATATGAAATCGAACGAGGACATCTGTTTCCGTGCGAATAACTATTTAAAACTCGACGAACCGTACAAAGGGGAAACGGAAGTTCTGCATTATCTCGAAATGCTGAAAAACGTAGTCGGCTTCGATAACATCAAAAAGGCGGTTGTCAATCCGTTGAATAGAAAAATCGGTGCGTATTACGGTTGTTTGCTTCTCCGTCCCAGTGGCGTAATGGCATTTGACAACCCTGAAAATCCTACGATTATCGAAGATTTTATCAAAGCAATCGGCGGTACGCCCGTGATCTATCCTTTCCGTAACGAATGTTGCGGTGCGTACGTGGCGCTTAAAAATGCGGAGCTTCCTAAACAGAAGAGCCGCAAGGTACTTACTAGCGCAAAAGAAAAGGGAGCGGAAGAAGTGATTACCGCGTGTCCGCTTTGCTTGTATAATTTACAGGTAAACGGCGATAACATTCTTCCCGTGAAGTACTTCACCGAGCTTTTGGCGGAAGCATTGGGGGTAAAAGCATGACGAAAGAAGAACGCATTGAAAATTTGAATCGGCTTTCTGGTACGGACGTAAGAAAGTGTATGAAATGCGGCAAATGCTCGGGACGCTGTCCTGCATTTAAAGAAATGGACATCAAACCGCATCAGTTCGTTACCAGACTCGGTCAAGGCAGAATTGACGAGTTGCTTGAATCAAAAGCTATTTGGAACTGTCTTTCTTGCATGGCTTGCGTAGAGCGTTGCCCGCGTGGCGTAGCGCCTGCTGCGGTAGTGGAAGCGGTGCGCGATACGGTCGTTCGTATGCAGGGCAAAAACGGCATCAAAGCGGAGGAAATTCCGCCGATCGTGGACGAATTGATTCCTCAACAGCTTTTGGTCAGCGCATACAGAAAGTATAACAAGTAACTTGGTTTTAAACCGTCTGAAAAAATCGAAATTCTAAAAAAAGAGAGTAAATATCATGCAAAGAATAGGTGTTTTTATTTGTTGGTGCGGCAGCAACATCGCGGCAACGGTAGACGTTAAGAAAGTAGCCGAAGTCATCAAGAGTGAACCGGGCGTCGTATTTTCCGAAAACTACCAATATATGTGCTCCGAAAACGGACAGCAACTCATCAAGAGCGCAATCAAAGAACATAACCTTACGGGGATTGTTATAGGCGCTTGCTCTCCGAGAATGCACGAAGCTACCTTCCGTAAAGCGGCGGAAGAAGCGGGTATGAACCCGTACATGGTCGAAATCGCGAATATCCGCGAGCATTGTTCGTGGATACATAAGGATATGGACGAAGCTACTGAAAAAGCGGTTATCCTTGTGCGTACAGCGATTGCAAAAGTAAAACTCAACGCGCCTTTGACGGCAGGGGAAAGCCCCGTCATCAAACGTGCGCTCGTTATCGGCGGCGGTATCGCAGGTATTCAAGCAGCGCTTGATATTGCGGACGCTGGCTTTGAAGTCGATATCGTAGAAAAGAACGCGACGATCGGCGGCAGAATGGCGCAGCTCGATAAGACGTTCCCCACGCTCGACTGCTCGGCTTGTATTTTAACGCCGAAGATGGTAGATTGCGCGCAGCATGAAAAGATCGATATTCTTTCCTATTCCGAAGTGGAAGAAGTGAAAGGCTTCGTTGGTAATTTCAGCGTAAAGATTCGCAAAAAGGCAAGATACGTTGACGAAACCAAGTGTACGGGCTGTAAGATTTGTATGGAAAAATGTCCTTCCAAGAAGGGCTTGAACGCGTTCAATATGAATTTGAATAAGCGTCCTGCAATCTATATTCCGTTTGCGCAGGCAATTCCTAACGTAGCGGTAATCGATCCCGAACAATGCATCAAGCTTAAAACGGGCAAGTGCGGTATTTGTCAAAAATTCTGCGGCGTAGGCGCGATTGATTACGAACAAAAGGACACGTTTGTGGAACGTCAATACGGCGCGATTGTCGTAGCGACGGGCTTCAAGCCTATTGCGCTTGATAACTTCAACGAATACGGCTATGCGGAAAACCCCGACGTTATCACTTCGCTCGAACTCGAACGTTTGATGAACGCGGCAGGGCCTACGGACGGCGTATTGCTCCGTCCTTCCAACGGGGAACACCCGAAGGTAATCACCTTTATTCAATGCGTAGGTTCGCGTGATTCCAGCGGCTGCGGGAAACCGTACTGCTCGAAGATTTGCTGTATGTATACGGCAAAACACGCTATGCTGATCCGTGAAAAATATCCCGATACCGAAGTGCACGTATTCTATATCGATATTCGTACGCCTGGTAAGAACTATGACGAATTCTATCGTCGTGCGGTTGAACAGTACGGCGTAGACTATATCAAAGGTATGGTCGGCAAAGTTTATAACGAAAACGGGAAGCTCATGGTGCAGGGTTCTAACTTGATCGATAACGAGCAAATCACGATCGAATCCGACCTTGTGGTTTTGGCTACGGCGATTGAACCCGAACCTTCGGTAAGAAAGGTAGCGACGCTCCTTACGGCGAGCATTGACACCAACAACTTCTTGACGGAATCGCACGCAAAGCTTCGTCCCGTAGAAAGCCCCACGGCAGGCGTATATCTTGCAGGCGTATGCCAAGGCCCGAAGGATATTCCCGAAACGGTTTCGCAGGCTTCGGCGTGCGCGGCGAAAGTTATCGGTTTGTTGGTAAAAGATAAACTTAAAACGAATCCTTGCGTAGCAACGCCTGATGAAATGATGTGTAACGGTTGTAGCCAATGTGCGAACGTTTGCGCATACGGCGCGATTACTTACGTGGATAAGGAATTCCGCATGGGCGGCGGCAAGACGGAAGTACGCCGCGTAGCGTCCGTAAATCCTGCGGTATGTCAGGGCTGCGGCGCTTGTACGGTAACTTGTCCTTCGGGGGCAATGGATCTGAAAGGATTCAGCTCGAAACAGATTATGTCGGAGGTAGAAGCAATATGCAAGAAGTAACTACTGAAAAGAAAGAATACGTTCCGAATATCGTAGCGTTTTGTTGCAACTGGTGTTCGTATGCAGGCGCAGACCTTGCAGGTTCAAGCCGTTTGACTTATCCTGCAAACGTGAAAATTATTCGCGTGCCTTGCTCCTGCCGTGTAAACCCCATGTTCGTATTGAAGGCGTTCCAGCAGGGCGCTGACGGCGTAATTCTTTGCGGCTGTCATCCCGGGGATTGCCACTACGTTACGGGGAACTACTATACGAGAAGAAGAATGGCGCTTTTGTACAGTTTCTTAAACTATATGGGTATTGAAAAAGAACGTACTCGTTTGGAATGGGTTTCGGCTGCCGAAGGCGCGCGTTTCTCCGCGGTTATGAACGATTTCGTGAAAACGGTTTCGCAACTTGGCGAAAACAAACGCCTTACCGACCTTCGCGTAAAGGAGGGCAAGTAATATGAAAGATGTTGCATTGAAAATGCTTGAACGCGCAAAAGCGTTGCTTGAAAGCGGCGAAGTTGCTCGCGTGATCGGCTGGAAGAAAGGGGATTTTTGTTACGATCCCGTACCTGCTTCCTTTGAAAGTGTAGAAGAGCTTGACTCTTTTGTTTACGACGAATTTTGCGGCGCAAACCTTTCCAAATATCTCATTCAAATGAGCAAAAAGGAAGGTAAAACGGCGGTATTTTTAAAGCCCTGCGATACGTACAGCTTTAATCAGCTTGTTAAAGAGCACCGTGTAAAGCGTGAAAACGTTTACGTGATTGCAATCGAATGTTTCGGTAAGCTTGATATTGAAAAAATCAAAGCGGCGGGCGTTTCCTTTGTTACGGGTGTAGAAGTTGACGGGAAAGACGTAAAAGTGCTTTCTCCTTATGGGGAAACAGTGTTGAATAAATCTGATATTGTTCTTTCTAAGTGTGCGGTTTGTCAAAAGACGCATCAGGTAAAGGACGAAGAAATCATTTTGCACGAACGTCCAGAACGCAACGTTGACCGCTTTGCGGAAGTTGAAAAGTTGGAAGCCATGACGGAAGACGAACGTTTTGCGTTCTGGCGCGAACAGCTCTCGAAATGTATCCGTTGTAACGCTTGCCGTAACGTATGCCCTGCATGCTCGTGCGTGAAATGCGTATTCGATAACCCTGCTTCGGGGATTGCGGCAAAAGCAAACGACGATCAGTTCGAAGAACAGCTCTTCCATATCATTCGTGCGTTCCACGTTGCGGGCCGTTGTACCGATTGCGGCGAATGCAGCCGCGTATGTCCCCAAAACATTCCTTTGCATTTGTTGAACAGAAAGTTCATCAAGGATATTGATAACCTTTACGGCGAATATCAGGCAGGGGAAACGGCGGAAGGTAAAACCCCTCTTACTTCCTATAAGGAAGAGGATACCGAACCGAACGACGTTTTTAACGGGGAGGCAAAATAATGTTGAAGATTGCGAAAGAAAGATTAAACGAACTTTACGCTAAAATAGCGGAAACGCAAGGTCTGTTTATTCCCATCAAGAAAGCGGGCGAAGTGAATTATGCAGTTTGGGGCGAAGGCAAAGAAGTATCCTTGGAAACCCTCAAAACGGTAAAATCTCCCAAGAATATGTTCTTCCCGCAAACGGAAAACATGATGCGTTTCAAAACGGAAGGCAAAAATATTGAAATTATCGACGATCGCGACGAAAAGAGCCCGTTTGTGCTTTTCGGCATCAAAGCTTGCGATTATAAAGCGATCGAAGTGCTCGACAAGGTATTCCTTGCAGAGCCTGTTGATACTTATTATCAATCGAGAAGAAACGCGACGACGATCGTTACGCTTGCTTGCTCAAAACCCGAAGAAAGCTGTTTTTGCAAGGTATTCGGCATTGACGCGACTGCGCCCCAAGGGGACGTTACGACGTGGCTTGATAACGAATATCTTTACTGGCAAGCGAATACCGAAAAGGGCGAAAGCTTGACGGCGCTGGTAAAGGAACTCTTTGAAGAGGGCGGCGAAGCGGAAGTAGAAGCGCAAAAAGCGGCTACCGCGGCGGTCATTGAACAGCTTCCGTTCAGCAATTTGGATTTGAGCCGTTTTAAACCGGAAAATTTGAACGAGCTTTTCGACGCAAAGGAATGGGAAGAAATGAGCGAAGCTTGTCTTGGGTGCGGTACTTGTACGTTTGTGTGCCCGACCTGTCAATGCTTCGACATTCGGGATTTTAAAACGCATGAAGGGGTTATCCGCTACCGTTGCTGGGATTCCTGCATGTATTCCGATTTCACTTTGATGGCGCACGGAAACAGCCGTACGACGCAAATGCAAAGATACCGTCAAAGATTTATGCACAAGCTTGTGTATTATCCTTCTCAAAACGACGGTTTGTATTCCTGCGTAGGCTGCGGACGTTGCTTAAATAAATGTCCTCAAAACCTTAATATCGTTAAGGTGATCAAAACTTTGGGAGGTAAAGCAAATGATTGAAGAAAATTTGATCCCGAAAGTAGGCGTAGTTACCGATATTCGTAAGGATACGCCTGACGTTAAGACCTTCCGCGTTGTTGGTACGGACGGTAAGAAACTTTTCCAACATATGCCCGGTCAGTGCGCAATGGTTTCCGTGCCCGGCGTTGGAGAATGTATGTTCTCGATTACGTCTTCGCCGACAAACGAAGAATATATGGAATTTTCCATTAAAAAGTGCGGTTGCGTTACGGAAGTTTTGCACGCGATGGAAGTTGGTCAGCAGGTAACCGTTCGCGGACCTTACGGCAGAAATTTCCCCGTAGAAGAAGAATTCAAGGGCAAGGATTTGCTGTTTATTGCAGGCGGTATCGGGCTTGCGCCTTTGCGCAGCGTTATCAATTACGTTCGTCATTATCGTGAAAATTACGGTAAAGTTGTGATCGTATACGGTGCGAGAAGTAAGGACGATCTTGTCGATATTGAAGAAATCCGTAGCGAATGGATGAATGAACCGAACACCGAAGTATATTTGACAATCGACAGACCGCAGGACGGCTGGGACGATCACGTTGGATTCGTACCTGCCTACGTCAAAGAGCTTGGACTCGATCCGAATATGACGGCGGTACTTTGCGGCCCTCCCATCATGATTAAGTTCACGCTTGCTGGGTTGTTGGAGCTCGGTTTTGAAAAATCGCGTATTTATACGACGCTTGAACTTCGTATGAAGTGCGGTATCGGCAAATGCGGCAGATGCAACGTTGGGGATAAATTCGTATGCAAAGACGGTCCCGTATTCTGTATGACGGAGCTTGACGAGCTTCCCGACGAGTATTAAGGAGAAAGACAATGGAAAAAATGGTAAACGTATTTCTTTTCGGTAAACGTTATCAAGTTCCGGAAAGTTTGACGATTATGAAGGCGATGGAATACGCGGGGTATCAGCTTGTGCGCGGTTGTGGTTGCAGAAATGGTTTCTGCGGCGCGTGCGCAACGATCTACCGTATCAAAGGTCAGCAAGAATTGAAAAGCTGTCTTGCTTGTCAACAGCAGGTAGAAGAAGGCATGTACGTTGCGACGTTGCCCTTCTTCCCGCTTGTAAAGCAGGTGTATGACATCAATCAAATCAAGCCTACGCAGCAAATTATGATGCAACTCTATCCCGAAATTTATTCGTGTATCGGCTGTAACGCTTGCACCAAGAGCTGTACGCAGGAACTTAACGTTATGCAGTATATTGCGTACGCACAGCGCGGCGAATATGAAAAGTGCGCGGAAGAAAGCTTTGACTGCGTTATGTGCGGCGTATGTTCTTCCCGTTGCCCTGCAGGGATCTCTCATCCGCAGGTTGCGTTGCTTTCGCGTAGACTTACGGGCAAATATCTTGCTCCGGAAACGGAACATCTTATCAATCGCGTAGCGGAAATCGATAGAGGGGACTGCAAAGCGGCGCTCGAAGCGATTATGAACACGCCTTTGGAAGAACAAAAGCATTTGTATAATAACAGAGAAATCGAAAAATAAGGAGAAGCGTAATGTATCATTATACTCAAGAACAACTTGAATCTATGAAAAAAGTAGAAGCAAGCCGCGCTTCTCGTATTGAAAACCTGCACGCGCGCATGACGGCGGAAGAAAAAGACGCCGTTTTGGCACAATTCCACCCCGACTATATTGCTTCCGCGTATGAAGAATTGAAAGTTGGTCAAAATAAAGGTGGAAAGGTTTTACACGAGCTTGCGGATTTGTTACAAGGCCATTCCCGCGTAAAGGATATGGATATCGATTTAACGAAGATCGATTACGACGTAGACGTACTTGTTATCGGCGGCGGCGGGGCAGGTTCTTCCGCGGCAATCGAAGCGAATGAACGCGGTGCAAAGGTTATGATTGCAACGAAGCTTCGTCTTGGCGACGCGAATACGGCGATGGCGGAAGGTGGCATTCAGGCGGCTGATAAGCCCAACGACAGCCCTGCTACCCATTACCTTGACGCGCTTGGCGGCGGACATTTCAAAAATAAACCCGAACTTTTGTATAAGCTCGTAAACGAAGCTCCCGAAGCGATTTTGTGGCTGAATAAACTCGGCGTTATGTTCGATAAGGAAGCGGACGGCACGATGGTAACGACGCACGGCGGCGGTACTTCGAGAAAGCGTATGCACGCTTGCCGCGACTATTCCGGTTCGGAAATTATGAGAACGCTCCGCGACGAAGTGTTCAACCGTGATATTACCGTCGTAGATTTTACTGCGGCGATTGAATTGATCAAAGATACCGACGGCAAAGTTGCAGGCGCGGTGCTCATGAATATGGAAACGAAGGAAATTTTGATTGCGCGCGCAAAGACGGTCGTAATTGCTACGGGCGGCGCTGGTAGATTGCATTATCAAGGCTTCCCTACGTCGAACCACTACGGCGCTACGGCTGACGGTTTGGTGCTTGCATACAGAGCAGGCGCGAAATTGCTCTATCCTGAAACGTTGCAATATCACCCCACGGGCGCGGCTGAACCCACGCAAATTTATGGGGCGCTCGTTACCGAAAAAGTGCGTTCGCTTGGTGCGCAGCTTGTCAATAAAGACGGCGAAGCGTTCGTATATTCCTTGGAAACGCGCGACGTAACCGCATCTTCGATTATTCGTGAATGTAAGGAACGCGGTAACGGTATCAAGACGACGGACGGCGAAGGGGTATGGCTTGACACGCCGCTTATTGATATTCTCAATGGCGAAGGCACGATTGAAAAGCGTATTCCCGCAATGCTTCGTATGTTCGGTAAATACGGAATCGATATTAGAAAAGAGCCTATTTTGATCTATCCCACGCTGCATTATCAAAACGGCGGGATCGACATCGGCGCGAACGGTATGACGTGTATTGAAAACCTGTACGTTGCAGGCGAAGCGGTAGGCGGTATCCACGGTACGAACCGTTTGATGGGTAACTCCTTGCTCGATATTATCGTATTCGGTAGAAATGCAGGTCAGCAGGCAGGCGAAAAGTGGAAGAGCGTTGAACTTAAAGAATTGACGCTTTCTCACGTAGACGAATTCGAGAAAGAACTTGAAGAAGCAGGTATTTCTTCGGAAGTATGCTCCCCCAAACTCCTTCCCGATTACAGAAGACAAGCAAATTGATTTTAGGGAAAAATGACGAAATAAAGCTGAAAGCGCACGTTTTCGTGCGTTTTTAGCACGTATAAAGGAGATTGAAAGTGGAGAATTCTAATAAAAAAAGCCGTAAATGGATATGGATTTTAGTTGCGGTTTTGGCGGTAGCTTTGGTTGCTGCATGGTGCATTTTCAGCGGAATCAAAAAACCTGCGGACGGTAAGGACAGCGCGGAAAATATTTTAAATTTCGGCAGTACGTTTGTTTTATTTACACTCACGTTTATTATTTTGGCGGTTGGGTATTTGCTCGGCGGTATTCAAATCAAGGGCGTATCCCTTGGTACGGCAGGGGTGTTCTTGATCGCGATTTTGGTAGGGTACTTGTGTACGCTTGTTCCCGAAAATGCGGGTGTGTTCTCGGAGTTCCATTTGACGGAAGCTTCTTCGGTAGTGAATACCTTTAAAGGAACGACGGAAGCTTCTTCGGTAGTGAATACCTTTAAAGGAACGATTCAAAACACCGGTTTGGTATTGTTTGTCGGTAGCGTTGGTTTTATCGCTGGTCCGAATTTCTTTAAAAACCTTGCGAAAAATTTCAAAACGTATATTCTTTTGGGTGCGGTAATCATTTTGACAGGTACGCTTGTAGCGGTACTTTGCACGCTTTTGTTGCCTGATTACGGCTCGGAATACTGGTCGGGCGTTTTGTCGGGCGCGTTGACTTCCACGCCTGGTTTCTCGGCGGCAAAAGACGCAGTTGCAGGCAGCGCAAACGCGGAAAGCTTGGAATCTTTGATTACGCTCGGCCACGCGATTGCATATCCGTTCGGGGTTGTCGGCGTTGTATTGTTCGTTCAGTTGTTGCCGAAGTTTTTGAAAGCGGATATGGCAAAGGAACGTGAATATTTGAAACTTGGCGCGTCGGAAGAAGCGAGAGATTATTCCAAGTATTTCAAATGTGAAGATTTCGGATTTATGCCGTTTGGTCTTGCAATTGTTGCGGGCTTGCTGTTGGGGTCGATTACCATTCCTTTAACGGGGAAAGGGTACGACGGCGCTTGTTTCTCGTTGGGAACGACGGGCGGCGTATTGATTATGTGCTTGGTATTCGGGCATTTTGGACACTTTGGCAAGCTTTCCTTGGAAGTAAAAGAAAGCACGTTGAAGGTACTTCGTGAATTTGGTTTGGCGTTGTTCCTTTTGGGGGCAGGCGTTCACGGCGGCGTTTCGCTCGTTGAACAAGTGTCCAACTACGGTGGTGGAATCGTTGTTTGGGGCTTTGTTGGCGGTGCGTTGATGACAATCGCTCCTATGCTCGTAGGGTTTGTGCTCGGTAAATTTGTATTAAAATTGCCTTTGTTGAACAGCCTTGGTTCGATTACGGGCGGTATGACGAGTACGCCTGCGCTTGGTACGTTGATTGCAACGGCGGAAACGGACGACGTAGCTTCTGCATATGCGTCCACCTATCCGATAGCCTTGATTTTGGTTGTACTTGCATCACAGCTTTTGATTACGTTAATGTAAAAAGAAAAATCCCGTCGCGTAAATAAAATTACGCGACGGGGAAATTTAAAAAACAGCCTAAAAACAGTTGCATTTTTTTGCATGATGTTATATAATATAAAAGCTGTTTGCAGAGATGGCGGAGCGGTCGAACGCGCACGATTCGAAATCGTGTTATGCAGGAATGTATACAAGGGTTCAAATCCCTTTCTCTGCGCCAAAAATACGGTTTTATGCAAAAAACAATGCATAAAGCCGTATTTTTTTGCTTTTTTTGCATAAAATTGCGTTTAAAAATGCGATTTTAGGGTGGTTTGGTGAACAATTTGGTGAACAAAATCGCTCTAAAAGCCTTACGTTTCAAGGCTTTCAAGAGTAGGGAATACCACCAAATTCATTTGCGAGCGCATAAATTTGTCGGAAAAATGCGTATATACCTTTCCAACAAGCCGTTGCGGACTATCTCCCATCCAAATATCAACAATATCAGGACGTTTGAGATATTCCTGACAAACCGTGGAAAAGGTGTGCCGCAGGCAGTAGGCTGTCCTCTTGCCGTCGCCGAACAGTTTTTTGAACAAGCGATCTCTTGTTATGCGAGTACAATTAAATATAAGTGGTTTATCCCACTCTATCAATCCCTGTGCCTCTCTTGGTACGGGGATTTTTTTATACTCAATTTTTCCGTTCTTGCGTTTACGGTTACGAGTGATAAGGAAATCGCCTTCCCTGTGTGTTTCCTCGTCTACTTCACAAGGGCGAAGTCCGAAGAAGTAGAGTAAGTATGCGCCTTGTCTAATCGGCTCAAATTCGGGCAATTCTACGCGCTCCAAGAAAGCGTAAATTTCTTCTTCGGGTAAAGCGTCGCGCGATTGACGTTCTGCTCTCTTAAACGGTATTAGGGCAACTGGATTATGCTGAATAATACCACTCGCGATTGCATACTTGAAAATACCGTTGAAAAGAGTTCGCAAATCTTCATATTTGCGCGGTTTCACGTCTTTTAAGATTTTGTCTAAATCGCCTGTACGAACCGATAATATCGTTTTTTTACGGAGCGTTTCGGGTAAAGCGCAAAAATTAGAATAATGTTTTTTTAACTCGCCTTCGGTGATCGTGCCTTTCTTGTATTGATACCACTCGTCAAACACTTCTTCAAGCAGGTTTATTCCCGTCTTGCGTTTTTGAACGCGGTATTTCTCAATTTCTCCCGGCACGGTCTTTGCCAAGAACTTTCTTTTTGCCTCCGCCAAATCGGTGGAGGAAGCTATAATATTGTAACCATTAGAGCGGTAGCGGATCTCGTAGCAATACGAATTCCTACCGCTTTCTTTTTTTATAACGTGAGCAGCCAGCCCGTTCGCTATAAACTCTTTTTTGAATGTAAACGACATCATTTGAATCTCCTTGTAAGTGAATTTAATGATTGTCGTTACAGACCTTGCATGTTGTTGTAATGTGGTTAATGTGCCTTGGGCTTCCAAAGCAATCAGCCGTTCGATTAAGGCGGTGCAGTCGCTCGCTACGTTCATCACTTCATTTCGTTCACGCGCCATCATCAGCTTTTGGGTTATTGTTATTAAATCGTCAGATAAATTACTGCTACGCATTTGTATATATTCTCCTTGTATTTTTTATAAAGCGCAATTCTTTATAAAAAGCAAGGGGAACATAGACCAATAATTGCAGTTGACTGCAATAGCGTGCTGATAATTCGTTCCGAAAGTTAAGGTTGTCCCTTGGTGTCGATAGCCAAGCGCACCATTTGTTTAACACCCCGAACGTAAGCCTTGCCGAGCTTTTCTTCCGCTTCCGCGAAAAGGTTTATAAGCTCGCGGTCATCGTCGGAAAGGGCAATCGGATGATTGTCGCTCAATCCAAGCGCACGTTCTTCTTCGGTGAACGTAGGCGCGAGCCCGAGCACGCGTTCGATTGCCTGTACCGTATCAATGCGCGGAGCGATAGTTTTTCCTCGAAAAATATCTTTCATTGTACTGATAGATATTCCTGTTTTTTGTGCGAGTTCTTCCAGCGTAATGCGCCTTTCTTTTCTCACTTTATTCCATCGTTCAATGTTTAGCATTTTTGTCTCCTTATTGTTTTGTTTTCTTGTGTATGTTTTTGCCCCGAAAATAACGGTGCAGGAATATTGTATAAAAAAAGTACGAAAAATGCAACTTTTTTTACACAAAACGCTTGACAAGTACGATAAATCGTGCTACAATAGAGAAAAATAAGTACGAAAATTCGTACAAACAAGCAAAACAAAGGAGATTACAATGAACAAACTCGAAAAACGCAGAAAAGAAAAAGCTCTTTCAAGAAAAGAGCTTGCTGAAAAGGTAGGGGTAACACCTGAATCCATACGACATTACGAACAAAATATTCGTGAGCCTAAAGCAAGTATTTTGAAAAAACTTGCAGAAGTTCTTGAATGCCGAATGGAAGATTTAATTTGAAAACATAGGGGGCGAAAAAGAAATAATCCCGCCCAAGTCGCATTGGGCAGGACTATCCGCGTATTAAGTTTCGCATATCATTTGTTTCCCTTTAAGTGTATTGTGAATTTAGAAATGCTTATTTCTTCTTGGATTGAGATAAAGCACTTCCAGCGCAAGATTTAGAAGCTTTGCTGTAACGATTGTCTTTTAAAACCTTGCTTGCCGTAGAGGAAACTTTGGAAGAAGTTTGTTTCTTGTTCATATTTTTCACCCCCTTTGTTCTTATTTATTTTATTATATCAAACAATCGTTTGAAAGTCAAGAAAAGCAGGTAGAATATGAAAAAATTTGAAGAAAAAATTCAATTTGATAGAAACGGCGAAACAGGTAACATCTTTTACATATTAGGTCAGGCGCGTAAGGTATTGCTCAAACAAGGCAGGGAAAAAGACTGCGTGGAAATGTTCGAGCGAGTAAAGCTGGGCGATTACGAAAACGCTTTGAAAGTTATCGGCGAATATGTAGAATTGCAAGATATTACCTATAAGCCGAGAGACCAACCGCGCACCTATGAGCAGTTAATGCAGTTCTGCAAAGACACGCAGACGAGCCAAGCAGGGGTTTTGACTTTGCTCCGTTATTACACGGACACGCTGGGCTGGGGCATGCAAGATAGTCTTGACTATGTAGTCGGTCTATTCGAGAACGGCACAATACAAAAAATCAAAGAACTTGGAGGTATGGTAGATGGAAAACAAGGCTGAATTTGTAGAAAAGTATCTGAAACCGTTATTGATTGCCGCGAATGTGGAAGTTATCGACGCGGTGTATGAAAAGCAGGATTGCGAGGAAATCGTAAGAATTACGTTTTGGGGCGGTGGAACGCACATTAAAAACGTTTCTTGCGATAGCTTGATCGCTTTATCGCGAGACGTGCTGAAAGGGCTGTAAGGGGCAAAGAAATGGCAAAGAACAAGAAGTTTCGTAAGCTGTTGAAAGAAAGGAACGTGAAGCGCAAGGTGTTAGCCGAACGGCTGGGCGTGAGCGTGAGAACGGTAGAGTATTGGTTAAACGGGCGCAACCGTCCGTCAATGCAATACGTAATCGCTATGGCAAAGCTTTTTGAAATGAGTATCGAAAGCGTGTATGCGATATTCAAAACATAGTCGAAACGTCGTGAGACGTCGCAGGGATTTGACCTACCCTGCCTGATGAGGACAGGTCAAACAAAAGGAGGTAGCAGAACGTGAGCAACGCAAGAGCAACAAAATACCCGAGACAGGAAAAGCTAATGCATCGTCGGCAGGTTATGAATTTAACCCGTGCGGAGCTTGCCGAGAAAAGCGGTGTTTGTGAGCGTGTAATAGTGGCATACGAGCGTGGTGAGCGCTTGGCCAAATTAGACGTTATGACGAAGTTAGCGCAGGCACTCGGATGCACGATTGACGAAATCGTCGTCGCGCAATAAATTGCAGTCAAATGCAGGAGAATGAAATGAGCGATAGAGATTTACAAGCCCCTTGGATTGGGCTTTGCAGGGAAGACTACGAAGACAGATTTCGGCATAAAAGCGAAGACGATATAATCGGCTATTGCGAAGAGTGCGGAAAGGCACTCTACGAAGGCGACGAAATCTACGACGTGTGCGACGGGTGTATTTGCGAAGAATGCCACGCCAAGCACGAAGAAGACGAAGAACAAGGAGGCGAAGACGATGAGCATTGAAACGGTATTGACCTTGAACAGCATAGGACTGTGTATCGGTGTGGTCGCAATCGTGGTATTGATGGTATTGCTTATCCGTTCCGAACGGAAACTTGCTAAATACGACGAGTCGTGGTTCTTCAAGCGTAAAAAGTAAGGACGGCGCGGAAAAGCGCGTCTGGGGAGCGCAAGACTGCCAAACAGGTGGAATGACATCCAACGGCAGGGCTACGCAGGCGGTTGACAGCCGCCTATATGGGGCAAAAAGGACAAACGTCGGTTCGACTCCGACAGCCCCAACAAAATACACTTTAAGGAGGCTTATATGGCTATCTATCAACCCTCACAGGAAACGTTCAATAACCAGCGTTTCTCGGCAATTCTTTACGGTGCGCCCGGCGTAGGTAAAACTACCCTTGCTGTTTCCGCACCCAACCCCATCCTTATCGACCTTGATAAGGGTATTCAGCGTATCCGCGCCCAACACCGTCCCCCGTTCTCTCGTGTAAGCACATACGAGGAACTTCTCGAAGACCTTAAAAGCAACGAGTTGAAAGCGTTTGATACTATCGTTATCGACACGGGCGGTTCGCTCATAACGCTTTTACAAGACTACGTAATGCGCAAGGATCCTGTGAACAAGACGAAGTCGGGTACGATTTCGCAAAAAGGCTACGGCGCGGTAAAACTTGAATTCCAAGCCCTTACCAACCGTTTCAAGACGGTGTACGACAAGAACATTATCTACGTCTTCCACTCAGTAGAAGAGAAGAACAAAGACGGTATCGCTATTCAGCGTTTGCTCTGCGAGGGTAGCGCAAAGAATATCGTATGGCAACCCTGCGATTTCGGCGGCTACGTCTATATGAACGGCGACCAACGTATGATCGGCTTTACCCCGACGGACGAGTATTTTGCGAAAGGGTGCTACGGCATTAGCGGAGTACGTAAGATTGCAACCTTGGGTGATGCGGACAAGAACGACTACATCACGCGACTGTTTGCGGAGGCGAACGCGAACATCGCCAAGGACAACGATTTTTTCCAAGCAGAACGTGAAGAATACGAGGCTGTTATGGAACAGGGCAAGAAACTGATCGAGAGCTGGAGCAAACCTGAAGAATTCAACAATGGGGGTGCGGTTTTAGGTAAACTCCCTCACAAACTGACATCTCTCGTTGAACTTCGAGCGATTTATAAAGAACGCGTAACAGCACTTGGATTCGTATGGGATTCTCAAAAGAAAGCGTACGTAGAACCGCCCAAGGAACAGCCCGCCGAAGAAAAGGCGGAACAGCCCGAACCGAAGAAGAAAGGTCGCGCGCTTGCCGACGATATTCTCAATGGATTGGGGGTAAAGGGTGCAGAAACGGACGATAGCGCGACGAAACCCGACACGGCGACTGACAAATCGACAGACGGCGAAACCGCCGAAAAAACGGCAAAGAAAACCGTTTTCAGTGAGGTGGACGAGTAATGAACGAACCGCGTTATCTCATAACGCAATCTCTCCTTTCCGCGTGGATGAATCAATATAACTGCGCGGAGGGGTATGAGGAAAGCGCGAGAGAAGATTTTTTGAAAACGCTTCGAAAAGAGCCGTGCGAGCAAAATGAAATGATGTTGCGCGGTATCTCGTTCGAGGACGCCGTTTACGAAATGATAAGGGGCGACGACCAGCCTGCGTATGAGCATTGCGAAACCTACGCCAAGCGAAGCAAGGACAAGGAATTCAAGTGTGTTGTGGAAATGGCGAAGATAATGCATGGCGGCACGTATCAAGTAACCGCATATAAGGACAAGACCATTATGGGTGTACAGTTCTTATTGATGGCAAAGTGCGACTGGGTAAAGGCAGGGGAAATCCTTGACTGTAAGCGCGTAGATAACTATGCGAACGTAGGCAAGTATTTAACATCTGTGCAACACCCTATGTATCTCGAGGTTATCCCGACCGCAAAATGCTTCAAATACGAGATTTGCGACGGAGAAGACATCTACGAAGAACGCTATACGCGAGAGGACATTCCGCAGAGTCTCGACAGCATAATCGAACAATTCGTGGCGGATGTTAAATCCGTCGGCTTGTGGGATACGTACACGGAACTGTGGAAATCAAAATATTAAAAGGTGAATTATGGCAGGAGTGAAAGGATTTACATTTTGGGAAAACTATTATACAACGATTAGCGATCCTGAGAACGGGCTTTCGGACGAAGAAAAGGGCCAGCTTTATAAAGCGTTAATAGAGTATATTTTTGCAGGAACGAAGCCTGAATTTAAAGGAATTACACGAGCTATATTTTCCGCGCTCCTGCCGAGCCTTGATCTCTCAAAAACAAGATCTTTGAGCAGACAAAACGGCAAGAAAACGGAAACAAACGAAAATCAAAATAAAAACAAATCAAAATCAAATCGAAATCAAAACGGCAAGAAAACGGAAACAAACGAAAATCAAACCGAGTTTCCTGACCTTTATAAAAATAAGAAAGAAGAAAGTATTATCCTGACGGATAATACGAAAAGAGAAGATATAAAGGGGGATTCTCAAGGGGGGATTGATAGCGAAAGTGAAGAAGAATTGAACGCTCAAGGACGGTTCTTCAAAGAATTCCCCTGCGTGGTTTTTGATAACTACGACGCGAGCGTTTTGGCTGAATTGACGGAAGAAGATTGGGAAACGATAGCGGAGCAGTTTAGAAAGAGTGATTGGCTGAAAAAGAACGTGAAAACAATGTCAATGCTTTGTAGACTATCCGCACGTATTGTTGCCGGGGCGTATGCTCCGTTTGAGAAAGTGCAAACCGAGCAAGACGAAGACCTTTCCGAAGATGAACGGCGTGAAAACGCCAAGTGGTTTGAAGAAAACTTTGGAAAGGCGGGCGAATAAAACAGGAGGCTGTCATGGGAGAGTTGGCGAGAATAGGCGATACAGATATTGTAAAATTTACAAAAGAGCAATATGAGCAACAAAAGCGGAGATGGTTGAGTACGGTTGATCCGCGAAAGGAATATATTGCTTTCGATAAAATATATTGCGCTTTTTGCAAAAAAGAAAAATCGTTGGATATGCCTGAGAGAAACTTTTACACAAAGTGTCCGTGTGCTTGTGAAACGCAAAAAGCGAAACTGGAAGCTGAGCGCAAGGATCGTATAGAGCGAGTGAAAAGTTATCAAGAAATCAACAAGCGAAATATCCCTGTGGAAGTACGAGGCGCGACGTTTTTCGGGATTGTGGATAGCACAAGTAGCGAGAACTACATAACCGTTTGCGAGCGATGTGAAAAGTTCTGCCATAACTTTCAAGCAGTAAAGCAGTCAGGTAGGGGGATTTGGTTATACGGCGGATTTGACACGGGAAAAACCTACCTTGCCGTCGCAATCCTTAAAACCCTGCAAAGTGAGGGAGTGTTATGCACGTTCACGACAATGGAGCGGATTTTGGAAGAATTGAAAGCCACGTACAACAACGCCGCAACGGCAACAGAGCAAGGTGTTATGGCGAGCTATGCTAAGGTTGACTGCCTTATCCTTGACGGTTTCACTGGAATAAAATCAAGCAGGAAAGGAGTAGAAAATTGGGCGGCGGACAGGTTCTGCGAAATCATAAAACGTAGAGATGAGCAACATCTTCCGACTGTGATCACGAGTAGATGTTCAATCAAAGAACTTGCGACGGACGGCTTACTACCGAGAGAAATCGTCGATAAGCTCGTCAATAAAATGGTGCCTCTGCAACTGACCGAAAGTCAGCGCAGGGCAAGGCAACAAGAAATCGAATTTTAAAAAGTGCAGTTAACTGCAAAAAAATAAAATCCCGAAAGGGAAAGGAGACACTTACTTATGGGAAACTACGAACACTTTGACCAGCTTATGCTGGCGGACAACAGCGGTCTGACCGTTGAGCAACAGCAGTTTAAGGATTTGCACGAGCGTATCTGCTACAACGCCAGAAAGAGTGCCGAGCATTGGGTTGAAATGGCAAGCGGTATTCGTGAAATGCGAGACAGTAAACGTTATAAAGCGGCGGGCTTTGAAGATTTCGCGGACTACACGGTCAACGCACTCGGTATCAAGGAACGGCAAGCGTACAATTACATCTCGGTTATCGAGAAATTACCGGAAGAGTTTATAAGAGCGCACGCTACAATCGGGGTAACGAAACTTGCCTTACTGACAAGCGTAAACGAGGAAGAACGCGAAGAAATCCTTGAAAAAATCGACCTTGATACAGCTAAGACGTCGGAAATCAATGCGGCGGTAAAAGCGGCAATCGAGGAACGAGACAAGGCAACGCAACAGCTTGCGATCGCCCTTGAAGAAAAGGCAGATTTGGAAAAGGAAAACGCCGAATACCAAGCAGAGTATTCCGCCCTTGCTAAAGAGCAAAAGGGCATTCGCGCCGATCAAAAGCGGTTGGAAGAAGAAAACGAAGAACTGCGCGAAAAACTTGCCGAAAAGGAAAGCGCCGAGCCTACGGTTATCTATCAACCCGATCCCGAACAGGCAAAAAAACTTGATAAAGTAGAGGAAGAAAAGCACGTTTTAGAGGACGAGCTTGCAAGCAAAGATAAGGCGTTAGAAGCAGAGCGCGCCGCAAAATCCGCAATGGAAAAGGAAGTGGAAGACTTGCGTAAACGCTTGGAACAGGCTAAAAAGGCGAAAGCCGAGCCTGCAAAGGTAGAAATCAAGGGCGACGCGGTGGTCGTGTTCAAGGTCAAATTTGAGACGTTCCAAGACCTTTTGGACGAGATGTGCGCGCTTATCGGTGATATGGACGACGAGTCGGCGAAAAAATGTAAAGCGGCGGTACACGCCGTATTCGACGACTGTGGTATTTGACGGAGGGCAGAGATATGAAAGCAGTAGATTTTATCGAAATGCAGAAACAGGACATTGAAACCCACAAGGACAAGGTTATTCTTTCCGAAGTGGTTGCGGCGATGGCGGAGGTGTTGAAAAACACCCCCGACGCGGAAATCGACCACACAAAAACAGCGGAGGATTGCTACAAGCAGATGTACGAATGTGCAAAAAAGAACAAGAGTAATAATTATTACGTGTTTACCCCGGCAGGTACGTTGCAGTTCATCCGCAAGTATCTCGGTTTACCCGAAACGTACGAAACGCAAGCAAGCGCACCCGTAAAGACGGAGAAGAAACGCCGTAGCTTGGAGGATTTCTTCTAATGTATTCCGAGGTTCTTACAGATAGAAAATTGAGTATGCGCGCCAAACCCGCCATACGAGAAGTAGACGAATATATCACTCAAACGAACGATTTTGACGATTGGCTTGCAAAAGCCTGCCAGCGAATAATGTTTTTTCATAAAACCGAACGCGGCAAAAATATCGGTTTTTGCGAGTGTGGAAAGCAAACGGAACTCGCAAAACCGAAAGGCGGGCACTCCGCATTCTGCCCCCATTGCGAACAACGAGTAAAACTGAGACACGTTAGATACGCCGAGTACACGGGCAGAGAATTTATAAGCATTCTCGAACGCGCTGGTAATATCGGTTTTGTGCAAAGGCTGTTCGTTTGCTACAAGACGGTATCGGCAATGCCTATTTGGCCGTGTGGAGATCAAGAGTATCAAATCAAAACAAAGCACGTGCTTGTTGAAGAGGGGCGGTATTATCTTGATATGAAATCGGGGCAAATAGCGCAATACCACAAATGTTACGGGAACGTAGAGTGGCAAGGTGGAAGAACAAGGGTTCACGGTATGGGTTGGTCGGGTTGGCGTTGCGACGATATGTTGCAGCATACCTATTTGCCACATCCCCAAGACATTATTGGAGATACCGAGTATAAATACTCCGCTTTGGATATAGCTTGCAAAGAATTACTGGTCCATCCGATCCTCTATCTCAAAGATTGGCACGAACATCCTATGCTGGAAATCTTATTGAAAATCGGCTTGATAGGCATAGCGCAAGATTATATCCGCTATGTATGCGCTCGTGATTGGGGCGGCGGTGGTCGTGAGATATATCTACGTGAATTAAAATCCCCGAAAGATTTAGGGTTGCAGACAAAGGAAGATATTGCAAAGTGTCGCTATAAAGGGATATACCAAGTGTTTGCGTATCAAGAACAAAAAAAATGGAAAATCCCCGAAGCACAACGAGATAGAGCTGAGGAATTCCTCGTAAGGCTTTACGAGTGCAAAACGGCAGGGCATAGAAAAATGCTTCCGATTTCTCTTGAAAGGTTCTATACCTATTGGAGAGAACAAGAGGAATATCAACAGCAAAAGCAGACGTTCATAGGCGATTATTTTGACTACATCGAAATATGTAAAACGCTCGGCTATAATTTGGACGATACGGCAATCAAAACACCGAAAGATTTTATCCAAATGCGTGATAACGTCAACGCGATTTACAAGGCAAAGAAAACAAAACTTCTCGGGGAGGCGATAAAACAGGTGTACAAATCGCTACACGACAATGTGGAGTGGACGGACGGGAAGCTGTCCGTGGTTATGCCTAAAACACAGGATGCCATCATCCGCGAGGGGAAAAATCAAAGCCATTGCGTAGGTACGTATTGCGAACGCGTGGCGAAAGGCAGTTGCGTGATTTTGTTTATTAGGAAGAACACAGCAAAGCGCAAAGCCTATTACACAATGGAAATTCGTCCAGATATGGCGAAGTTCAGTATGGTTCAATGCAGGGGATTGCGTAACGCAGACACCACGGAAGACGTAAAGGCGTTTTTGAAGAAATACGAAAAGTGGTTCAACAGCCGACCTGTAAATGCGGCATAATCAGATCGGAGCGGTGCGCGCGTTGCGAAATAAATCAAAAAAATAAAACGGTTTGAATTTGCAGTTAAATGCAAAGTTCGGCAAAAGCAAGGTTAAAGGAAAGCCGTCGAGTGCACATAGACGGCTAACCATAAGGAGTGATATGTCAGCAAAATATTGCAAGGAATATAGGTGTGAAGCAAACAACGGGAAACCGTGTGCGGCGGCGGATGATTGTTTCCTATTCAAGTGGGATATTGACCGAGAAAGAGGAAATAAGCCGACAACGGGTAATCCGCTGGAAGCGCAGGAACAGGAAGAATTCGCTGCATGGTGCGATGCGAAAGGACTGTTATGGGTACATATCCCGAACGAGCGCAAGGCAACGGCGCGCGTTATGGGTGAGCTTGAACGGCAGGGGATGAAGAAAGGCTTTCCCGATAATTTTATAGCCGAATCCAACGGAAAATATCACGGGCTGTTCATTGAGTTGAAACGAGCGAAAAAGCATTTATCGCGAGTATCGAAAGAACAGCGCGAGTGGATAAAGGCTTTGAATAAGAAAGGCTATGCGGCGTATATATGCTACGGCGCGGAAGCCGCGAAAAAGGTCGTTCTCGAATACTTCGGGGAAAAGTAAGATGTGGGTGTTTTTCTTCGAGGCGGATAAATGGGAACTCGCGTTCCCGAAGATTGCGGAAGTAAAAGAACATTTAAGGCAAAAGGGCTTACCAAACGGGTGGCCGTCGGGGGTAAGCGACACAAAGGGTTTCGGTGTGTGCTACTTAAAAAAGGGGAAACCGTTCGCGTCATATGCAAGCGATTGCCCGTTTTACAAAGGGAAATGGTTACACGGCGGTTCTTCGGCAACGGACTGTGCGGCGTTTGACGAGCCTATCCCCGGCATTATAACCGATTTGCATTGCAGTAAAGATTACACGCTTTGTCCAGCGTACAGGGCAAAAAATAAACAAAAACAGGAGAGCTTATTATGAAAAATAAACAGGAACTTATGAAAGAAATCGAAGAACAATGCGGTGATTGTAAAGCATGGAGCGGTGCAGATTGTACGAGAAATCCTTATACGCAGGGTTGCTTGAAAGACGAAGAACAGCCGACCGAGGTAAAAAATACACGAACACAGGAGAACTGAATTATGGAACGCAGAGAAGAAGAAATTTTGAGAGGCGAGATTTATTACGTTTACCCGTCGGGAGGCGGTGTAGGGAGCGAGCAATCCGCAGGACGGCCCGCAATCGTTGTATCGAACGACAAGGCAAACCAACACAGCCCCGTGATTGAAATGGTATATCTGACAACGCAACCGAAAAACTCGTTGCCAACGCACGTTGACATCACGAGTGCGGAGCGCCCGTCCATCGCGTTGTGCGAGCAGATACATTCCGTATCCAAAAACCGCGTCGGCGGGTTTATTGCAAAATGCACGGACAGGGAAATGGCAATGATCGACGGCGCGTTGTGCGTAAGTCTCGGCATTGAATTGCAGGCTACGCCCGAACTGCAAAAAGTGATACCCCCCCCCCCGCGAAACCTGCGGACGACGGCGAGAAGCAGGCGTTACGGCGCGATGTGGAGCTTTGGAAAGGTTTAGACCACGGCTTGCTTGATAAGCTGATACAAGCGAAAGGAGCGTGAATTATGAAAGCGGAAAAATTAAAAATAGGTGATAAAGTGCTTATGAACGATAGATACCGTGTAAGCGAAAAAAACAAAGGCAAGGTATTTGTTGTTAGAAGCGAACCATTTGAAATTTGCGGAACGGAATGTGTTCTTTTAGAAGATTATAGGGGTGGTTATGCTATGGATGGGCTGACAAAGGTGGAGGAATAAGAAAGAGTTATGAAAATTATCAAGAGAAAAATGGAAGTCGTGAGCGAAGCAAAAAACGAAAATGATCACGAGTGGTGTCAAGTGAGCTTGAATAGCGATGGCTGTATTACTTTACGGAATTACAACACTGTTTGCAAGAATGAGGATGAAATTATTATTCTTTCCGAGAAAGAAACAAAGGCTATTTTTGCGTTAATGGAAGTGATTAAGGATAATTCAACTCG